>NZ_JBFTRS010000004.1:0-320358 GCF_056399645.1 Massilia sp. 01N417 | reverse complement strand
CTTCCGCCACGTGCACGGGGCGCGGCGCCGGCGCCGGCGGTGCGCTCACCACCAGCGTGTTCGAAGCGGCGCCCGCAGCCACCGATGGCGCAAGGCCCTGGCGGGAGGCCACCGGCGGCGGCAGCGTGGATGGCACCGGCGCCGGCACGGCAACGGAAGGCGCGGCAGGCGCAGCCGCCGGCGCCGCCGGGCCGGCCCCGCGCTGCCAGAGGACCAGCCCGCCCAGCGCCGCCACCAGCACGCCCGCGCCCAGGCCGATGAACAGCGGCCTGCGGCTGGCGGCCATGCCCGGCTGGGCGGCCTGTACCGGCTGCGGCGCGTGGATGGTGGGCGCGTTGCCGAGCTGGCGTTCGGCCTGGGCCTTCTTCAGGGCTTCGAGGATATAGGACATATTATTTTCCCGTTCCACTGCTCGCGAGCAGGCGCGGCTCGTCGACCCCGCTCAACTGGTTCAGGCGCATATAGGTGCGCGGCCCGGCCACGCCGTCCGCCTTCAAATTCTGCTTCGACTGGAAAGCGCGCAGCAGGCGGCGCGTCGGCTCGTCGAGCGGCTGCTCGGTAGGCGGCGCCGTCAGCTGGTTCAGTTCCGCCAGGCGGGCGGCGATCCAGTCGACGTCCGGGCCGCTGTCGCCCGGATGGACTTCGTCGCGGAAGGCGCGCGGCACTTTCCACAAGGTCGTGTATTCGCCGTCGAAACGGGTCGCGAGCGCGCCCAGGCTGACCTTCTGGCGCTGGCCGTTGACGCTCAGGGTGGCGCTGTCGGCATCCATCGAGCTCAACACCGCATAGCCCAGCTTCTGGCCGTCGTGCAGGGCGACGATGGCCGGACGGTCGAGCAGGCGCAGTTCGTACAGGCCGCCGCGCCCCTGGTAGCAGCGCAGGTTCAGCTTCGGCGCGCCCTGGCAAGGTGTGTCTGTCGGCAATTGCTGGCCCCACAAGGTGCCGAGTTCGCGCAGGGCTTCGGTCTGGGTCGCCAGCAACAGGGGTTTCGCGGGCGCCTGCGCGGCGGCGGGCAGCGCCGCCGCAGCCGCCGGAGCCTTCGGTCTGGCCGAAGGCTGAGCCTTTGGCGCGGCCGCCACCGCGGCGGGCGCGGGCGGCGCGGGAGTATGCGGCACAGCCTGCCAGGCGGCGGCACTGATCGCGGCGCCGGCCAGCACCCCGCCCGCCACCAGCGGCCAGCGCATGGGCGCGCGCGGCGCCCTTTCCTCATCGGCAAATACTTCCTGGGCGGCGCGGCGCAGGATCCTGGGCGTCACTTCGCGGCTGTTCTCGACATAGGCGCCGAGCAGCGCGCGGTCGCACAGCAGGTTGATCCGGCGCGGCACCCCGTGCGTGAGGCGGTGGATCAGCGGCGCCAGCGAAGCCGGGATCGGGTTGCCCGGATGCGCCCCCGCCACCGTCAGGCGGTGGGCGATGTAGGCGCCGGTCTCGGATGCGGACAGCGGGCCCAGGTGGTAGCGCGCGATCACGCGCTGGGCCAGCTGCTCCAGCTCGGGCTGGGCCAGCATGGTGCGCAGTTCGGGCTGGCCGATCAGGATGATCTGCAGCAGCTTGCGCTCGCTGGTCTCCAGGTTGGTCAGCAGGCGCAGCTGTTCCAGCACCTGGGGCGAGAGGTTCTGGGCCTCGTCGATCACCAGCACGTTGTTATTGCCCTGGGCATGGCTGTCCAGCAGGTAGCCGTTGATGGCGTCGACATAACCCTTCACACCCAGCGCCCCGCCCGATGCGGGCGCCAGCCCGATGCGGAACTCGTCGCAGATCGTCAGCAGCAGTTCCTCGACCGTCAGCTTCGGGTTGAAGATATAGGCGAGGCGGCAGTTGTCCGGGACCTGCTCGATGAAGCAGCGGCAGACCGTGGTCTTGCCGGCGCCAATTTCTCCGGTGAGCAGGACGAAGCCGCCGCCGCTGCCGATCCCGTACAGCAGGTGGGCCAGGGCCTCGCGATGGCGCTCGCTCATGAACAGGTAGCGCGGGTCCGGCGCGATCGAGAACGGCTGTTGCGTCAGATTGAAGTAATTGGTGTACATACCAGGAATACCCTAGCGCCGCGGCGGCAGCGATTTGAACTTCGCGCAGTATATTTTGCTTTTGGTATTGTAGTAAGCGATCGTGCTGCCGGGGGCGGATATGCGCAAGGGATAGGGCGAAGCATCCGCCGCCGGATAAGGCACGCCGGACGCGCGCCGGATCGACTGTTCCAGTTCGTCCGGCGGCACCTCGGCCACCGCGGCCAGGAAGGCCAGCTCGCTGGTGTCGTCGCCGACCATCACCTCGGTGACGGGGACGCCCCACAAGCTGGCCTCGCCGGTGCGGAACCAGTAGGCCCCGCCCTCGTGCTTGTAGGGCGCGCCGAAATGGGTGCTGAGCCAGGAATGGAAATACTTGTTGTCGACCTGGTCGTGGCACAGCAGCGCGCCGCCGACCACCGGACCGAAGGTGGACGGCTGCTTGTCGCCGGCCTGCGCGCAGGCCGGGCCGGCAACGGCGACCAGCAACAGCGGCAGCAGCGCCGCCCGCAACGGGGTCAGAGCTTCGACAGCCATGCGCGGTTGGCGGCGATCTTCGCCTTCACCGACGCCGGCAGGGCCTCGTAGCAGCCGGGATGCTGCTTGAGGGCGTGCTCGCGCACTTCCTTCTCCATGCCGTTGACGAGAAATACATAGACGGAGGCACCTTCCGCATTCTTGCGTGTGCCCAGATAGCGAATCACAGATAGTCTCCTTGCACTAGCCATCCATTATGACACCGGCACCCGGATCCGGCCACGGGAAGCGCGCAAGCGGCTCAGGCCCGGGTGCTGCCGATCGCGCGGACGCTGTCTTCGTTGCTCTCGAGCCACGTCCGCAGGAGGGCCCGGTTGTCGTGCTTCCAAGGGTGGAATCGCGGCGACAGGTAGCCCAGGCCCGGCTTCAGCAGGCTCCAGGCCATGCCCCGCCAGCCGAACCAGGCGCGCGCCGCGCTGGTCCAGGTGCCCGGGCGCCAGACGGCATGGTCGCGCCGCAGGTTGTGGACGGTCTGCCAGTGGGTGTCCAGCCAGAACGCCAGGCTCACATGCAGGTACCAGATCGCCCGCTTCCGGTAGCCGCCGCCGGCCGCCCGGTAGACGTCGAAGGCGACCGCCTTGTGCTCCAGCTCCTCGGCCGCGTGCCAGCTCCACAGCGTACGCAGGCGCGGATCGGCGCCCTCCAGCCACCCGGGGTGGCGCAGCACGTAATCCGCCAGCATCGCCGTGTAGTGCTCCAGCGCGCAGGTGATGGCCAGGCGGTCCTGCAGCGGCAGCCGGCGGATGCGCTCCACCTTCCACTTCATCCTCGGCTCGAGCGTGTAATCGAAGCCCTGGCGCGCCAGTTCCTCATTGAACTGCTGGTGCATGAAACGGTGGCTGGCCTCCTGGCCGACGAAGTCCTTCACCTCGGCGCGCAGGGCCGGATCGAGGATGGCCTCGGGCGGCGCCGCGCGCACGCTGTCGATGAACATCTGCTCGCCGAGCGGAAAACTCATCGACAGTGCATTCATGAAGGCGGTGCGATAGACGTCGCCGCCCATCCAGTGGCGCGGAAAGCCGCGGGACAGGTCGAGGTTCGGCTTGCGGACGGTGAGCGTGGACATGGGAACAATATACCCCGTCCAGCCCCCGGCTTTTGCAGTTGGTGCCGCGTTTTTGCGCGTCCGTCGTTTTTCGCATGCAGACAGGACAAGCTTGCCATATCGTTCAGGCTCCGGACACCGTCCCCCTTCCACAAGAACGAGATCATGAAGACCGCCCCCAACCGCATCGCCCTTGCCATCGCCCTCGTCGCCGCCTGCGGCGCCGTCGCCAGCCACGCCAGTTTCGCCCAGCCGCAACAACAGGCCCAGAGCGGCGGCATCGTCACCGAGCAGCGCCAGGTCGGCGCCTTCAGCGCGATCGAGCTGTCCGGTCCCTACCGCGTCGTGATCGATGCCCAGGCGCGCCAGGCGGTGCAGGTCTCGGGCGAGCGCAAGGACCTCGACGGCATGGAAGTCGCGGTGCGCGGCGACACCCTGGTGGTGCGTCCGCTCGAGCGCTCCGGTTTCAGCTTCAGCTTCGGCAGCCGCAAGCGCCGCGACCAGACCACCGTCACCATCGGCGCCGCCGGCCTGAAAAGCCTGCGCATGAACGGCAGCGGCGACGTCGAGCTGGCCCAGGCCGGCGGCGACCGCTTCACCGTGGTCAGCAACGGCCCCGGCGACCTGCGCGCGAGCGGCGCGGTGCGCCAGCTGGTGGTGGAAAGCAGCGGCAGCGGCGACCTCGACCTGCGCCGCGTGAAGGCCGCCGATGCCGACGTCAACATGCACGGCCCCGGCGACGTCCACCTGTCCGGCATCGCCAACCAGCTGGCGGCCCAGATGAGCGGCTCGGGCGACCTTAGCGCCGACGGCCTGCGGGTTGCGCGGGTGTCGGCCCGCATGCGCGGCCCCGGCGACCTCAAACTGTCCGGCAGCAGCCGCTCGCTGGAACTGGAAAGCAGCGGCTCGGGCGACTTCGAAGGCTGCGACCTGCTGGTCGAAGGCGCGCGCAGCGTGCAGCGCGGCCCCGGCAATGCCTGCATCGCCGGCAACATCCGCACGTTCGACGCCGAAATCCACGGCTCGGGCGACCTGACCGCGCGCGGCCTGCAGGCGGCCACCAGCCAGCTGCGCATGGGCGGCCCCGGCAATGCCCAGCTGGCCGGCGAGATCGGCGACCTGACGCTGGAGGCCAGCGGTTCCGGCGACCTGAACGGCGACGGCCTGAAGGTGCGCAAGGCCATCGTGCGCAGCCGCGGTCCGGGCGGCGTCAAGCTGCAGAACGTCTCCGACACCCTGGATGCCGAACTGCAGGGCTCCGGCGAGCTGACCGCCAGCATGTCCGGCAAGCGCCTGCTGCTGCGCATGGACGGCCCCGGCGATGCCCGCATCGACGGCAGCGTCGACCAGCTAAGCGCCCGCATCAACGGTTCCGGCAGCCTCCAGGGCCGCCGCCTGAACGTCGGCCAGAGCGACATCCAGGTGCGCGGCCCCGGCAGCGCGGCCGTCAACCTGGCCGGTACCGACAAGCGCAACGCCGAGCGCGGCCAGCTGCTGGTCGACCGCAGCGGCACCCACCGCACCGCCGACTGAAGGACGCATCGAAGGAACACCATGAAAGCCCTGCTCGACGCCATCGAAACCCGGCTGCTGCGCCGGCCGGGCTGGCTGCGGACCCCGTCCGCGCCGGCGATCCTGGTTTCCGACACCTGCTTCGCGGTGCGCGGCCTGGTCGTGCCCTGGGACGCGATCAGCCGCATCCGCGCCTGGCGCGGCGACCCTTCCGGGGGCACCCAGCCCTGGCGCGACGACCGCGGCGACATCTGCCTCGACATCGCCGCCGAGGTCGACGCCCGCATCATCACCGTGAGCGAGAGCCAGCGCGGCTTCGACAATCTGGTCGCCATGGCCGACCGCAAGATGACCTTCCCGCTCGGCTGGTGGGACCACCTCGACGGCCCGGCCACGCGGCGCCAGGGCACCCTCCTGTTCGAGCGCTTCACGCACGGCTGATCCCTGCCCCGCGTCCTTGTGCTAACGTAGCGGCGGCAGTACTTCACCCCACGACAAGACCAGAACAAGGACGCCCATGAAGTCACCAAGCAACCGCCTCGCGCTTGCCTGCGCGCTGGCCTTCGCCGGCCTCGCCCAGGCCCAGACGGCAGCGCCGACGCCGGCGCCGAGGCCGGCCCCGCAATACCCCGCCCTGCCCTCGGAAACCCCGGCCGAATTCGCGGCGCCGACCGCCGGCTTCAACTACGTCAAGCGCAGCGTGATGATCCCGATGCGCGACGGCACCCGCCTGAAC
This sequence comes from Massilia sp. 01N417, assembly GCF_056399645.1. Classification (NCBI taxonomy): domain Bacteria; kingdom Pseudomonadati; phylum Pseudomonadota; class Betaproteobacteria; order Burkholderiales; family Oxalobacteraceae; genus Massilia; species Massilia sp. 01N417. The sequence continues at coordinate 314,522 of NZ_JBFTRS010000004.1, read as the reverse complement.
ACCATCATCATCGTGCCCAGGGGCGCGCAGAATGCGCCCATCCTGCTGACCCGCACACCCTACGACGCGTCGAGCCTGACCAGCCATGCCGAAAGCTCGGACATGGAATCGATCCTGAGCGGCTACGACAATGCCGCCGACGTGATCGTCCAGGGCGGCTACATCCGCGTGGTGCAGGACGTGCGCGGCAAGTACGGCTCGGAAGGCGACTACGTGATGAACCGCCCCCTGCGCGGCCCGCTGAACCCGACCCCGGTCGACCACTCGACGGACACCTACGACACCATCGACTGGCTGGTCAAGAACATCCCCGAGACCAATGGCCGGGTCGGCATCATCGGCATTTCCTACGACGGCTTCCTGCCCCTGATGGCGCTGGTGAATCCGCACCCGGCGCTGAAGGCCGCGGTGCCGATGAACCCGATGGTCGACGGCTGGATGGGCGACGACTGGTTCCACCACGGCGCGTTCCGCCAGATCAACCTGTCGTACATCCTCGAGCAGGTGGTCACGCGCGGCAATTCCGCAAAATGGTATGTCTCGAACTACGACGACTACGACATGTACATGCGCGCGGGTTCGGCCGGCGCCCTGGCGCGCGAACGCGGCCTGGAACAGAGCGGCTTCTGGCGCAAGCTCTCGCAGCACCCGAGCTACGACAGCTTCTGGCAGCAGCAGGCGATGGACAAGATCCTGGCCGCCCAGCCGGTCACGGTGCCGACCCTGCTGGTGCACAGCCTGTGGGACGCCGAAGACATCTACGGACCGATCGCCGTCTACAAGGCGATCAAGCCGAACGACACCCAGGGCCTGGTGCACCTGACGCTCGGCCCGTGGAACCACGGCGGCGCGATCGGCGACGGCAGCAGCCTGGGCGCGCTCAAGTTCGGCACCGACACCGCGCTGTACTGGCGCCAGGAAGTGCTCAAGCCCTTCCTCGACCGCTACCTGAAGGGCGACACCAACACGCCCCCGATCCCGGTCGTCACGGCCTTCGAAACCGGCACCAACAAGTGGCGCACCCTCGCCACCTGGCCGAGCGGCTGCCCCGACGCCGGCGCCTGCGCGATCAAGCCGGTGCCGCTGCGCCTGGCGGCGAACCAGAAGGCGGTGCTGGGCGGCGCGCCCGAGCCGAAAGCCTACGACGAATACGTGTCCGATCCGGCGAAACCGGTGCCCTTCCGCCAGCGCCCGATCCCGCCCTACGGCTACGACGAAGCCAAGGGCCAGACCTGGCCGCGCTGGATGGTCGACGACCAGCGCGAAGCCTCGGGCCGCACCGACGTCGCCACCTTCGTATCAAGCGTGCTGACGGTGCCGGTGAAGATCAGCGGCGAGCCGGTCGCCAACCTGGTCGCCTCGACCAGCGGCACCGATTCGGACTGGGTGGTGAAGCTGATCGACGTCTACCCGGACCAGGTGGGCAGCCAGCCGCAGATGGGCGGCTACCAGCTGATGATCTCGGGCGACATCTTCCGCGGCCGCTACCGCGAAGGCTACGACAAGCCGAAAGCCCTGGCCGCCAACAAGCCGCTGTCCTATCGCATCAAGCTGCCGACCGCGAACCACGTCTTCCTGCCCGGCCACCGCATCATGGTGCAGGTGCAATCGAGCTGGTTCCCGCTGTACGACCGCAACCCCCAGACCTTCGTCGACAACATCTTCTTCGCCAGGCCGGAGGATTATAAAAAGGCGACGCAGCGCATCTACCACAGCAGCTACATCGAGCTGCCGCTGGTGGAGAAGCCGATGCCGGCGGCGGCGCGCTGAGCATGGCCGGCCTCGCAAGCTACCAGGGCAGCTGCCATTGCGGCGCGATCGCCTTCGAAGCCGGGATCGACCTTTCCAAAGGCACGATCCGCTGCAACTGCACGCTGTGCAGCAAGCAGCGCAACTGGGCGGCGATCGTGCCCGCCCCTGCCTTCCGCCTGCTGCGCGGCGCGGCGGCGCTGACTGAGTACCGCTGCAACACGCGCACCGAGCAGCACTTCTTTTGCGCCACCTGCGGCGTGCGGCCCTTCGGCAAGGGCAGTTCGCCGCGCTGGGGTGCCTACGTGGCGGTCAGCGTGCACTGCCTGGACGGACTGACGGACGAGGAGCTGGCCGCGGTGCCGGTCAGCTACCTCGACGGCAGGAACGACAATTGGGATCCGGCGCCGGTGCCGCCGAGCGCCGGATCGAGGTAGCGCACCTTGCTGCGCACGTAGAAGGGCCGCATGTGGACCGGGTCGGTGTAGATCGGTTCGCCAGCGGCATTCACGGTCGGGCAGATGCCGTTCCTGCAGATGGTGTCGACCGGGTCGATGGGAATCGCGCCGGTGTCCTGGGCGATCTGCAGCAGGCGATTGCGCGGCTCCGCGTTGTCGCTGTAGAAGCGGTCGACGCGGAACGGCGCCAGGTCCTTGCGCGGCTGCATTTCGCCGAAGCGCGAGCCGGTGATCATCGAGCGCGGATCGAACATGTCGCCCGCCGGCGGCTGCAGGACCAGGTAGACGCGCTTGCCGGCTTCGCGCAGCCGGGCCACCGACCGCTGCAAGGTGGCGTAGGCCGCCTGGTGCGCGGGCTTGGCCGGGAAGGCCTGCAGGACGCCCTCGACCGGCACCTGGACATCATTTTGCCAGTTGGCAAAATAAGCGTACCACGAGGCCGCGATGACCACGGTGTCGACCTCCGGCGATGCCGCAAGCCGGTAGGCATTCTCGACCGACTGGGTGCAGGTCGGATAGCGCAGGCGCGGCAGGCGCACCGCGCCCTCGATCGGTGGACAACCGCCCTGGGTCGCGAAGATCACGTTGTGGCGGTCGAAGCGGGATTCGCGCAAGCCCTGCGACACCAGCGGCGCATACTGCTCCATGACCGAATCGCCGATCAGGACCGTGGTCCCCTTGCCCTGCCCCACCAGCTGCTGGAACAGCGAACCGTTGTAGTGCAGCGGCTTCATGGCCGGATCCGGGAAGCCGAGATCGTTCAGCGCGCCCATGTAGCGGGCGACCGCGGTGGACGGCATGCGCTCGTGCAGCAGCCCCGCCTTCACCATCCCGCCGAGCACGCCGAAACAGGCCATCGCCGCCACCAGTCCCTGGATCGCGCGGCGGCGGTTCGGCGCCTGCTGCACCGGCCGCTCGATCAGGCGGTAGGTAAGGAAGGCCAGCGCCAGCGCCGCCAGCACCAGCGCCGCCTTCAGGAGCGCCGAGGGCTTCTCGCCTTCGATGATGTAGCCGAAGGACAGCAGCGGCCAGTGCCACAGGTAGAAGGGATAGCTGACCAGGCCGACCGTCACCATCAGCCTGTTGCCGAGCAGGCGGCGGTTGATGAAGGAGACGTTGCCGGCGGCGATCAGGGCGCAGGTGCCCAGCACCGGCAGCAGCGCCCAGGCGCCGGGAAAATCGGCCTGCCCCTTGATCAGGACCGCGCCCAGCACCAGCAGCACCAGGCCCAGTGCGGACACCAGTCCGGGGCGCGGCAGCAGCGGGCTTTTCTTGGTCATCGCATAGGCCACCAGGCCGCCGGAGGCCAGCTCCCAGAAGCGCGACACCGGCGAAAAATAGGCCGCGGCCGGATCGTTGAAGGTGGCATAGAGCCCGTACAGGAAGGAGCCGGTGAGCGTGAGGGCGAGGAAGGCCAGGATGCCGAAGCGGACGCGGAAGCACAGCGCCAGCGCGACCGGCCAGATCAGGTAGAACTGCTCCTCCACGCCCAGCGACCACAGATGCAGCAGCGGCTTGGTGACGGAGTCGTTGTCCCAGTAGCCCGACTCGCTCCACAGCACCAGGTTGGACACGAAGCCGGCCGCCGCCGCCACGTGCTTGCCGAGCTGGGCGAATTCCTGCCGCAGCAGCACGTACCAGCCGAAGGCCAGCACCGCGAGCACGACGGTGACGAGGGCGGGAAAGATGCGCCGGATCCGGCGCACATAGAAGCCGCGGATCGTGAACTCGCGCTGCCTCAAGTCCTTCAGGATGATCGAGGTGATCAGGAAGCCGGAGATGACGAAGAAGATGTCGACGCCGATGAAGCCGGAACGCAGCCACTTGGGCCAGGCATGGAACAGCACTACCAGCCCGACGGCGACGGCGCGCAATCCGTCGATGTCCGGACGGTAGGCGATCGAGTGTGCTGCGCTTCCCTGAAAAACTCCCTTGTTGCCCCAGCGAACATCCATGTACCAACCTCCACGTGACGCGTGAGCGCAGTCTTGCTCAACGATTATGGCGTGTCAAACAAGCCGTCAATCGTGCGCCGCAAGGTGCCTGCCCTTGACTATCGTAGCGACAGACCATCGACACTTCTTCCACCCTGCGCCACGTCGTCCTGTTCGCGTTCAGGGACAACGCCACCGTCGAACAGATCGATGCCGTGGTGGCCGACTTCGGCACGCTGAAGGAGCGCAACGGCTACCTGCCGCATGCGCCCCACCAGGCTTTCGTCGACACCCTCGGCGCTTGCCTGGAGAAATCGCTGGTGGTCGACTACTGGGCGCAATAGGTCTTACGGCCCGCCGTTGCGAAAAAATCAGGAAGAATTTCCATGCGGAAATGATAGAATCGGTGACATGCATGCGGCATACGCCCGCTGCGGATTTACCTGGAATTCAGCATGTCCGTTACCAAGCTCGCTTCCGAGAAAAAGTCGGGATTCAACTATATCTACTGCCTCGACCTCATCGCTTTCGTCTGCATTTTCGTCATCGCCGGCCGGCCCGACGGATTGGCGATCACCGCCAGCGCAATGATCCTGGGCGTCGGCGCCCTGCTCTACCGATGCGCACTGGGCGTCAAGGCGAAGCTCGGCGCGCCGGCCAGGCAGCGCAAGGCCGAACACGCGTTCGGCCAGCGCAGCCAGGCCGCGGCGACCGCCACGACTCCCCTTCCCGCCAGGCCCGCAAGCAAGTCCTGGCTGCGCGATTCAGACTAGCGTATCAGGCCGCGGTCTTGCCCGACAGGCGCTTGAGGCGTTCCAGCGCGCTCTCGCCGGCCGTCTCCGGCTGGCTCACCGACTTGCGGATCGCATCGAGTTCGGCCTGCTGGTCGAGCGGCTTCTGGCCGATGTCGGCGACGATGCGCAAGCCCGCCGCTTCGTTGCTGACGGCCTGGGCGCGCTTGGTGAGCGCGTTCAGCGCCGTCGAGTTGCCGCGCATGCCGGACAGGCCGGCCAGCTGGGCCTGGCGCTCCATGCGCAGTTCCTGCAGTTCCTTCTGGGCCTTGGCGGCGCCCAGCTGCTGGATCGCCTTGCGCGCCTGGGCGTCGAAGTCCGCCAGCTGCCTGGACAGCGCGTCGACGATCTTCTGCAGCTCGTCCATATAAGCCCTGGCGTCCGCCTCTTCCTGGACTTCCTGCGGCAGGCGCGCCTTGTTGGCTTCCAGCTCGTCGCAGAACAGGGTCACCGTGGCTTCCGAGATGGTGCCGGCGGCCAGGCGCTCGGCCAGCTTCTCGGCGGCGCGCTCGTCGCTGGCGATCAGGGTCTGCAGCTTGACCACGTCCTGGTGCTCCTTGTCGAAGGAAGCGCGCGCCGTCGCCAGCAGTTGCGCGGTGTCGCGCAGGGTGTCGACCAGGCGGTCGCGGTCGGCCTCGGTCGCGGTCTCCGGATCGAAGTTGGCGATGGCTTCCGAAATCCGGTCGCCGAGGGCGCCGAAGTGTTTCGTCACCAGCCGTGCAGTCAGGCCCCATCCGCTTGCGTTGCTCATTGTCTTTCCTTTCGTTGGTGAAGATGAAGATGTCACTGAATGACGATGCGTTCCTGCTCCATCGGGATGCCGATCACGAAGTCGACGTGGATGCCGCGCTTCGAGGTGTCGCCATCGACGCTTTCGATGATCTCGGTGGTGATCAACAGATATTCGCGGCCGCCGCCCGCCAGCTCGCGCACGTAGGGCATGAAGTAGAGCTCCTGGCGCAGGCCGTGCACGCCTTGGGCGTCGTCGATGCGGATCTCGCGGCCGTGGAAGGGCTGGACGAAGCCCGCGCTGCTGCCTCCGGCATCGCGCACGTAGTCGAGGCGTTCGCCGTCGCCGAACACCGCCGCCAGCTCGGGCTCGCCCAGCATGTCGGCCAGCTGCTCGCGCCATAGCGTGTAGCCGGGGTCGCCGAGGCCATGGCCGGCCTGGCCGGTGTAGGCGTCCTGGTCGTCGGCGGTTTCCGGGACCACCCGCGCCAGCTGGGTGCAGTAGAGGATCTCGGCGACCTTGCCGTCGTCGCCGCAGAACACCTGCAGGAATTTCTCTTTCGCGTCCTCGTCGCCCTTGTCCAGGTAGAGGCGATACAGCTCGGTATCCGGCTGCAGGCGCATCTGCGAGACCGCCAGGATGCGGGTGTCGCCCGGTGCCGGCATGGCGATCAGCGAACCGTTGGCCTGGGCGCGGATGACCGGCGAGTGCTGCAGCTGCACCACGCTGCCGATGCGCGCGTCCAGCGGCACGCCCTCGTCCATCCGCGCCTCGCCCTGCGCGACGCCTTTCTTTGCCGCGATGCCGCGCACGTAGCTGAATACATCCTTCCAGGCCATCTGCTCAATTCCTTTCGAACGAATAATTCGGTTTGCCGGCGGCGCGCCGGGCTTTCGCGCGCTTCCATGCAAAGTAGATGCACCAGCCGATCAGCGACAGCACGCACAGCCAGGCGAAGGTGCCGAACAGCGAGCCGCCGCTGTCCTTCGCCGCCGGCGCCGGCGCCGGCACCGTGCTTCCTGCCGCCGCGCCGTTGCCGCTGCCGCCGCTGCCGACACTGTTGGCGCCGGCCTGGCTGGCCAGGTCGCCGGCGGAACCGTCCGGCGCCGGGTAATTGCCGCCGCCGTTGCCGCCGTTGCCGTTGGCGTTGCCGGCATGGTTGCCGTTGGCATGCGCGTTCGCCGCCTGCCGCGCCAGGATGGCGCCGGCCACGATCTGTCTGAGCCCGCTGCCGCCGTTGTTGTTGTTGACGATGATCGGCGGCTGCGCGGGCGGCGCGTTGCCGTAACCGTTGCCGTAACCGTAGCCGTAGCCATTGCCCTGCTGCGGCGCGCGGGTGTCGCGCGGCTCGTGGCCCGGCGCCGGCCGCGCCGTATCGCGCGACTCCCGTGCCGCCTGCGCGGCGCGGCGTTCGTCCAGCGTGCGCAGCGCATTCGCGTCCGACCTCTCCATGTCCAGCTTGCGCGACAGCGCCGAATCCGGCTTTCGCGCATCCGGAGACCGCGAGGAACTGAAGGAGCCGAAACCGCCCGACGAGGACTTCGACGGCCTCGGCGACGAGAAGGATTTCGATGACGAAGACGACGTGGACGACGACGAACGCTGCGACGAGAACCCGCTCTTGAAGGACGAGGAGCTGGACGGACTGGCCTCCACCGGGACTGAAGCCAGCGGCAGGATCAGCGCGAACGCCAACGCGACATGTGCATACTTCGAAAAGGGCTTCAGCATGGTCAGGAGTGCCGACGAAAGTTAGAATCAGGATAACGACGGGCATGTTGACATGCACCGGTAAAAATATCAAAGGATTACCATGACCCGACGCTACATGGACATGAACCAGCACGATGCCCTCTACACGGTGGCCCGCAAATATCCGGGCGGGCTGGAAGCGCTGGCGCGCGAACTGGGCATCTCGGTGAACGTCCTGCGCAACAAGCTGGCGCCGACGATCGCCTCCCACTATCCCTCGTTCGAGGAAGTGTCCCTGATCGTCGAACGCTGCCACCAGGCCGGCGTGCCGGACGCCCACCTGCCGCTGCACGCCCTGCTGGTGCGCCACGGGATGGCGGCCTTCGTGGTGCCGCAGCCGGAAAGCGCGCGCCAGGACGACCTGTCGCAGACGGTGTGCCGGGTGATGAGCGAAGTGGGAGCGGTGGCCGAAGCCGTGTCGAGCGCATTGATCGATGGTAGGGTCACTCCGGCGGAGGCCGACCTGATCGAGCGCAAATTCCAGTCGGCCCTGTCGGCGCTGGGCGCCTGGCGCGCCCGCCTGCGTAACGAGGCGGACGCCGGGATTCACTGATCAGGCAGCGGCTTCTTCGCGCGCGTAACTGCGCAGCGAGCGCAGGAACAAGCCCGGCCCGCCGAAGGCCAGCACCAGGATGTAGATGAGTTCGAAAGCCGACATGGTGCGCAGGCTCATGCTGAGCGAAGCGATCACGCCGAACACCAGGCCGGCCAGCGAGCCGACCGCCTAGAAGCCGCCGCACATCATGATCAGGCCGAGGAAAAACCGGCCGGTGCCGCCACTGGTTCCGCCTGCGCCGCGCATTGCCGCCTGGCTTCGGTTTTTTCGAAGTCAATATCCGAAAAACTGCGCTTTTTACGATCAATACATTGTTTTATCCTTACACCTTGGAAATATAACCTCCATGGGGTAAGCAATCATGAAACGCATCTTCCTTTTCCTTGCGACGAACCTGGCCATCATGCTCGTGCTGGGCATCTCGGCCAGCCTGCTCGGCGTCAACCGCTACATGAGCGCCAACGGCCTCAACCTGGGCACCCTACTCGGCTTCGCCGCGCTGATGGGCTTCGGCGGCGCCTTCATCTCGCTGTGGCTGTCCAAGCCGATCGCCAAGTGGAGCACGGGCGCACGCGTGATCCAGCAACCGTCGAATGCCACCGAAGTGTGGCTGATGAACACGGTCGCTTCCCAGGCCCAGCGCGCCGGCATCGCGATGCCGGAAGTGGCCGTCTATGAAGGCGCGCCGAATGCCTTCGCCACCGGCGCGACCAGGAATTCGTCGCTGGTGGCGGTCTCGACCGGCCTGCTGCAGTCGATGACCCACGAAGAGATCGAAGGCGTGCTGGCGCACGAGGTGGCCCACATCGCCAACGGCGACATGGTCACCCTGACCCTGATCCAGGGCGTGGTGAATACCTTCGTGGTGTTCCTGGCGCGCGTGGTCGCCTACTTCGTCGACAGCTTCATCCGCCGCGACGAGGAGTCCAGCGGTCCCGGCATTGCCTTCTACGTCACCTCGTTCGTCTGCGACCTGCTGTTCGGCCTGCTTGCCAGCATCATCGTGGCCTGGTTCTCGCGCCAGCGCGAATTCCGCGCCGACCGCGGCTCGGCCCGGATCATCGGTACCCCGCGTCCGATGATCGCGGCCCTGCGCCGCCTGGGCGGCATCGAACAGGGCGACCTGCCGAAGAACATGGCTGCATCGGGCATTGCCGGCGGTGGTATGCTGTCCTTGTTCAGCACCCATCCGTCCTGCGAAGAGCGCATCGCTGCCCTGCAGCGCGCATAAGACGGGCATTCGAAAGAGACCAGGCACCACATGCGGCATTCACCCCTGGCGCAATCCGCGCTCCCCCTGTTGTTCGCGATCGGGCTCGCGTTCGTGCTGCGGCACTTCGTGGGTTCGCTCGCCTGGGCGGGCTTGCTGGCGGTGATCACCTGGCCTCTGCACGAACGCCTGCTGCGGCGCGGCTGGCCGCGTCCGCTCAGCGCCACCTTCCTCGTGGCGCTGCTGGTGGCCGCGTTCGCCGGCCCGTCCTTTGTCCTCTTCAATACCCTGAGCAGCGAACTGGCCGGGGTGCAGCGCCTGCTGGCCCACCTCAACGAAGCCGGCGTGCCGGTGCCGGCCTGGCTGGCCCAGCTGCCGATGGTGGCCGAGCCGGCGGTCAAGTGGTGGAACGAGCACCTGGCCCTGCCTGGCGGCATCGGCACCCTGATCCGCAGCACGGTCGGCGACATCATGCCGCACCTGACCGGCGCAGCGCGCACCTGGGGCTCGATCATCCTGGCCAACGCCCTCTACCTGTTCCTGGCCCTGCTCACCCTGTTCATGCTGTACGTGCACGGCCCGGCCGTGGTGCGCTACACCGACCGCGCCGGCGAGCGCCTGCTGCCGGCCCACTACGCCAACCTGCGCTGGCTGTTCCCGCTGTCGGTGCGCGGCACCGCGCTGGGCCTGTGCTCGGTCGCCATCCTCGAAGGGGTGGTGCTCGGCATCGCCTACTTCCTGGCCGGGGCGCCCGCGCCCGCCCTGCTGGGCGTGATCACCGGCTACCTGGCCCTGGTGCCGGGCGGCGCGCCGCTGTCCTTCACCATGGTCTCCCTGCTGCTGCTGGGCCAGGGTCACTCGGGGGCGGCGCTGGGCCTGTTCAGCTGGGGCGCCGTCGAGCTCTTCATGGTCGACAAGTTCATCCGTCCCAAGCTGATCGGCCACCGCGTCAACCTTCCCTTCCTGGCTGTGCTGTTCGGCCTGCTCGGCGGCGTCTCGACCCTGGGCGTGATCGGCCTGTTCGTCGGTCCCTTCATGATGGCGATCCTGTTCGGCTGGCTGCGCGCGGGACACCAGGACAATACCACCGACCATACCAGTCGCCACCTCAAGGATCAGCAGCTTGGCTGAAACTGGTATCATGTTTTTGCATACCACTTAAATACCTGTTGACAGGCCCATCGGCTGCTCCTATAGTGCCCTGACCTTCCCGGCACGAACTCACCATGATCGATTATCTTCTCGGCGTCGACGGCGGCGGCACCGGCACGCGTGTACGCCTCGCGCTTGCAGACGGCAGCGGATTGGCCCAGGGCGCCGGCGGCCCCTCCGGGCTGGGCCTCGGCATCCAGCGCGCCTGGGACGCCGTCCAGCAGGCCGCCGGCGCCGCCTTCGCGGCCGCCGGCATCGAACAGCCGCCGCCCGGCCGGGTTGCCATCGGCCTCGGCCTGGCGGGCGTGCACAACAGGCAGTGGGCGGCCGAATTCGTGGCCGCCCATCCCGGCTACGCCGCCATCCGCCTCGAGACCGACGCCTTCACCACCCTGATAGGCGCCCACGGCGGCGCGCCCGGCGCCATCGTCGCGATCGGCACCGGCAGCGTCGGCGAAGTGCTGTTCGCGGACGGCACCCGGCGCGAAGTCGGCGGCTGGGGCTTCCCCGCCGGCGACGAAGCCAGCGGCGGCTGGATCGGCCTGCGCGCCATCGGCCACGTCGAGCAGGTGCTGGACGGCCGCCGCCAGCGCAGCGCCTTCGCCGACAGCATCATCGCGGCTTGCGGCGGCAATCGGGATGCGATCCAGGTCTGGCTCGGCAAGGCCACCCAGACCGCCTACGCCAGCCTGGCGCCGCTGGTGCTGCGCCATGCGGACGACCTCGTGGCGCGCGCCATCCTGCTCGACGCCGGCGCCGAAGTCGCCCGCATCGCCCGGGCCCTCGACCCCGAGGGCGGGCTGCCGCTGGCCCTGTGCGGCGGCCTCGGTGCGGCCCTGCGCGACTTCCTCCCCTCCGGCCTGCTGGCGCGCACCACGCCGCCGCAGGGCGATTCCGCGGCCGGCGCGCTGCGCATGATTCAGCTTCAACTTGCAAGGAACCACAGCCAATGAAAGGCAATATCCTCACTCCCGGCGGCTGGATCCGCGGTGAAATCCGCCTGGCCGACGGCGAACCCAATACCATCGCCGCCATCGACGGCCAGGCCGCCGATCCGGCGTCCAACGGCGACGACTACATCCTGCCCGGCTTCATCGACCTGCACGTCCACGGCGGCGCCGGCCGCGACATGATGGAAGGCGGCGACGCCCCGCACGTGATCGCCCGCCTGCACGCGAAGCACGGCACCACCAGCCTGCTGGCCACCACCATGACCGCGCCGGTGGAAGACATCGAGCGCGCCCTCGCCGCCATCGGCGGCGCCTGCAAGGAGCGCGGCAAGGACGAAGCCCGCATCCTCGGCGTCCACCTCGAAGGTCCCTACATCAATTCGGGCAAGCTGGGCGCCCAGCCGCCGTTCGCGCGCGAAGCCTCGATGATCGAAGTGAACCGCTTCAACGCCCAGGCGCCGATGCGCCTGATTACCGTGGCGCCCGAGGTCGACGACCACCTGGCGCTCGTCAGGCAGATGGCGGACGCCGGCATCCGCGTGCAGATCGGCCATACCACCGGTTCGTATGAAGACGGCGTCAAGGCGCTGGAGAACGGCGCGGCCGGCTTTACCCACCTGTTCAACGCCATGCCCGGCCTGCACCACCGCGAACCCGGCATGGCCGGCGCCGCGCTGGCGCATGCGCAGTACGCCGAGATCATCCCCGACCTGCTGCACGTGCATCCGGGCGCGATCAAGGTGGCGCTGCGCGCGATCCCGAAACTGTTCTGCGTGACCGATTCGACCGCCGCCGCCGGCATGCCGGACGGCCAGTACATGCTGGGACGGCAGGTGGTCCATAAATGCATGGGCGGCGTGCGCCTGGCCGACGGTACCCTGGCCGGCAGCACCCTGACCATGGACCAGGCGCTGCGCAACCTGGTCTCGATCGGCCTGTCGATCGAAGACGCCTCGCGCCGCGTATCCACGAATGCCGCCGACTACCTCGGCGAAACCCGCCGCGGACGCCTGGCCCCCGGCTGCTTTGCCGACCTGGTCGTCCTCGACCGTAACCTGAATATCAAAGCCGTCTGTATCGAAGGAGAATTGTGTGAGCTCTGAACCCACCTCGCTGATGCTGGAAGAAGCCAGGTCCGCCGCCGATTGCGTCGCCCTGCAACTGTCGAACGACGTCGATCGCTATGCGGAACTCGGGCGCCAGCTACGCGCCGCCAGCTTCAACAACGTGGTGACGGTGGCGCGCGGCAGTTCGGACCACGCCTCCAGCTACTTCGCCTACCTGACCATGGCGCGCCTGGGCCGCCTGGTGACCTCGCTGCCGATGTCGCTGGTGACCCTGTACAAATCGCCGCTGCAGACCCAGGGCACGCTGGCGGTGTCGATCTCGCAGTCGGGCCAGAGCCCGGACGTGGTCGAGCCGATCCGCTACTTCCGCGACGGCGGCGCCACCACGGTCGCGCTGGTCAACGACATCGAGTCGCCGCTGGCCAAGGCCGCCGAATGGGCGATGCCGCTGCACGCCGGCAAGGAGAAGAGCGTGGCCGCCACCAAGAGCTTCATCACCAGCCTCACCGCCGGCGCCCGCCTGGTGGCCGAGTGGCAGGGTGACGATGCATTGAAGGACGGCCTGCGCGCCCTGCCCGATGCCCTGCAGCGCGCCACCGGGACCGACTGGTCGAAGGCGATCGAGATCCTGGCCCCGGCCCGCAACATCATGGTGGTCGGCCGCGGCATCAGCTTCCCGGTGGCGCTGGAGTCGGCCCTGAAATTCAAGGAGACCTCGGCCCTGCAGGCGGAAGCCTTCTCCGGCGCCGAGATCAAGCACGGTCCGATGGCGCTGATCGAGGAAGGCTATCCGCTGCTGATCTTCGCGACCCGCGGCCCGGCGCAAGCCGGCCTGGTGGCGCTGGCCGAAGAGATGCGCGGACGCGGCGCGCGCGTGCTGCTGGCGGCGCCGCAGGACGTGCCCGGCCGCGACCTCGACCTGCCGGTGGCATCGACCCCGGACCTCGACCCGATCGTGGCGATCCAGGCCTTCTACGTGATGGCGGCGCACCTGGCGAAGGCGCGCGGCCTGAACCCGGACCAGCCGCGCCACCTCAGCAAAGTCACCAGGACCAATTAAGCGCATCATGAACGATTATCGCAAACTCGCCGGCCGGCTGATCATGATCCGGCTGTTCGGCACGGAACTGGATGCGGACACCGCCGCCTTCATCCGCGAGAACGCCATCCGCGGCGCCTGCCTGTTCCGCCAGAACATGACCGACGCCGTGCAGCTCACCCTTTTCAATACCGGCCTGCGTGAAGCGATGGGCGCGAACGCCCTGATCGCCCTCGACCAGGAAGGCGGCGCCGTGGTGCGCTCGCTGTGGGTGCCGCCGCCGCCGTCGGCGATGGCGCTGGGCGCGGCCGACGACACGATGCTGGCGAAGGAAGTCGGCGCCGCCGTCGCCCGCGCCGTGAAGTCCATGGGCTTCAACTGGAACTTCGCGCCGGTGCTGGACCTGAACAACAACCCGCTGAATCCGGTCATCGCCGAGCGCTCCTTCGGCGCCGATCCGGAACGCGCGGCCGAGCTGGCGATGGCCTGGATGGACGGCAGCGAATCGGAAGGCGTGGCCTGCTGCGTCAAGCACTTCCCCGGCCACGGCGACACCCACGTCGACTCGCACCGCGACCTGCCGCAAGTCGACAAGGCGCTGGCGGAGCTCGAGCGTTTCGAGTTCGCGCCCTTCCGCGCCGCCGCCCCGCACGCGCCGGCCGTCATGACCGCCCACATCGTCTACCCGGCGCTGGATCCGCACAACCCGGCCACCATGTCGCGCGCCATCCTCACGGACCTGCTGCGCGAGAAGATGGGCTACCAGGGCGTGATCATCACCGACGGCATGGACATGCACGCGATCGCGCACCGCTACAGCGCCGGCCAGGCCGCCGTGAATGCGCTGGCGGCCGGCGCCGACATGGTGATGGCGATCGGCAGCCGCGAGACCCAGCAGGAGACCCTGGACGCGATCGCCGCCGCGATCGCCGACGGCACCCTGCCCCTGGCGGAGGTGCAGGCGCGCCTCGACCGCCTGGACAAGCTGGCGCAGGCGCATCCGGCCGGCAGCGTCCCCTACACCCTGGACGCGGCGGACCGCGCCCTGATGGCGCGCGCCTGGCGCCGTGCCCTCACCGCACGCGGGACGCCATCCCGTCCGGCCGCGGGCGGCAAGATCCGCCTGGTCGCGCGCCAGGACGTGGTCAGCGACGGCGTGTCGGAAGCCGGCGTGCCGGCGGCGAACATCGCGGCCTCGCTCGGCAAGCTGTACGAGGTCGAGCTGGTGACCTTTGCCGATCCGGAAGCCTTCGACTGGAGCGCGCTGCCGCAGGACGGCCGCTTCACGGTACTGGCCTCGACCTCGCGCCGCCGCTACGGCCCGCACGCACGCGCCAGCTGGACACCCGACCTCCACCTCGCGCTGTGGAATCCCTACCAGGCGCTGGACTTCGGCGCCCCGGCCCTGATGACCTACGGCTTCGCGCCGCCGGCACTGGAAGCCGTGAATGCCTGGCTGGCCGGCGAGATCGAGGCGGAAGGCGTTTGCCCGGTTCCCGGTTTTTAATTTCCTTTATGCATTTGGCGTAACCCATTGTAACGACGCGTTCGCCGCCGGCCGGCCTGCGGCACAATTGTCCGGCCCCATGTAGCAGTTTGTGGGACAATGCACGCTTTGTCCGAGTTACCAAAAGAGAAGGATTATTCATGTCCCAATTCCGTTTTGCCCGCCTTGCCCTGATGCTGGCCGCTATCGGCCTGAACGCTGCACCGGCACTCACGCACAGCGCCTTCGCGCAAGACAAGAACGATCAGGCAGCCGCCGCACAGCCGAAGCCGGACACCGTCCGCCCGGATCTGTTCAAGCTGCTCGACTCGGCCCAGATCAAGCCGCTGATGGACGCGAAGAACTACACCGAAGTCCAGAACCGCATTGCCCAGGCCGACGCCTTCCCGGACAAGACCCCGTATGAAACCTATGTGCTGAACCGCCTCAAGCTGTCGCTGGCAACCGCCACCAACAACGACCAGGCTTCGATCGCCGCCCTGGAAGCCATCCTCGCCTCGGGCAAGCTGCCGGCAACCGACAAGCCCCAGTTCACCCAGGCCCTGGCCGGCATGTACTACAACGCCAAGAACTATCCGAAGGCGATCGAGTGGTTCAAGCGCTTCCAGGAAGAGAACCCGAATTCGGACGCCGCCACCGCGCCGCTGATCCGCTCCTACTACCTGAGCAACGACTTCGCCGGCGCGATGAAGCTGCTGCGTCCGCAGCTGGAAGCCGCCGCCAAGACCGGCAAGGCACCGTCGAACGAAGACCTGCGCCTGTACGCCTCGGCCGCCAACCGCGTCAAGGACGACAACGCCTACCTGTTCGGCCTCGAGCAACTGATCACCTACTATCCGAACGACGATTACTGGATGGACGTGATCAGCCGCGGCATCGTGCGCAAGCCGGGCTTCCAGGAAGCCAACATCACCGACGTCCTGCGCCTCGAATTCGCGGCCGTCAAGGTCATGACGCCGGAAATGTACAACGAACTGGCCGAACTGGCGCTGAAGGACGGTTTCCCGACCGAAGCCAAGAAGGTCGTGGACGCAGGCTATGCCGCCGGCGCCCTGGGCACCGGCAGCGCCGCCAACCAGCACCGCCAGCTGCGCGACCGCGCCACCAAGGAAGCCGCCAACGATGCCAAGAACATCGCCTCGGGCGAAGCCTCGGCCGCCAAGTCGAAGACCGGCGCCGGCCTGGTCAACCTGGGCTGGGCTTACGTGACCATGGACCAGTTCGACAAGGGCATCGGCTTCATCGAGCAGGGTATCGCCAAGGGCGGCCTGAAGTCGCCTGACGAAGCCAAGCTGCGCCTGGGCATGGCCCAGATGCGCGCCGGCCAGAAGGACAAGGCGATTGCAACCTTCCAGTCCGTGAAAGCGGGCGGCGGCCTGTCCGACACCGCCAAGTACTTCATCGTGCTGGCGAACCACCCGAACCCGGGCGGCAGCAGCAACAAGTAATACGGCGCTGCGGCGCGCATGCGCGCAATGCCGGAAGGCGGTGCGGTCCCCGGGGCCGCACCGCCTTTTTCGTTCCAGCGTTAGCTGGCGTACCGGCCCGGCCATGACCGCGGTCCATAATCCGGTGGACACCATCCCGGGGACCGTTCATGATCACCGTACGCAAGGGCCAGGCGCCCGCCAAGCTCGACCGCGACGAATTCCGCCTGCGCTTTTCGCGCAACTTCTTCGATCCCCTCTACGAAAACGTCGGGCACGAACTGGCGGCCGTCGAGGAAATCGCCTGGCAGGCCTATACCGGTTCGCACAAGGCGCCGGTGACGGTGAAGGCGGGACCGGGCTTTGCCGACCCGGACTACGATCTCTCGGTCGAGTGGAAGGACGCCCACGACCGCCTGCTGGCCGCCGAGGCGAAGCAGAAGGATCCGAACACGCTCAGCCGCATCCTGCTGATCAATGGCGCGGCGCGCAACGACGGCAGCTGCCCCGGCGAGATCTCCAAGACCTGGCGCCTGACCAAGATGTGCGAGGAAGTCCTGCTGGCCGAAGGCTTCGAGACCGACCTGCTCGACCTGTCCCGCATCATTTCCGATTTCGACCGCCACATCCATCCCTGTAAAGCCTGCGTGTCGACCGCGATGCCGCTGTGCCACTGGCCCTGCAGCTGCTACCCGAACCACTCGCTGCACCAGAACAACGACTGGATGAACGAGATCTACGAGAAGTGGGTGTCGGCCCACGGCATCATCATCCTGACCCCGGTCTACTGGTACCAGTCGCCCTCGGTGCTGAAGCTGATGATCGACCGCCTGGTCTGCGCCGACGGCGGCAATCCCGACCCCAGCTCGACCCACGGCAAGGAAGCCGAAGAAGCCAAGGAACTCGAAAAGACCTGGGACTATCCGAAGCACCTGGCCGGCCGCGCCTACGGCGTGGTGGTGCATGGCGACGTCGCCGGCATCGAGGGCACGCGCCGCTCCCTGTCCGACTGGCTGGACTGGATGGGGCTGGTCTCGGCCAGCCCCACCGCCCTGCTCGACCGCTTCGTCGGCTATTACGAATCGTATGCCGGGAGCCACGAGACCCTCGACCGCGACACCGCCTTCCAGGAAGAGGTAGGCAACGTCGCGCGCGCGGTGGGTGCGGCGGTGCGCGACATCCGCTCGGGCAAGCGGATGGAGCCCGATCGCGGCTTGCGGAATCCGCGCCCGAAATAGCCTTCTCGGCAAGCGGTCTTTTTTTGGTATTATCGGCGGATTCACACAGACCTTTCGCCGCATGTCCTCTCTCGCGCAGTTGATGCACCACCTCTCCGCCACCAGCAACCTGCCGCTCTACCAGCAGTTGCAGCGCGCCCTGCGCGAAGCGATCGACCGCGGCCTCTACGGCCCGGCCGAGGCCTTGCCGGCGGAGCGCCAGCTGGCCTCCGAGCTGGACATCTCGCGCATCACGGTGCGCAAGGCCATCGACGGCCTGGTCGAGGAAGGTTTATTGGTGCGCCGCCCGGGGTCGGGCAATTTCATCAATACCCGCATCGAGAAGAATTTCGCCAAGCTGACCTCCTTCTCCGAAGACATGCGCTCGCGCGGACGCACGCCGCGCAGCGTCTGGCTCAAGCGTTCGGAAGGGACGGTCACGCCGGAAGAGGCGCTGCGCCTGCGGCTCTCGCCGGGCGCCGCGGTGTACCGCTTCAACCGCATCCGCTACGCCGACGACATGCCGATGTGCCTGGAATACGCGACCATCGCCGCCTCCGCCCTGCCCTCGCTGGATGCGGTCGATACCTCGATGTACGAGGCGCTGGAAGCGGCCGGCAAGCGCCCGGTGCGGGCGCTGCAGAGACTGTCGGCGCTGCTGCTGAATGCCGAGCAGGCCAAGCTGCTGCAGTCGAAGGAAGGCGATGCCGGACTGTGCGTGGAGCGGCTGGGCTTTTTGCCGGATGGGCAGGCGGTGGAGTTTTGCCGGTCGTATTTCCGCGGCGATATGTACGATTTCGTCGCCGAACTCAGCGCGACATAATCACCCCACGTTCACCGTTGCACATTACATGGCGGTCAAACCGCCATCGATGGCCAATTGGTGGCCGGTAACGAACGACGCCTGCTCCGAACACAGCCACAAGGCCGCGCTGGCGATTTCCGCCGGCTCGGCGATGCGCCCCATCGGGTGGGCCGCCTTCAGCTTCTTGTCGCGGCCCGGCTCGCGCTCGAGCATGCGGGCCAGCATCGGGGTCTTCACGGCGCCCGGGCACAGGCTGTTTACGCGGATGCCGGACTTGGCATATTCCACGGCCGCGGTCTTGGTCAGGCCGACCACGGCATGCTTCGAGGCCGCGTAGATGGCGCGGTTCGGCGCCGCCACCAGGCCGCCGGCGTCGGCCACGTTGCAGATCACGCCGCCGCCTTCCTGGTTCAGCATCTGGCGCAGCTGGCTCTTCATGCACAGCCAGACGCCCTTGACGTTGACGTTCATGATGCGCTCGAACTGCTCGTCGTCGCCCTCGGCCAGCGGCAGGGATTCCTCCTCGATGCCGGCGCCGTTGACGGCGACGTCGATGCGGCCGTAGTGCGAGACCGCCTTTTCGATCAGCGCTTCGACCTCCTGCGCGACCGTTACATTCGTTTTAACAAATAAAGCCTTACCGCCCGCTTCGACGATCAAGGCGGCGGTCATGTGGCCGCCGTCGATGGAGGTGTCCGCGACGACCACGCAGGCGCCAGCGCGCCCGAATGCGAGCGCCATCGCGCGTCCCAGGCCACTGGAGGCCCCGGTCACCAGCACCACCTTGCCGGCGTAAGAGATCCCGCTCGGCGGTGGTTTGGTCATGCCCTTCATGATGCATCCTTCACAATATCTTGGCGCAATGTTTGCTGCCTACCAGAAACACTGCCAGCAGGCAACATCATAGCGCCCGCACCGGGCATTGACCAAGTATCTCAACCGTTTCTTTAAATTTCGAAGGGCTGAGTGTTGCATTCATGCGCCCCCTTGGGCGCGGACTACTTCGCCGGCTTCGCCTTGGCCTGGTCGCCGGCCATGACGACCGACAATTTCGCCGGATCGATAGCCTTGCGGAAGGCCGCGTTCAGCTGTGGCAAGGTGACGGCCATCATGCGTTTTTCGAAATCGGCCGACCATTCATAGGTCTTGCCGCGGTACAGGTAGGACGTCCAGCCGGCCGCCAAGGTGGCGTCGTCGGCACGGTTCTGGACCCTCTGTTGCATGAGACCGGATTTGGCCCCGGCGAGTTCCGCGGCAGTGAAGCCATCCTTGAGTGCGCGCGCCAGTTCCTCGCGCACGGCGACGTCGACCTTGGCCAGGTTCTGCGGCGCGGCGATGGCGCTGATGCCGAACATGCCGGCGCGGTCCCACTCGCCCGCCGACAGCTGGGTGCCGCCGCCATAGGACAGGCCTTCCTTCTGGCGGATACGGTCCAGCAGGCGCGATTTCAGCCCGCCGCCGCCGCCGAAGATGTAATCGGCCAGCATCAGCGCCGGGTAGTCGGGATCGTCGACGTTCAGGTCGAGGTTCATACGCGCGGCGTAGAACCCGTTCTCCTTGTCGGGCGTGTTCAACGTCTCATGTATGGGCTTGATGTCCCCATTCTTGCGCAGCACGGGCGCCACATGCATGGGCGCCTTCCACTGCCCGAACAGCTGATCGACCAGGGGCACGATGGCCTTGGCGTCGAAGTCGCCGACGATGGCCAGCTCGGCCGGATTGCTGCCGTAGTAGTCGCGGTGGAAGGCCTTCAGCTGGTCCAGGGTCGCATCCTTGATGTCGGCGATGTCCTCGTCGAGCGTGGTTTCGTGGCGGACGTCGCCCTTCGGATAGATGTCGAAATGCTCGTTCAGGGCGCGCGAGGCCATGTTCGGCGGCTCGGCGCGGCTGGCCTCCAGGGCCACCAGCGACTGCTGGCGCAGCTGCTCGAACTCGGCCGCCGGGAAGCTCGGCTCCTTCAGCACGTGGGCCACCAGCTTCAGGGCTTCCGGCAGGTTCTCGCGGGTGGTCTGGAAATGGGTCAGGCCGCCGGCCACCTTCAGCTTTTCAAAAGCGTCGGCCAGCTGCACGCGGTCGTATTTCGTCGTGCCGCGGGTCAGCATCGCCGCCGTCAGGCCCGGCACCGCCCCCTTGCCGAACAGGTTCTGCTCGTCGCCGAAGTGCTGGCGCAGGTCGACCGTGACGGTCTGGCCGCGGTTCTTCTTCGGCAGCAGGGCCAGCCTGACGCCGCCCGCGTTGGTGAGCGTGGTGCGCTTCATGATGTTGGCCTGGCTCGGCTCGAAGTCCTCGGCGCTCAGGGTCGAGGCTTGCGGCTTGAAATCCTTCAGCAGGCTTTCCACGCCCGGCGCCGGCGGGATCACGGCGCGCTGCGCTTGGTCGTCCGGCAGGAAGGTGCCGGTGATGCGGTTGTCGCGCTTGAAATAGCGGGCAGAGACTTCAGCAACCTGCTGGGCGGTGATCTTCTCGATCTTGTCGCGGCCGACGAAGAACAGGCGCCAGTCGCCCAGGGCGATCGTATCGGACAAGGCGACGCCGACCTGCTGCGGATCGTTCAGGCTGCGCTCGATGCTGTTCAGGTAGGACAGCCTGGTGCGCTGCATCTCCTCGGGGGTGGGCGGATGCTTGCCGAAGTCCTCGACCGCTTCCGTGAGCGCAGCGCGCACGGGCTCGATCGGCTCGCCCTTCTTGACGACGGCGCCGAAGTACTGCAGGCCCGGCGCATAGCCGGTCTGGGCGAAGGAAAACACCTGGCTGGCCTTGCCGGTCTCGACCAGCAGCTTGTGCAGGCGGCCGGTCGGCACGTCGCCGAGGATGGTCGAAGAGAAGCTCAGCACGTCGCTGTCGTCGTGCAGGCCGGACGGCACGTGGTAGGCCACCGCGACGATCTGGACGTCGCCCTGGCGCCGCACGGTGAAGCTGCGGTCGCCGTCCTGGGTCGGCTCGACGGTCCAGAATTCCGGCAAGCTGCGCTTGGGCTTCGGAATCGCGCCGAACAGCTTGCTGATCGAACGCAGGGTCTGGTTCGGGTCGAACTTGCCGGCCACCAGCAGCACGGCGTTATCCGGCTGGTAATAGGTGCGGTAGAAATTCTGCAGGTTCGAGATCCTGACGTTTTCGATGTCGCTCTTGTTGCCGATGGTTGCGCGGCCATAGGCATGCCAGTCGTAGGCGACGCTCTGCATGCGCTTCATCAGCACCGAGCCGGGCGAGTTCTCGCCGTTCTCGTATTCGTTGCGCACGACCGTCATCTCGGAGTCGAGGTCCTTCCTGGCGATGAAGGAATGGGTCATGCGGTCGGCTTCCATCTCCAGCGCCCACTGGAGGTTTTCGAGCGAGGCCTGGAAGACCTCATAGTAATTGGTGCGGTCCAGCGAGGTGGTGCCGTTGAACTGCATGCCGCGGTTCGAGAACTGCTGGACGATGTCGCGGTGCCCGGCCGCGCCCTTGAACATCAGGTGTTCCAGCAGGTGGGCCATGCCGGTTTCGCCGTAGTTCTCGTGGCGCGAGCCGACCAGGTAGGTGACGTTGACGGTGACGGTCGGGCGCGAGGCGTCCGGGAACAGCAGCACCTTCAGGCCGTTCGGCAACCGGTATTCGGTGATGCCCTCGACCGAGGGGCCCTGCACCACACCTTTCGGCAAGGCCGCGTTCGGCCGGGCCGCGCTCGGCTGCGCACCGGGCGCCAGCTGGGACCAGGCCGGCGCGGCGGCCACGAAGGCCATGCCGCCGACGATCACGTATGCGGCCACGCCGCGCTGCAGGAAGCTCGAGCTCATGTCACCCCGTCTGTCAGTATCTGTCTATCATGTCTGCCGCACAAGGTTTGCGCGACAGCACAGCATGGTAACAGAGGCCGACTTAGGGCTGGCTTACCGCTTGTCAACGTCGAGTTCGCTGTCGGTTAGTTGCATATTACCAGGAACCGAGCAGTGCCCTGGGCCGGCTTTTACTGCCGGGCCCGCCTTTCGTGCTGCTGCTGGTAGGGGCTGATGCGCGACAGCTCTTCCATCTCCTCGGCCAGGAAGGTCAGGAGATCGTCGGCGCTGACGATGCCGGCCAGGGCGCCGCTGTCGGACACGACCGGCACGCGCCGGATGCCGCGCAGGCGCATGCGTTCGATGGTGGCGTAGATGTCGTCGTTCTCACCGGCGGTGAGCAGGTCGTCGGTCATGATGTCGCCCACTTGCAGGCCGAGGGGATCGAGGCCGAGGGCGATGACGGAAACCACGATGTCGCGGTCGGTGACGATACCGATGGGAATACGCTCGCCATCCGGCTCGTCGACCACGATCAGGTCGCCGACATGGTGCTTGCGCATGAGGAAGGCCGCACCCTGCACGCTCTCGTCGCGGGAGCAGCAGACGGTGTCCGTAGTGCTGAGCTTGCCGACTTCCATGGCATCCTCCGTCTTCAAGCGCTCATTCTAGCACCGGAATCCAGGGGATAGCGCGCCGAGCGCCTGAGAAAGCCCTCAGGGCAAGGAGCATGGGCGAAGACAGTACCCTAGTACGGCGAGCCCATGCGGCGCCGCCATGGGGGGTTTTTCAGGCGCCCGGCTTCTTTTCGCCAGGTGGCGGGACGTAGCAGGCGTCCACCATCTGCAAGTCATTGTCCTTGGCAAAGTTCACCACGAAGTGATAAGCCAGGGGCTCGACATTCTTGAGGGCGTTATTGACCACCACGGACTTGACGCCGTTGACGACGGTCGGGTGGACGTAGGGAGAGAACTTCAAGTGGGCATTCGGTCCGCCGCTGCCCGCCGGCCGGAAGCACGACATGACACCGCACAGACGCTCTGCCCAGTCACTCGGGCGGAACTGCCTGCCCTTACTCGTTACGCCGAGAATGAAGAATTCGTCGGCGTGTTCTTTCCCGGTTTGCGGTAAATCGGCCATAGTGCGGCTTACTGAAACATGAAGCGTGGATGAGAACAACCCGGGTATTATATCTTATAGAAGACCTGCGGACGAGACTTTACGGCCTCGTCCTCTTCCGGGAGTGTTCAACCAAGCAATACCGCGCCGGAAAGCAGGAGCAGGAGCAGCATCCATAATAACAGCGCACGCCAGACCAGGCCGACGGTACTTTGTAGCGCGCGCACGTTCGGCTCCTCGCCCGGCAGCACGTCGGCCTCGCTGTCGGAGAGGTCGACGGTGGCGGCGTCCGCCGGCGGCACCCGGGGCGCGGTCTCGTTCGGCGAACCGAGGCGCACGCCCATGGCACCGCCGCCGGCCGCCAGGATGATGCCCTTCGATTCGTCGGCCCAGCGGCCGGCAAAGTTGCGCCAGGCGTAGATCGCGTCCTCGAAATTGCCGACCACGGCGAAGGCGATCGCCGTCAGCCGCACCGGAATCCAGTCGATCCAGTAGAAAGCGCGGGCCGCGAACTGGCCGAAGGCCTCGTTGCGCATGTGGTCGGGCTCGTTCCACGCGCGCGCCAGGTATTCGGACACGCGGTACATCACGGCGCAGGCCGGGCCCAGCGGCATCAGGAACCAGAAGAACACGCCGAACACGTTGCGATGGGTGGTGATCAGCGATTTCTCGACGGCCAGGCGGGCGATCTCGGTGCTGTCCATGCCGACCGTGTCGACCTTGGTCCATTCGGCCAGCAGGGTCCGTGCGGTAGGCTCGTCGCCGGCGTTCAGGGCGAACTGGATCGAGGTGAAGTAATGGCTGTAATGCCGGAAACCGAGGGTCAGGTAGACGATCAGCACGTTCCAGGCAAAGGCCGCGAACACGAAGCCGTAGTACATCAGTACCCAGTAGATGGCGGCGGTCGGCACCATCAGGATGCCCATCATCAGGAACCAGCCCAGCCGGCCATGGCTCACCTGGCCCGCATTGAACCAGGCTTCGATGCGCATGGCGAAGCGCTTGATCTCGGCGTAGATCTGGTTATCCGCGCGCAGCGGCTTCAACTGCTCGATCAGCAGCGCGCACAGAATGGAGAAAAAGGTCATTCACGTTCCTTTGAATTGTTGCCAGACTTCATTGCCCGCTACGATAGCGCAGTGGGAGCAATCAATCAAATCGGTGTTCGACCGGTCTCATTCCGGGCGGACGTTTGTCGTTCCCGGCATTGCCGGAAACGACGCCCGCGCAGGCGGGGGGCCAAGTTCATGAATTTCTCAAGCCCGCAGCAAATTGAACAGGTTGCGCAGCATGCCAGCCGTCGCGCCCCAGATGAAGAAGCGTTCATAGGGCATGGCGTAGAAGCTGCGCCTGCCCGCCCCTTCCGGCAGCTCGAAGGACATGCGCTGGTGGTTCATGCCGTCCATCAGGAAGGATAGCGGCACTTCGAAGATCTCGGCGACCTCGTTCGATTCGGCGACCAGCTCGAAGGGCGGCGCAACCAGGCCGATCACCGGCGTCACCAGGTAGCTGGAGGCAGTGATGTGGTCGGGCAGCACGCCGATGATCTCGACGTGGCGGCGCGCCAGACCGATCTCTTCCTCGGTTTCGCGCAGGGCGGTTTCGATGGACGAGGAATCCAGCTCTTCGGCGCTGCCGCCGGGAAAGCTGATCTGGCCGCCATGGTTGTTCAGGTGGGCGGTGCGCTGGGTCAGCAGGACCGTCAGGCCCTCGGGACGCTGGACGATGGGCACCAGCACGGCGGCGCGGCGCAGCTTGGGAAAGCGCTCGCGCAAGTCGTTCGGCAGCTCGGGCATCCACGCCGGCGGATGGGCCAGGCGCTGGCGCAGCCAGTCGGCGCGCAGGCGCTCGGGCGGCAGCGCGGCTTCACCGGCGATCGAATCGACGGGCAGGCGCTGGGGATCGAGATGCAGTTTTGCCAAAAGGCTTCTCCGGAAAAGAAAAAGGCATCCCTGCGGATGCCTTTTTCAAGCTACTAACGCTATTACTCAGCGGCAGCGGCGGTCTTGCGGGTCGGCAGTTTCTCTTTGATACGTGCCGATTTGCCCGAACGCTCACGCAGGTAGTACAGCTTCGCACGGCGCACATCACCACGACGCTTCACTTCGATCGAAGCGATCAGCGGCGAGTACAGCTGGAAGGTACGCTCGACGCCTTCGCCCGACGAGATCTTACGAACGATGAAGTTCGAGTTCAGGCCACGGTTACGACGCGAGATGACCACGCCTTCGTATGCCTGGGCGCGCTTGCGGTTGCCTTCGACGACGTTGACGCTGACGACAACGGTGTCGCCCGGTGCGAAATCAGGGATATTGCGGCCGAGGCGCGCAATTTCTTCTTGCTCGAGTTGCTGGATCAGATCCATTTTTAACACTCCAATGACCATCGTGCCGGCGCTGTACTAGGTTGCCCGGTAGAGGATGGGATTAAAACATGCGGGTTGTTACCCCCGCCGTTGCACCAACATGATGCAATTCTATTCGGCAGCCTTGTCCAGCCCTGCCAGGAACTTCTCGTCGGCCTTACTCAACTGACCGGCGCTGCGCGCCTTGTCCAGCAGATCGGGCCGTTTCTTCGCGGTCGCTTCCAGCATGCGCTGGCGGCGCCACTTCATGATCTCTGCGTGGTTGCCGCCCATCAGCACGGGCGGCACGGCCACGCCTTCATACACTTCCGGACGCGTGTAATGCGGCGAATCCAGCAGGCCGTTGACGAAGCTGTCTTCGACCGCCGAGGCATCGTCGCCCAGCACGCCCGGGATGTGGCGCACCACGGCATCCATCAGCGCCATCGCCGGCAATTCTCCGCCGGACAGCACGAAGTCGCCCAGCGAAATCTCTTCGTCGACGCAACGGTCCAGCAGGCGCTGGTCGACCGCTTCGTAGCGGCCGCACAGCACGACCAGGCCGGGCTCGTCCTTCAGCGCCATCACGCGCTCGTGCGTCAGCGGCTTGCCCTGCGGCGACATGAACACCACGCGCGGCGCCGGCAGGCCGAGGTCGACCTGGCGCTGCTTTGCCGCGGCGATCGTCGCTTCGAGGGGCTTGGCCAGCATCACCATGCCGGGGCCGCCGCCATAGGGGCGATCGTCCACGGTGCGGTGGCGGTCCTGCGTGAAATCGCGCGGATTCCAGATCGACAGGTTCCACAAGCCCTGCTCGTGTGCGCGTCGGGTCACACCCGACTGCGTCAGCGCGGCAAACATCTCGGGAAACAAGCTCACGACGTCAAACTGCATCGGGATCTCGCTTCAGAAGGATGGGGTCAATAATCCAGGCCCCAGTCCAGGGTAATCAGTCTTGCCTTCAGGTCGACGGTCTTGACGTACTGGTCCACGAAAGGCACCAGGCGCTCTTCAGGCTTGGCGTCGGGCATATCCGGATTCACGTCCGGCACGATGCGCAGGATGGACTGCGGACCGTTGCTCATCATGTCGGCAACCTTCCCGAGGGCTTCGCCCTGCAGGTTCACGGCATCCAGGCCGATCAGGTCCGACCAGTAGTATTCGTCTTCCGGCAGTTCCGGAAAATCCGCCCGCGACACCTGTACCGTGGCACCCTTCAGGGCCTCGGCGAGACTGCGGTCGGTGACATCGACCAAGGTGGCGGTCACGTCGCCACTATGGTACTTCGCGCTGCGCACCTGCACGGGACGCAGCGCCGGCTTGTCGAGCCACCAGGTTTTCACGTTCAGCAGCGCATCGGCATCCGCCGAGTACGGCGCGATGCGGATGCCACCCCGGATCCCGTAGGCGCCGGTGATGTGCCCGACCTGAACCAGGTCGTCAGGGATTGCTACTGAATCGGTCAAACCAGTAAAACTTTCGCAGAGCTAGTAATTAGTCCGGGGGACTAATTACGCAGCGACTTTCTGGCCAGCGACCAGGCGAGCAACGGTCGGCGACAGTTGTGCGCCAACGCCTTGCCAGTAAGCCAGACGGTCAGCGGTGATGTTCAGGCCAACTTCCTTGCCCGAAGCCATCGGGTTGTAGTAGCCGATGCGCTCGATGAAACGGCCATCGCGACGGTTGCGCGAGTCGGTTGCAACGATGTTGTAGAACGGGCGCTTCTTGGCACCACCACGAGCTAAACGAATAACGACCATAATATTTCCAAAAAATTGTGCTGGACGGAGAAAGCCGACGATTATAGCGCGCCGCGCCGTGCCTCAGCAAGCGTTTGTCAAAAAATCAAAAACCCGGCGCGCAGACCGGCCGAATCCAGCATTATCGCCTATTTTTCCCAACAACGCTACATCGACGGCAGCGCAGCGCAGGGCAGGCGCCACCCAAAACCACGAAAAATGCTGCTTCCCCGGCCGTTTTGGACGATACTTCAATCTTTCCTTTTCACAACAACAAGCCGAGTCCCGCAGTCGATGTCGAACCACAAGAACAAGACCCTCGCCACCGCCCTCGCCTTCCTCTTCGGCGGCCTCGGCATCCACCGTTTTTATCTCCGCGGCAGCGTCGACCGGCTCGGCCTGCTGCACGTCTGCAGCCTGCCAATCGCCGGCCTCATCTACGGCGTGGGCCAGGCGCCGAATGCCTTCTGGGTGCTGCTGCCCATCTTCATTTCCTGCATCGTCGGCTTCATCGAAGCACTGGCGATCGGCCTCACGCCCGACGAGAAATGGGACGCGAAGTTCAACGCCTCGTCCGGCCGGGAATCGCGCTCGAACTGGATGCTCGCGGTGCTGCTGGTGCTGACCATGCTGGTCGGCGCCACCGGGGTCATCGCGGTACTGTCGCGCCTGTTCGACCTGCTCTACACGGGCGGCGCCTACGGCTAAGAGCGCCGCCCGGCGCTGGCCTACAGGGCAGTCGCAGCCCAGTTCCAGCGCGGCACTTCCACAGGCGGCGTACCGACGACGATCACGATCTCCTTGTGGGGTTCGAGCGTGATCGCGGCGGGATCCGTCGTCACGCGTGCGACCTTTTCATTCTGGATCACGTAGAAGGTCGGCGCACCCGCCAGCCCGGCGACCTGGGTGGCGCTCAGCAGCTGCCCCCATAGAGAGAAGAACTGCTTCAGCGTGAAGACCCTGGGTACCGGGGTCTCGATGTGGATCACGCCCGTCATGTCGTGGGTATGCAGGTCGTAGTGGCAGCTGGTGATCCCGATGTTGGCCGGCACCTGCAGGCGCGCCCCGTCCTGGTAGATCGAGAGCATCGAATGGATGTGGTAAGCCTCGCTGGTGGCGCAGCCGACACCGTCGATGATCCTGGTCCCGGTGCTGGGCCAGGCCGGCCAATGGGCCTGGCTGAGGCGCTCGGCGGCGTTGATGTCGGTGTAGTCCGCCGCGAGCTTGATGTCGGGCGGCGGCGCCGGATCGGTGGGCGGCGGCGGCGTGGTCGGCGGCGTGGTCGGCGGAGGCGGTGGCGGGGGCGGCGGATTGGTGGGCGGGTCGGGGACGGCCGGCGGGGTCGGCGGCAAGGGGTCGGTGACCGGCGTCGACGAACCGCCGCCGCCGCAGGCGGTCAGGGCGGACAGCATCGCGGCGGCGATGGACAGCCGGAAACTCGTACTGGATTGAAAGGAAACCATGGGAGCTCCTGTCGGTGGATGAGCAGTTCCGATTCTGGACAGGTGGGCCCGCCGACTTTTAGGATTTCTCAAATGCGCCGGTGTCTGGCCCAGCGCTCGGGAAGCGCACCACAGCTTGTCGATCGGCGCCGGCGCAGGCGACAAATCGAAAAATAAAAAAGCGGCGCAAGCGCCGCTTTCGAAGCCGATGGCGCCGGGCGGCGCCGATCAGCGCTCAGAACTGCTCGACATCCAGCGCCAGCACGCCGGCGCTGCCCTCGACGATCGCATGGCGCAGGCCGCCCGCCTGCGACAGCACGTGGTCGGCAAAGAAGCGGGAAGTGCCGATCTTGGCGCGGTAGAAGGCGGCATCGCCCTCGCCGGCGTCGAGCTTTTGCTGCGCCACCAGGGCCGCGCGCGCCATCTGCCAGCCGCCCAGCACGATGCCGGCCAGCTTCAGGTAGAGCACGCTGCCGGCGAACACGGCGCGCGGCTCGAGCTTGGTGTTGGCGACCACGAAGTCGACCACCTGCTCGAGTGCGGCGCTGCCGGCCGCCAGCTGCGAACGGATCGCAGCGAAATCGACAGAATGGGCGGCGCCCTGCTGCTCGGCCAGTTGGGCTTCGGTGGCGCGGACCTGGGCGATGATGGATTTCGCCACCGCGCCGCCGTCGCGCGCCGTCTTGCGGCCCACCAGGTCGTTGGCCTGGATCGCGGTCGTGCCTTCGTAGATGGTCAGGATCTTGGCGTCGCGGTAGTGCTGGGCCGCGCCGGTCTCTTCGATGAAGCCCATGCCGCCGTGCACCTGCACGCCGTCGCGGGCGACGTTCTCGGACATCTCGGTCGACCAGCCCTTGATGACCGGGACCAGGTATTCGTAGATCGCCAGGTTGGCCTTGCGCACCGACTCGTCCGGGTGGCTGTGCGCCAGGTCGCTGTAGGCCGCGCCCACATAGGCCAGCGCGCGCGCCGCCTCGGTCTGCGAACGCATCGACATCAGCATGCGGCGCACGTCCGGGTGGTTGATGATGGCGACCGGGCCGCTCGAGCCTTCGACGGCGCGCGACTGCACGCGCTCTTTCGCGAAAGCGACCGCCTGCTGGTAGGCGTGCTCGGCCAGGCCAACGCCCTGCATGCCGACGCCGAAGCGGGCCGCGTTCATCATGATGAACATGTATTCGAGACCGCGGTTTTCCTCGCCCACCAGGGTGCCGATGGCGCCGCCGTGGTCGCCGAACTGCAGCACGGCCGTCGGGCTGGCCTTGATGCCCAGCTTGTGTTCGATCGAGACGCAGTGGGCGTCGTTGCGCTCGCCCAGGGAACCATCTTCATTGACCAGGAACTTCGGCACGATGAACAGCGAGATCCCCTTCACGCCCGGAGGCGCGTCCGGCGTGCGCGCCAGGACCAAGTGGATGATGTTCTCGGCCATGTCGTGCTCGCCGTAGGTGATGAAGATCTTGGTGCCGAAGATCTTGTAGGTGCCGTCGCCCTGGGGCACGGCGCGGGTGCGCACGGCGGCCAGGTCGGAACCGGCCTGCGGCTCGGTCAGGTTCATGGTGCCGGTCCACTTACCGCTGATGAGCGGCTCGATGAAGCGGGCTTTCTGCTCTTCGCTGCCGGCGGTCAGCAGGGCTTCGATGGCACCGTCGGTCAGCAGCGCGACCAGGGCGAATGCCAGGTTGGCGCCGTGCAGCATCTCCACGCAGGGCGTGGCGACCAGCTTCGGCAGGCCCTGGCCGCCGAATTCGGCCGGGTGCTGCACACCCTGCCAGCCGGCTTCGGCGAAGCCGCGGAAGGCTTCCTTGAAACCCTTCGAGGTCGTGACCTGGCCGTCGTGCCAGAAGCTGGGTTCCTTGTCGCCGGAATGGTTCAGCGGAGCGACCACGCCACCGCAGAATTTCGCGCTCTCTTCCAGCACCGCTTCGACGGTGTCCGGGGTCGCGTCTTCGCAGCCGGGCAGCTGGTTGATCTCGGCCAGGTTGGCCAGTTCGTTCACCACGAACAGCATGTCTTTCAGGGGGGCGTTGTAGCTCACCGTGGTCTCCTAGTTCTTTCGTTTACGTAAACGTCAATCGTCGACCGCAAAAAAAGCGGGAACCCATGTCGAGTTAGAGAAGCGACAGCGTTTGCAACTCCGGTTTGCTCAGTATGGGTTCCCGCTTTCGCGGGAAGTCGTTTCCGGCAATGCCGGGAACGACGGCTTTAAAGCTTAGCCCAGTTCCTTGACCAGCGCCGGCACGACCTCGAACAGGTCGCCGACGATGCCGTAGTCCGCCACCGAGAAGATCGGCGCTTCCGGATCCTTGTTGATGGCGACGATGGTCTTCGAGTCCTTCATGCCGGCCAGGTGCTGGATGGCGCCCGAGATGCCMACYGCGATGTACAGCTGCGGTGCGACGATCTTGCCGGTCTGGCCGACCTGCCAGTCGTTCGGCACGTAGCCGGCGTCCACGGCCGCGCGCGAGGCGCCCATGGCGGCGCCCAGCTTGTCGGCCAGCGGTTCCAGGATCTTGAAGTTCTCGCCCGAACCCATGCCGCGGCCGCCCGAGACGACGATCTTGGCGCCGGTCAGTTCCGGACGGTCCGACTTGGCCAGCTCGCGGCCGACGAAGGACGATTTGCCGGAATCGGCAACCGCAGTCACGGATTCCACGGCGGCCGCGCCACYGTCAAGCGCTGCGGCATCGAAGCCGGTGCCGCGCACGGTGATCACTTTGACCTTGTCGCYGGACTGCACGATGGCGATGGCGTTACCGGCGTAGATCGGACGCTCGAAGGTATCCGGGGCGTCGACCTTGGTGATTTCCGAGATCTGGGCCACGTCCAGCCTGGCGGCCACGCGCGGCAGGATGTTCTTGCCGTAGGCCGAGGCCGGGGCCAGGATGTGCGAGTAGCTGCCTGCGACTGCCAGGATCTGCTCGGCGACGTTCTCGGCCAGGCCATCGGCGAAATGCGGTGCATCGGCGACCAGCACTTTCGCCACGCCCGCGATCTTCGCGGCTTGTTCGGCGACGGCGCCGCAGCCGGAGCCGGCGACCAGGATGTGGACGTCGCTACCGCACTGCGAAGCGGCGGTCACGGTGTTCAGGGTGACGGCCTTCAGCGAGGCATTGTCGTGTTCAGCAATAACGAGTGCGACCATGATCTTCCCTTATATTCTTTAGATAACTTTGGCTTCGGTACGCAGCTTGGCCACCAGGGTCGCCACGTCCGGCACGGTGATGCCGGCCGAGCGCTTGGCCGGTTCCGACACTTTCAGGGTCTTCAGGCGCGGGGTCACGTCCACACCCAGGTCTTCCGGCTTGATGGTCTCGAGCGGCTTCTTCTTCGCCTTCATGATGTTCGGCAGCGTCACATAGCGCGGCTCGTTCAGGCGCAGGTCGGTGGTGACGATGGCCGGCAGGCTCAGGGCCACGGTTTCCAGGCCGCCGTCGACTTCGCGGGTCACGGTCACCTTGCCGTCTTCCAGCACGACTTTCGAAGCGAAGGTCGCCTGCGGCCAGCCCAGCAGCGCAGCCAGCATCTGGCCGGTCTGGTTCGAATCGTCGTCGATCGCCTGCTTGCCCAGGATGATCAGCTGCGGCTGTTCCTTGTCGGCCAGSGCCTTCAGCACTTTCGCCACGCCCAGCGGCTCGATCTCGGCACCGGTCTCGACCAGGATGCCGCGGTCGGCGCCGATCGCCATGCCGGTGCGCAGGGTTTCCTGGGCCTGGGTCACGCCGCAGGTCACSGCCACGATCTCGGTGACCTTGCCGGCTTCCTTCAGGCGGGTCGCTTCTTCCAGGGCGATCTCGTCGAACGGGTTCATCGACATTTTGACGTTGGCGATATCGACACCGCTGCCGTCGGACTTGACGCGGACCTTGACGTTGTAGTCGACCACGCGTTTGACGGGTACCAGGACTTTCATGCTCATCTCCATTTCAAACTGTTTATATTGATTCTCAGACGATGCCCTTGTCGTGCAGGGCCGCGATCTCGCCCTCGGACAGGCCGCCCAGCGTCGACAGAATGTCCTGCGTGTGCTGGCCGAGCGTCGGCGGGGCGCTCCTGTATTCGATCGGCGTCGCCGAGAACTTGATCGGGTTCGCCACCGAGGGCACCGTGCCTGCCTGCGGATGCGGCAGCTCCAGCTTCATCTTGCGGTGCTTGACCTGCGGATGTTCGAAGGTCTGGGCGATGTCGTTGATCGGCCCGGCCGGCACGCCGGCGGTTTCCAGCCGCGCGACCCATTCGGCCGTGGTGCGGCCCAGCAGCACTTCCTCGAGCATCGGCACCAGGATCTCGCGGTTGCGCACCCGGTTGTTGTTGGTCGCGAAGCGCTCGTCGGTGGCGAATTGCGGACAGCCGGCGATCGTGCAGAACTTGGCGAACTGGCGATCGTTCCCGACCGCCAGCACCATGTGGCCGTCGCGGGTGCGGAACACCTGGTAGGGCACGATGTTCGCATGCGCATTGCCCTGGCGCTTGGGAACCTTGCCGGACACCAGGTAGTTCATGTTCATGTTCGCCATCGCGGCAACCTGCACGTCCAGCAGGGCCATGTCGATGTACTGGCCTTCGCCGGTCTTGTGGCGGTGTTCCAGCGCGGCGAGGATGGCGACGCTGGAATACATGCCGGTCATCAGGTCGGAAAAGGCCACGCCCAGTTTCTGCGGGCCGCCGCCCGGCAGGTCGTCGCGCTCGCCGGTGATGCTCATCAGGCCGCCCATGCCCTGGACGATGAAGTCGTAGCCGGCAAAGCCCGACATCGGACCATCCTGGCCGAAGCCCGTCACCGAGCAGTAGACCAGGCGCGGATTCAGCGCCTTCAGGTCTTCGTAGGACAGGCCGTAGCGCGCCATGTCGCCGACCTTGTAGTTCTCGATGAAGACGTCGCTCTCCATCGCCAGCTTGCGCACGATGGCCTGGCCCTCGGCTGTCGAGATGTCGAGGGTGACCGACTTCTTGCCGCGGTTGGTGGACAGGAAGTAGGCCGACTCGCGGGTATCCCGGCCGTCCTGGTCCTTCAGGTAGGGTGGACCCCAGGCGCGGGTATCGTCGCCGCTGCCGGGACGTTCGATCTTGATCACCTCGGCCCCGAGGTCGGCCAGCATCTGGCAGGCCCAGGGACCGGCGAGGACGCGCGTCAGGTCGAGGACGCGGATGTGTGACAGTGCTCCAGACATGCTGCTCTCCAGGTCAGACTCGTTCGATGACGACGGCCAGGCCCTGGCCGACGCCGATGCACAGGCTGACGACGGCGTAGCGGCCGTTGCGGCGCTGCAGTTCGCGGGCCGCGCTCAGGACCAGGCGGGCACCGGAGGCGCCGAGCGGGTGGCCGATGGCGATCGCGCCGCCGTTCGGATTCACGCGCGGGTCGTCGAAGGATACATCAAGCATCTTCAGGCAGCCGAGCACCTGGGCGGCGAAGGCTTCGTTGATCTCGATGACGTCCATGTCGGCCAGGGTCAGGCCGGCGCGCTCCAGTGCCTTCGGGATGGCGTAGGCCGGGCCCAGGCCCATCACGCGCGGCTCGACGCCGGCGGCGGCGCCGGCCAGGATGCGTGCCACCGGCTTGACGCCGGCCTTGTCGCCGGCCGTGCGGTTGCCGATGAGGAGGGCGGCGGCGCCGTCGTTCAGGCTGGAGGCATTGCCGGCGGTGACCACGCCGCCTTCCTGCAGCACTTTCAGCTTCGCCAGGGACTCCATGGTCGATTCCGGACGCGGCTGCTCGTCGTCGGCGACGATGCGCGGCGGCGTCTTCTTCCCGGTCGGGACCTCCACCGGCATGATCTCGCCGGCGAAGAAGCCGTCCGCCAGCGCGGCGGCATAGCGGGACTGGGAGAGGGCGGCGAAGCGGTCGCTGTCCTCGCGGCTCAGGCCGAGGTCTTCGGCCACGTTGTCCGCGGTTTCCGGCATGGTGTCGCCGCCGAATTCCCTGGTGATGCGCGGGTTCGGGAAGCGCGCGCCGAGGGCCGAGTCAAAGACCTTGAATTCGCGTCCGAAGGCGGACTCGCTCTTGGCCACCACGAAGGGCGCGCGGCTCATGCTTTCGACGCCGCCGGCCACATACAGCTCGCCTTCGCCGCTGGTGATGGCGCGCGCGGCGTCGAGCACGGCCGCCAGGCCGCTGGAGCACAGGCGGTTGACGGTCTGGCCGGGCACCGTGTGCGGCAGGCCGGACAGCAGCACCGCATGGCGCGCAATGTTGCGGCTGTCCTCGCCGGCCTGGCCGGCGCAGCCGAGGATCACGTCCTCGATGCTGGCCGGGTCGAAGGGCGACTCGTCGACCAGTTTGCGGATGACGGAAGCGACCAGGTCGTCGGGACGGACCGGGGCCAGGGCGCCGGCGAGGCGGCCGAACGGGGTGCGCAGGCCGGAGTAGATGTAAGCGTCGAGCATGATAGTCCTTGATTGATCAGTTTTCCGGGGTCAGCAGCGAAACGCCCAGCAGGGCGCGGCGTTTCAGCCACGGACTCGGGCGATAGCGGGGATCGCGGTAGAAGTCGAACAGGCCGTCCAGGATGCGCAGCACGGTGGCGGCGCCGAGCGCATCGCCGAGCGCCAGCGGTCCTTTCGGGTAGCCGAGGCCCAGGGTCACCGCCTTGTCGATGTCTTCCGGACTGGCGATGCCTTGCTGGGCGATGTCGGCGCCGATGTTGACGATGGTGGCGAGCACGCGCTGGCATACCATGCCGGCGCTGTCGCGGATTCTTGATACCGGCGTGCCGTCGGCGGCGAACAGCGCGTGGGCGGCGTCGCCGAAGGCGGCATCGGTCAGCGGCGTGGTCATCAGGGTGCGGCGGCCATCGATGAACAGCGGGTCGAGCGCCACGGTGCGGGCCGGATCCAGGCGCGCGGCCACGGCCAGGCTGGTCGCGTCCTGGCCCACCGGCAGTACGAGGCACAGCGAATCCCCGGTCGGCCGCTCGCCGCGGTCGCGCGTCGCGCCCAGCGCGTCCAGCAGGCGGTCGACCGCCGGCCAGGCGTCCGCATCGGCGGCACCCAGCCACACCGGGACATCGCTGCGCGGCGGCACCGCAACGGCCGAAGCGTCCTGCTTCAGGCCGTCCTGGTAGACATAGAAGCCGCGGCCGCTCTTGCGGCCCAGCAGGCCGGCTGCCAGGCGCTGGCGCGCGATCGGCGAGGGACGGAAGCGCGGCTCCTGGTAGTACTGGCCGTAGATCGATTCCATCACCGGCTGCGAGACGTCCAGGCCGGTCAGGTCCAGCAGCTCGAAGGGCCCCATGCGGAAGCCCGCGGCCTCGCGCAGGATGCGGTCCAGTTCCGGATGCGGGGCGATGTTCTCGCCGAGGATACGCAGCGATTCGGTAAGGTAGCCGCGGCCCGCATGGTTGACGATGAAGCCGGGCGTGTCGCTGGCGCGCACCGGCGTATGGCCCATGCGGCGGGCGATGGCGGTCAGGCGCTCGGGCACGCCGGCATCGGTCAGCGGACCGGCGATCACCTCGACGATCTTCATCAGCGGCACGGGGCTGAAGAAGTGGAATCCGGCGACGCGGCCCGGCGCCTTGCACACGGCGGCGATGGACGTCACCGACAGCGAGGAGGTATTGGTGGCGAGGATGCAGCCGGCGGAGACCACGGCTTCGAGCTGGCGGAACAGCTCCTGCTTGGCGTCCAGCTTTTCGACGATGGCTTCGACCACGGCGGTGCAGGATGCCAGGCCGTCGAGCGATGCGGCCACCGACAGGCGGGCGCCGGCGTCCAGCGCGTCCTGGGCGGAGATCTTGCCCTTGTCGGCCAGCTTCCGCAGGGTGGCCGCGATGGCGTCGCGCGCTTCCTCGGCCGCACCCGGGCGGGTGTCGTGCAGGATGACGGGCATCCCGCCCTGGGCGGAAATCTGGGCGATGCCGCGGCCCATCAGGCCGCAGCCGACGATGCCGATCGCCTCGGGGCTGTGTTCAATCGTGCTCATTCTTATTGTCCGGTATAGGAGGGTTTGCGTTTCTCGAAGAAGGCGCGCATGCCTTCCTTCTGGTCCTGGCTGGCGAACAGCAGGTGGAAGGCCTTCCGCTCCAGCATCAGCGCGGCCTCCAGCGAGGCGTCCTGGCCGGCCAGCAGCACTTCCTTGATCTGGCTGGCGGCCAGCGGCGGCATCGCGGCAATGGTGCGCGCCAGTTCCAGCGCGCGTTCCTGCACCTTCGCATCCTCGACCACCTCGCTGGCCAGGCCCGCCGCCAAGGCTTCGCGGCCCGACATCGCTGCGCCGGTCAGCAGCATCTTCATCGCCTGGAACTTGCCGATGGCGCGGGTCAGGCGCTGGGTGCCGCCGGCACCCGGCATGATGCCGACCCTGATTTCCGGCTGGGCGAAGGAAGCGTTCTCGCCCGCCACGATGATGTCGGCATGCATGGCCAGCTCGCAGCCGCCACCCCAGGCATAGCCGTTGACGGCGGCGATCACCGGCTTCGGGCAGCCGGCGATGGCCTGCCACAGGCGCTGCACCTGGCGCAGGTGCATGTCGATCGCCGTGGCCTCGGCGATGTCGCGCAGGTCGGCGCCCGCCGCGAACACCTGGTCGCCGCCCGTCAGGACGATGCAGCGGATGGCCGGGTCCTGGCCGAGGGCGCCGAAGTGTTCGGCCAGCTGCTTGCGCACGCTCTGGTTGAGCGCGTTGCGGACGTCGGGACGGTGGATGCGCAGGCAGGCGATGCCCGGTTCGGGGTGGGAAAGGATGAGGTCGTTCATCGTGGTCTCGCTGGTTACCGCCGGTTCGCACAGCGGACCAGCGGTTCGAAAAATGAAGATGCGGCCCAGAATATGAAAAAATTCCCGGCTTGTAAAGCCTGAATCCACGCCTCGTATCAGAAAAATTGATCGCGGCTATACACGGTTCGCATAGCGGACCAACGGTTTGAAAATGCTTGACATCACGAGAATTGATATGACAGGATGAATTAAGACCCGGCAGCAGAAGCCGGCAAAACGAGAGGGAGACGGGGCATGAACATGGTGGATGACGGCAACGACATCGAGCAGTTCGACGACAAGGAAGAGGGCAAGGACCGGCAGTTCGTCACGGCCCTGGCCCGCGGCCTGGAACTGCTGCGCTGCTTCGGCGCCAAGGAGCGCGAGCTGGGCCTGACCGAGCTGGCGCGCCGCACGGCGATCCCGAAACCCACCGTGGCGCGCCTGGCCGGCACCCTCGCCAAGCTCGGCTACCTGGAACACATGGAAGCCGAGGGCCGCTACCGCCTCGGCGCCGGCGTGCTGGCGCTCGGCTACGGCATGCTGGCGCGGCTCGACGTGCGCGACGTCGCCCGCCCCATGATGCGCGAACTGGCCGAACGATCGCAGGCGTCGGTATCGATCGGCGTGCGCGACCGCCTGTCGATGGTGTACGTCGAGTCGATCCGCAGCAGCGCCTCGATCACCCTGCAGCGCGGCGTCGGCACCCGGCTGGCGCTGGCCACCACCGCCCTCGGGCGCGGCTACCTGGTCGGCCTGCCGGAGGCGGAGCGCGCCGCGCTGCTGGAACAGGTGCGTGCGAGCGTCGGCGACGACTGGGCGCGCCAGCAGGCCGGCGTCGAACAGGCGCTGCGCGACTATGCGGAGTACGGCTTCTGCATGTCGCTGGGCGAGTGGGACAAGGATGTCTACGGCGTCGGCGTGCCGT
This sequence comes from Massilia sp. 01N417, assembly GCF_056399645.1. Lineage (NCBI taxonomy): Bacteria > Pseudomonadati > Pseudomonadota > Betaproteobacteria > Burkholderiales > Oxalobacteraceae > Massilia > Massilia sp. 01N417. The sequence continues at coordinate 276,154 of NZ_JBFTRS010000004.1, read as the reverse complement.
TCCGGGCCCCGGACGGCACCATGATGGCCTTCAACTGCGGCAAGCCCGCTTTCAAGTGCAGCCGCGAATACCTGCAGCACGAGCTCGGACCATCCCTGGTCGAACTGGTGCGCAAGGTCGGCGGCTCGATGGGACGAACCACGAACTGATTTGGAAAGTTGGAAAGAAGATGATACGCGACCAGGAAACCATGACTGTGCTGCTCGACACCCTATCCCGCTTCGTGCGGGAGCGGCTGGTGCCGGCGGAAAATGAAGTAGCGGAGACCGACCAGATCCCGCCCGACGTCGTCGACGACATGCGCGAGCTGGGCCTGTTCGGCCTTTGCATTCCCGAGGAATACGGCGGCCTTGGCCTGACGATGGAAGAGGAGGTGCTGGCCGCCTTCGAGATCGCGAAGACCTCGCCGGCCTTCCGCTCGCTGGTCGGCACCAACAACGGCATCGGCTCCCAGGGCCTGATCGTCGACGGCACCGAACAGCAGAAGCGCGACTACCTGCCGCGCCTGGCCTCGGGCGAACTGATCGCCTCGTTCGCGCTGACCGAACCGGGTTCCGGCTCGGACGCCGCCTCGCTGCGCACGACGGCGGTCCGCGACGGCGATTCCTACGTCATCAACGGCACCAAGCGCTTCATCACGAACGCGCCGGAAGCCGGCATCTTCACGGTGATGGCGCGCACCAACCCGGAGGTCAAGGGCGCGGGCGGCATCTCGGCCTTCATCGTCGAGAAGGGCACGCCGGGCGTCTTCATCGGCAAGACGGACAAGAAGATGGGCCAGAAGGGCGCGCACACCGCCGACGTCATCTTCGAGAACTGCCGCGTCCCGGCCGCCAACCTGATCGGCGGTAAAGAAGGCGTGGGCTTCAAGACCGCCATGAAGGTGCTCGACAAAGGCCGCCTGCACATCGCCGCGATCTGCGTCGGCGTGGCCGAGCGCATGCTGGACGATGCCCTGCGCTATGCGGTCGAACGCCAGCAGTTCGGCAAGGCGATCGCCGACTTCCAGCTGATCCAGGCCATGCTGGCCGACAGCAAGGCCGAGATCTACGCGGCCCGTTCGATGGTGCTGGATGCCGCGCGCCGCCGCGACAACAAGGAAGACATTTCGACCGAAGCCGCCTGCTGCAAGATGTTCGCGTCCGAGATGTGCGGCCGCGTCGCCGACCGCGCGGTGCAGATCCACGGCGGTGCCGGCTACGTGTCGGAATACGCGATCGAGCGCTTCTACCGCGACGTACGCCTGTTCCGCATCTACGAGGGCACGACCCAGATCCAGCAACTGGTCATCGCGCGCAACATGATCCGCGCCGTGCAGGCATAAGCAAGCAAGACAGCAAGACAATTGGAGGAGACATGGAAGTAGCAGCAAACCGCGCGGTCATTGCCGCGGCAAACAAAAACACATGGAAGATCGTCTTTGTCTTCGCCTTCCTGGCGCTGATGATCGACGGCGCCGACCTGATGTTCCTGTCCTATAGCCTGGGCAGCCTGACCAAGGAGTTCGGCCTGACCAAGGTGCAGGCGGGCACGCTCGGCACGGTCACGCTGGTGGGCATGGCCCTCGGCGGCATCTTCGGCGGCTGGGCCGCCGACCGCTTCGGCCGGGTGCGCACGGTCGTCTGGACGATCATGCTGTTTTCGGTGGGTACCGCGGTGCTCGGCGCCACCCACAACTTCGAACAGTTCGCCCTGTTCCGCTTCATCGCCTCGGTCGGGCTGGGCGCGGTCTACGTGGTGTCGAACACCCTGATGGCCGAGTACGTGCCCACCGAACGCCGTACCACGGTGCTGGGCAGCCTGCAGGCCGGCTGGTCGGTCGGTTACGTGGTGGCGACCCTGCTGGCCAGCTGGATCCTGCCGACCTATGGCTGGCGCTGGCTGTTCTACATCGCCATCATCCCGGTGGTGCTGGCCGTGCTGATGCAGCGCGTGGTGCCGGAACCGGCCGCCTGGATCGCCTCGCGCCAGAAGCTGGCCGCGGACAAGGCAGCCGGCACGCGCACCGGCGGCAAGCCGGCCGGCGCGATGAAGCTGATCTTCTCGAATCCGGCCCACCGCCGCATGTTCATCCTGTGGTCGCTGGCCGCCGGCTTCCTGCAGTTCGGCTACTACGGCGTCAACAACTGGATGCCGACCTACCTGGAAAAAGAACTGCACATGAACTTCAAGGCGATGACCGGCTATATGGTCGGCACCTACGTCGCCATGATCCTCGGGAAGATCGTCGCCGGCTGGCTGGCCGACCGCTTCGGCCGCCGCGCCATCTTCGCCTTCGGCGCCCTCGGCACCGCGGTGTTCCTGCCGCTGATCGTGCTCTACAACACGCCGGACAATATCGTCTACCTGCTGACCATCTTCGGCTTCCTGTACGGGATTCCGTATGGCGTGAACGCGACCTACATGACCGAGAGCTTCGAGACCACGATCCGCGGTTCGGCCGTCGGCGGCGCCTACAACGTCGGCCGCGTCGGCGCGGCGATCGCACCGGCCTGCATCGGCTACCTGGCCACCAACGGCTCGATCGGCCTCGGCTTCCTGGTGATGGGCGCGGCCTACTTCCTGTGCGGGATCGTGCCGGCGCTGTTCATCAAGGAAAAGCTGTACGACCCGCAGCAGTAATCAATCATCGACAGGCCATCATGACCATTTCGCTTTCCGCCGCCGACTTCCAGCCGACCGAGATGTACTTCCTGCTGCGCGACTCCGTCGTGCCGCGCCCGATCGCCTGGGTGTCGACGGTGTCGGCCGAGGGCGTGCCGAACATCGCGCCCTTCAGCTTCTTCAACGTGGTGTCGCCGTCGCCGCCGATGCTGGGCTTCAGCTGCGGACCGCGCGGCGACAACCACGCCGGCGAATGGGTGCCGAAGGACACCTACGCCAACATCGTGGCCACCCGCGAGTTCGTGGTCAACATCGTGCCGGAACAGCTGATGGACGAGATGGTCAAGACGGCCGCCGACCTGGCGCCCGGCGACAGCGAATTCCGCTACGCCGGCCTGGCCGAGGCGCCCAGCAGCATCGTGAAGGCGCCGCGCGTGGCCGGCGCCCCGGTCGCCTACGAATGCAAGCTGCACGATATCCTCGACATGGGCGCCAACAAGTGGATCATGGGGAGCGTGCAGCATGTGCATATCGACGAGGCGGTGTACACCGGCCGCAAGGGCGAACAGGATCACCGCATCGACCTGCTGGAGCAGACCGGCACGCGGCCGGTGGGACGCCTTGGCCGCGCCTACTACGTGCGGCTGCGGGAACTGGAGGCCCGCCTGCGCAGGGACGGGCCGAACAACTGAACCGGGATTACATCGGCATCGGCCGGTTGTTGTTCAGGTCGAGGAAGCCGCGGATGATGCGGTAGGCCATCCAGAGCCAGGCACCGGCGCCGACCAGCCAGGCCAGCGGAATCCCGATGATGGTGATCGCCAGCACGAAGGCCGCGATCATCGCCGCCACGTACCACCAGAACGAGCGGATCATCCAGGTGTGGTGGGAATAGACGATGGTGCCGGCGGTGTCCGGACGCCTGACGTAGTTGACGATCAGGACGATGATGTTCAGCAGCCCGAGCGAAAAGAAGAAGGTCGCGGCATGGGCGAGATACAGGATGCGGGCGAACTGTTTCGCATCCTCGACACCGCGTTCGTAGACGAGTTCCTGGGACATGGCGTCCTCCTTTGATGAGTTGGTGACGTCGTGAAGCCGACGATAGCGGATCGCGCGCTCAGGCGGCGCGCGCCCGGGATTGTACCCAAGAAATAATACTGCCGGCATCCATCGCCCCGGCCTGGCGCGCGATCTCCTGGCCGCCCTGGAACAGCGCAATGGTAGGAATGCTGCGGATGCCATAGCGGCCCGCCAGGTCCTGCGAGGCCTCGGTATCCACCTTCAGCAGGCGTACCCGCGGCTCCAGGCGGCCGGCGGCCTGGGCATAGGCAGGCGCCATCATGCGGCAGGGTCCGCACCAGGCGGCCCAGAAATCGACCAGCACCGGAATGTCGTTGCGGCCGATGTGGCGGGTGAAGCGTTCGCTGCTCACGTCCAGCGGTTTGCCTTCGAACAGCGCTTTCGTGCATTTCCCGCAGACGGGTTGGTCGGCGAGGCGCTCGCTGGCGACGCGGTTGATGGCGTCGCAATGCGGACAGACGATATGCAAGGGATCGGTCATGGGGTTTCTCCTGCGAAGTCGATGGGCGATTGTTCATATTGTAATGCCGGCCGTGCGACGCGTGCCCGCACTCCCGGCATAGAATCTGCCCATGAGCGAAACCCCAGCACCCACTAGCGCCGGCGGCGCGCGCCTGATCGGCTGCGCCGGCTGGAGCCTGCACAAGGACGTGGCGCCCGACTTTCCCGAAGAAGGCAGCCACCTCGAGCGTTACGCGGCCGTCTTCCCCGCGGTCGAGATCAACTCCTCCTTCTACCGGCCGCACCAGCCGCAAACCTACGCCCGCTGGGCCGACAGCGTGCCGCCCGGTTTCCGCTTCGCCGTCAAGCTGCCGAAGTCGATCAGCCATGAAGCCCGCCTGCGCGACGCCGACGAGCTGCTCGACCGCTTTGCCGGCGAGGTCAATCACCTGGGCGCGAAGCTCGGCTGCATCCTGGTCCAGTTGCCGCCGAAGGGCGTGTTCGACGAAGAGGCGGCGCGCGACTTCCTGCCGCGCCTGCGCGCAAGGGTCGGCTGCATGCTGGCGCTGGAGGCGCGCCATCCGACCTGGTTTTCCGACGCCGCCACCGCCGTCCTGCGCGAACACGGCGTGACCCGCGTGATGGCCGATCCGCCGGCCGGCCAGCCCGGACCGCACGTGCCGACCACGGAGGCCAGCTATATCCGCCTGCACGGTACGCCAAGGGTCTACTACTCCAGCTATCCGCCGGAATTCCTGGGCGAAGTCGAGCGTCGCATCGCGCTGCTGACGGCCGGCGGCGCCGACTGCTGGTGCATATTCGATAACACGGCGGCTTTCGCGGCGGTGCCGAACGCCCTCGAGGTGCTGCGCGCGCTGCAGCCGGCCATGAGCGAGTGAACGAGTGAGCAGGTGAACCGATGGTCTGCGCCACCTTCCGCTTCTACGGCGAGTTGAACGACTTCCTGCCGCGCGAGCGCAAGGGGCGCGACATCACGGCCCCATGCGCGCGCATGGCCACCACCAAGCACATGATCGAAGCCCTCGGCGTGCCGCACACCGAGGTCGAGCTGGTGCTGGTGAACGGCGAGAACGCCGGCCTCGACCTGCTGCTGGAAGAGGGCGACCGGGTCGCCGTCTACCCGCACTTCACGCGCTTCGACGTCAGCGACCTGAGGCCGGCGCCATTGCTGCCGCCGGGACGGATCCGCTTCGTGGCCGACGCCCACCTCGGCGGCCTCGCCCGCCTCTTGCGAATGGCCGGGTTCGACACCATCTACGACAACGGCTTGGGCGGCGACCAGGTCGAGGCGCTGGCGGCGGACCAGGAACGCGTGGTGCTGACGCGCGATCGCGAACTGCTCAAGCGCCGCGGCATCGACCATGGCTGCTATGTGCGCGCCCAGCGGCCCGAAGCCCAGCTGCGCGACCTGTTCGAGCACCTCGGGCTGGCCGAGCGCGCGCGTCCGTTCACGCGCTGCCTGCATGACAACGCGCCGCTGCGCAGCGTCGCCAAGGCCGAGGTGCTGGACCGCCTGCCGCCCCAGGTCGCGGCGACCCAGGACGAATTCAATACCTGCGACCTGTGCGGGCGGGTCTACTGGAAAGGCTCGCACTGGCAGCGCATGCGCGCCGTACTGGCGCGCGCCRCACAATGAATGAGCCCGACCCTGAGGTACACTATGACGATCCTTTGCCAGCCAGCGTGAGAGCATGTTGCAACAGGTAAGCTTCCCACTCCGTACTGAATGTCCGCCAGGCGCCTGCGTCTGCGAGCGCGAGCGCCTGCTCGTCGAGCCCGGCGCCGACTTGCGCCCCCTGCGCCTGACGCGCATGGAAGAGCAGAAGCTGATCGACCGGATCGAGAACATCTCGAGCTACGATGAGCTCCAGCGCCTGCGGGAGAAGATTCGTGCCAACCTCGGCGTCGAGCTCAAGATCGTGCCCGGCCCGAACGAGGTGCGCACCCTGCGCGGCATCGTCATCCTGCTGGAAGACCGGCCGGGCCTGTGCAAGAAGGTCAGGCAGTCGATCCCGGCGGCGATCCGCAAGGTGCTCGACCGCCATCCCGAAATCACCTGGGCCATCCTCGACTCACACGACCTGTTCGGCATGTAGGGCCAGCGCCTCGAATTCGACGAGCTTCGCGCCCAGCGCGCGGGCGAAGTCCTGGTCGTGGGTCGAGACCAGCACCACCGCATCCCGGCCCTTTGCCGCCAGCAGCTCGATCAGCAGGGCGCGCGCACTCGCATCCAGTCCGTTCGACGGCTCGTCGAACAGCAGCACCGCCGGCTCGCCGATCCAGGCGGCGGCGATCATCAGCTTCTTCTGCGTGCCGAGCGACATGTCGCCGCAGCGCGTGTCCAGGTGGCGCGCCAGGCCGAAGCGCTCGACGATGTCCAGCACCGCCGCCGATACCTCGCAAGCCTTGGCCCAGGCGACGAAGGCCAGCAGTTCGCGGCCCGTCATGAAGGGATAGACGGGGCACTCGTCCGGCGCATAGGCGAGGCGGGCCTTGGCGGCGGCCGGGTCGGCCTGCAGGTCGATGCCGGCGATCCAGACCGTGCCGCCGTCCGGCTCTTCGATCCCGGCCAGCACCCGCAGCAAGGTCGACTTGCCGATGCCGTTCGGCCCGCGCAGCGCATGCACGCCGGGGGAAAAGCTGTGGCGCAGGCCCCGCAGGACCTGCCGGGCGCCGTAGGACTTGCTGATCCCTTCGAAACGCAGCATGTTTTCTCTCCTAGGTCAGGCAGGCGATCGTCGCTGCGCACCAGCAACCGGTGAGCAGGGTGGCAAGGACCACGGCATGGCGCTCGCTGAACACGGCCGGCGCGCGCAGGGCGCACAGCAGCAGGGCGTACGAGGCCGCACCCGCCAGTGCGCGCAGGGCCGGTACGCCGGCGGCGATCGCCAGCGCCGCCAGGGCGCCCAGGAAAGGCAGGGCGCAGGCCAGGACGGCGGCAAGATCGAAGCGCCGGTGCCAGTGCCGCGCCAGCGGCAATGCGCCGGTAAAGCCGATGCCGGCGCGGTGGCCCATCTGCAGGCCGCGGAACAGGCCGCCGAAGGTCAGCGCGACCAGGGCCTGGGCGATCAGGACCGTGGCGAAGCTGCGGCCGTCGCCGTCGAACAGCAGCACCAGGCCGAGCGCGGCGCCGGCAATCGCGGCCGCGACCAGCGCCTTGGTCAGGGTCTCGTCGCGGCGTTCGCGAACCAGGATCGTGAGCGGGACTTGCAGTGCCGGCGCATGGCGACCGGCCAGCATGCGCAGCAGCGAGGCCGGCCAGGCCAGCATGGGAATGTGGATCCGGGCGGGCCGGCGGCGCGGCCGGCGCCATGGTCCGAAAACGAGGGCGGAGGCGGTCACGGCGCCGACCAGTAGCGCGGCCAGGGGCAGCAGCGGCCTGCCCTGGCTGGCGGCCAGCACCAGCGCGCCCGCAGTCACGCCGGCCCATGCGCCAAGCCGTCGTTCGAGCACGGCCAGTTGCGCCGCCAGCGCCAGCAGGACCACGTCGATGAGCAGGAGCTGGCGCCCCGCCGCGGCCCCATGGGCCGCCACGACGATGAGGGCGGCGCCGGCGATCACCAGCAGCGGCGTATCGGCCAGCACCAGCACGGCGAGGTCGACCCGGCGCCGCTGGCGCGGAGAGAAGGGCAGGGAAGCCGCGTAGGCCATGAAGGCGCCGCCCACGATCCGCCTGCGCTGCATGCCCGCCCAGGCCGCGCAGGCCAGCAGCAGGACCATCAGGTAGGCGAAGCGCCAGGGGATGCCATGTCCCGGCGCGAGCAGGCCGAGCAGGGGACGCGCGAACATCGCCAGATTGTCCATCGGCGTGGTGCCGGCCGCCGAGGCCACGCCGACGATCAGCGCCAGGGCCTGCCAGCGCCGCAGCAACAGGCGTGCCGTACTGATGGCGTACCAGCGCAGGCGTAGACGGAGCAGGCGAGCGGCAATGATGGCGGTGTCCCAAAAGTTTGTCGATCGATTATGGCCTATACTCGAAGGAAACGCCATCAGCCAGGAGACCCCGTGAAGATCGTCATTGCCCCGGATTCGTTCAAGGAAAGCCTGTCCGCGCTGCAGGTGGCCGAGGCCATCGAGGCCGGCCTGCGCGAGGTCTTCGCGGACGCCGACATCGTCAAGCTGCCGGTGGCCGACGGCGGTGAGGGCACGGTACAGGCGATGATCGACGCCACCGGCGGCCGCCGGGTCGAGCTCAAGGCCACCGGGCCGCTGGGCGAGCAGGTCGATGCCTTCTATGGCCTGGCTTCCTCGGCGGACGGCGGCGCGCCGCTGGCCGTGATCGAGATGGCCGCCGCCAGCGGGCTCGAACTGGTGCCGCCGGAACGCCGCGATGCCCTGCGCGCCACCAGCCGCGGCACCGGGGAACTGATCCTGCACGCGCTGGATGCCGGCGTGCGCCGCTTCGTGCTCGGCGTCGGCGGCAGTGCGACCAACGACGGCGGGGCCGGCATGCTGCAGGCGCTCGGCGTGCGCCTGTTGGACGCCGGCGGCGCGGAGGTCGGTCCGGGCGGCGCCGGGCTGGCGCGGCTGGCCCGCATCGACGCTTCAAGGCTGGACCCGCGCGTGAAGGACGGCGAATTCCAGATCGCCTGCGACGTCAGCAATCCGCTGACCGGGCCGAACGGCGCTTCCGCCATCTTCGGGCCGCAGAAGGGCGCGACGCCGGAGATGGTTGCGCAACTCGATGCCAGCCTGGCGAACTACGGCCGCCTCATCGTGCGCGACCTCGGCCAGGACGTGGCCGGCATGCCGGGCGCCGGCGCCGGCGGCGGCATCGGCGCGGCGATGGTGGTGTTCCTGGGCGGCCGCCTGCGCCCCGGCATCGAGATCATCGCCGAGGCGGTCGGGCTGGAGCAGGCGGTGCGCGATGCCGATCTCGTGATCACGGGGGAAGGGCGGATCGACGGCCAGAGCGTCAGCGGCAAGACGCCGGTCGGGGTGGCGCGGGTGGCGAAGCGCTTCGGCAAGCCGGTGATCGCGATCGGCGGCGGGCTGGCGCGGGATGCCTCGGCCGTGTATGTGCACGGTATCGACGCGGTGTTCGCGGCGGTGTGCCGGCCGTGCACCGTGCAGGAGGCGCTGGCCGAGGCGCGCGAGAACCTGCGTTCGGCCGCGCGCAATGTGGCTCAGGCGCTGCGGCTGGGGGCCGGACTTCCGCCCTTGAGCCTTGCGGTCCCCAGGATGGCGACGCACATATCCGCATAATCCATCCCGGCTGCGCGGCCGGCCATCGGCACCAGCGAATGACCGGTCATGCCGGGCGCGGTGTTCGCCTCGATCAGGAAGGGGCGCATGTCTTCCGTGCGCAGCATCAGGTCGATGCGCGCCCAGCCTTCGCAGCCGATGGCGTGGTAGGCGTCGAGCGCGATGCGCTGGATGTCCGCGGCCAGGGCGGCGTCGAGCGGCGCCGGGCAATGGTAGCGGGCGGCGTCGGTGAAGTACTTGTCCTGGTAGTTGTAGCAGCCGCCCGGCGCCACGATTTCGAGGATGGGCAGCGCACGCGCTTCCTTGCCGCGGCCAAGGATCGCCACGGTGAGTTCGCGCCCGTCGACGAACTGCTCGACCAGTACCTCGTCGTCGTAGCGCGCCGCGGCGTCGACGGCCGCACGCAGCTCGGCGACGGTTTGCGCTTTGCCGATGCCGATGGTCGAGCCTTCGTGCGGCGGCTTGGCGATCAGCGGCAGGCCGAGTTCCGCCACCAGGGTGTCGAGGTCGCCGCCGGGGGTGACGCTGGCGTATCCCGGTGTCGGCAGGCCGTGCTGGAGCCAGATCTTCTTGGTCGTGATCTTGTCCATCGCGATACTGCTGGCCATGACGCCGCTGCCCGTATAGGGAATGCCCAGCAGCTCCAGCGCGCCCTGGATGACGCCGTCCTCGCCATGGCGGCCGTGCAGGGCGATGAACACGCGGTCGTAGCCTTGTGCCTCCAGTTCGGCCAGGCCCCGGGTGGCGGGATCGAAGGGATGGGCGTCGACGCCGCGGCCGCGCAAGGCTTCCAGGATGCCGGTACCGGACAGGATCGATATCTTGCGTTCGGCCGAGCTTCCGCCCATCAGTACGCCGACTTTGCCGAATGAATTCATGATGTCACCTCTCGGTTTGTGTTTTGTTGGTATAAAGCGGCCGCGCATCCGCCCAGCAGCGCGCCCAGCACGTGGGCCTGCCAGGCCACGGCCACGCCCGCAGGCAGGTCGGTGAATGCAGCCATGTTCGCGGAGGCTTCCCACAGCGTCTTGCTGGCCAGCGCGAGCGCGGCGCAGACGAGCACCGGTCGGCCGCCCGGATAGCGGTCCCAGGCCAGCACCCCGCCCAGCACCGCGCTGAGCACGCCCAGGCCGGAAGCGCCGCGGTACTCGTGCATCGCCGGCGCCAGCACCAATAGGCCGAGCGACAGCAGCAAGGCGCCGCCGCCCAGCACCAGCGCAAAGCGCCGCGCGCCGATCAGCGGCTCGGCCAGCATGCCCAATGCAAGCAGGGCCAGCACATCGGCGCCCGCATGCGAGGCCGAGAAATGCACGAGGTGGCCGCTCCACAGGCGCCACAGCTCGCCGTGCAGGATGGCGGCGCGCTCCCAGGCGAGCCAGGACGCCGCCGGCTCGCCCGCGCAGGCCAGCAGCAGGCAGACGGCGGCAAGCGCCAGCGAGACGGGTGCGGTCCTAAGCACGGCGGCGCACGACCTGGAAAGCCGCGCCGGCGAGCAGCAGGGCCGCCGTCCAGCCGAATCCGCCGGCGCCGCGTCCGCCGCGGTATCCTTCTCCGCGCTCGACCTGGATGCCCGGATCCGATTTCGCCCGTTCCTTGAAGCTCGCCAGCTGCATCTGCAGCGCCGGAATCATCCGGTCGACCGCCTGCACATAACCGTCCGATTGCGCGCCGCGCACCTCCCTGCTGTAGCCGGCGAGGGTGGACGATCCCTTCACCTGGCTCATGCCCGGCGCGCGGAACAGCAGCTTGCGGCTGCGGACATCGAACACGGCGGCATCGACCATGGTCTGCACGTCGTACTGGTCGCCCTTGATCAGGTAGGCGCCGACCACGGTCCAGTACAGCACCGCCATCCGGTTGGTGTCGTTGAAGCGGATCTGGTCATACGACACCAGCGCGATCACATCGACGTTGAACATGCGCGCCACCTGGTCGAGGTTGTCGAAGCCGCCGCGCGGGCGCAGGTAGGCGCCCGGGATGACCTCGATGCTGCCGATGTAGTCGTATTCCGAGAACGCGGCCTTGACCTTCTCGAGCAGCTGCATCTGCTCGGCGTCCTGCGGCGCGCCGCGTCCGCCGCCCGGCACGAAAGCGATGCCGACGCGCACCGGCAGGCGCAGTCTGGTGACGGTCGGCTCCATCTTCGGCGGCTCTTTCGCGTTCGGATAGAGGTAGTCGACGATGCTGCCGGCCTGGCGCTCGCCGGTGTGCTGGAACATCGATGCGCAGCCGCCCAGCGCGAGCAGGGCGACGACGCAGAGGAGGGTCTTCAAGCGGTTCATGCATGCCTTTCAGTGGAGGCCGGGCGGCCGACCGAGGCATCATGACAGTGCTTGAAGTTCAATCAAATCGAAAAACGCTGAGCGCCGGAAGGCGCGACCGCCGGTATCGTGGCGCGCTACCGTGGCCTCAATGCGCCTGCCCACCCCCCAGATAAGCGGCCACCACCTTCGGATCGCTCTTCAAATCCGCCGCCGGCCCGTGCACGGCAATACTGCCATTCTCCAGCACATAACCGTAGTCGGCCACGTTCAAGGCAGCCTGCGCAAACTGCTCCACCAGCAGCATGGTCACGCCCTCGGATTTCAGCCGCGCGATGATGCGGAAGACCTCGTCGACCAGGATCGGCGCCAGGCCCATCGACGGTTCGTCGAGCAGCACGACGTCCGGATTCAGCATGACGGCGCGCGCCATCGCCAGCATCTGCTGCTCGCCGCCGGACAGGGTGCCGGCCAGCTGGGTGCGGCGCTCCTTCAGGCGCGGGAAGAGTTCGAGCGCGCGTTCGAGATCGTGCTGGATGTCGCCTTTCGGGCGCGCCCGCGTGAAGCGCGGGAAGGCGCCCAGCAGCAGGTTGTCGGTCACGCTCATGGTGGCGAACACGCGCCGGCCCTCGGGCGAGTGGGCCAGGCCGGCACGCGCGATGCGGTGCGAGTCGAGGCCGGTGATGTCGCGGCCGTCGAGCTGCACGCTGCCGCTCTTCGGCTTGATCATGCCGGAGATGGCGCGCATGGTGGTGGTCTTGCCGGCGCCGTTGCTGCCGATGAGGGTCACCAGCTTGCCCTTCGGGACCTCGAGCGAAATGCCGTGCAGGACTTCGACCTTGCCGTAGGCGGCGTGCAGGTTCTGGATCGATAGCATCTTGGCTTGTCCTCTCAATGTGCGGCGGCTTGCGGCGGCGCCTCTGCTGCGCCGCCCAGGTAGGCCTCGATGACCTTCGGATCGGACTGCACCGTGGCCGGCGTGCCTTCGGCGATCTTCTGGCCGAAGTCGAGCACCGTCACGGTGTCCGAGATCGACATCACGACATCCATGTGGTGCTCGATCAGCACGATCGTGATGCCGTGGTCGCGGATCTTGCGGATGATCGCCATCAGCTCGCGGATGTCGGGCGCAGTCAGGCCGGCCGCCGGTTCGTCCAGCAGCAGCAGGCGCGGATCCAGCGCCAGCGCGCGGCCGATCTCCAGCAGGCGCTGCTTGCCGTAGGGAAGATTGCGCGCTTCTTCCATCGCCAGGTCGGACAGGCCGATGAATTCGAGGATGGCCGCCGCGCGCACGCGGGCCGCCGCTTCCTCCCGCTTGTAGCGCGGGGTGCTCAGCATGGCGTCGCCCACCGTCGAACGGAAACTGTGGTGCAGGCCGACCAGCACGTTCTCGGTGGCGGTCATCTCGCCGAACAGCTGCACGTTCTGGAAGGTGCGGGCGATGCCGCCCAGCGCGATCTGCGAGGGCGTGCGGCCGGTGATGGCGTGGCCGGCGAACACGACGCCGCCGGCGGTCGGTTTGTAGATGCCGGTCAGGACGTTCATCATCGTGCTCTTGCCCGAGCCGTTCGGGCCGATCAGGCCGTGCACCGAGCCGCGCGTCACGTTCAGGTCGACCTGGTTCAGCGCCTTCAGGCCGCCGAACTGCATCAGCACGTGCTCCACGCGCAGCAGTTCGCCGCCTGCGGCGCCGGCTTCCGCACCCGCCCCGGATGCCCGTACGCCGGCGAACGGATCGGCCTCGCCCGCGCCCTGGACCGCGGCGACGTGGACGCGGCCGCGTCCGAACAGGCTCTTGAAGAAGCCGACGATCCCGTCCTGCAGATAGTAGACGACGAACAGGGTCATCAGGCCGAAGATGGTCAGGCGCCAGTCAACCATGCTGTCCAGCTTGTAGGCGACGACGGCCATTGCAACGGTCGCCACCACCGGCACCGCGGCGCGCGATATGGTGGTGCGGCGCCTGGCCAGCATCAGCGCGGCGATGATGACGGCGGCGACGGCGGCCGTGATCGCGATCTTGCGGAACACCTCGATGTCGGACAGGAGGCTGGGCAGCATGACCACGATGGTGGCGCCGATCAGCGAGCCGAGGCGGCTCTTGCGGCCGCCCATGATCACCGCCAGCAGGAACAGGATGGTCAGCTCGAAGTTGTAGCTGTTCGGCGAGATATACTGCTCCGAATAGGCGTACAGGCCGCCGGCCAGGCCCGCGAAGCCGGCGCTGATCACGAAGGCGTAGACTTTATAGCGGTACACCGACACGCCCATGCAGTCCGAGGCGATCGGGCTGTCGCGCAGGGCTTCGAAGGCGCGGCCGACGTGGGAGCGCAGCAGCCGGTGCACCAGCAGCAGGGACAGGAACATGAAGCCGGCCACCGCATAGTAGTACTGGACCTCGGTCAGCTCGGTGCCCATCACGGTGGGCTTCTGCAGCTGGATGCCGAGCGGGCCTTCGGTCAGGAAGGTCATCTCGTTGATCAGGATCTGCACGATGGTGCCGAAGGCCAGCGTCACCATCGCCAGGTAGGGACCGGTCACGCGCAGGGCCGGCAGGGCGAGGATCACGCCGAACAGGGCGCAGCCGATCACGCTGGCGGGAAGGGTCACGTACCAGGGCATGGCCAGCTTCAGCACCAGCACGCCGGTGATGTAGGAGCCGATCCCGAACAGGCCGGCGTGGCCCAGCGAGACCTGGCCGGTATAGCCGACCACGATGTCCAGGCCGTACAGCAGGATGGCGTAGATCAGGATGGTTTCGGCCAGGTGGACGTAGTAGGGATTCGTGAACAGCAGCGGGTAGGCGGCGACCAGGACGATGCCCAGCGCGACGGCGGTGGCGAGTTTTTTGTTCATGCTTTATACCTTCTTGATCGCGGCCTTGCCGAACAGGCCGGACGGCTTCACGGCCAGCACCAGCAGCAGGAGCACCAGACCCGGCACTTCCTTGTAGCCGGTCGACAGGTAGAAGCCGGTGGCGGTTTCGGCGATGCCGAGGATGATGCCGCCGACGATCGCGCCCATGCCGGAGGTGAGGCCGCCGATGATCGCCACCGCGAAGGCCTTCAGGCCCAGCGAGGCGCCCATCGTGGCGCTCGTCAGCGTGAGCGGCGCGATCAGGGCGCCGGCGAAGGCCGCCGTGGCCGAGGACAGCGCATACGAGAAGGTGATCACCATGCGCGTGTTGATGCCCATGAGGCCGGCCGCGTCGCGGTCGTTGGCGGTGGCGACCACCGCCTTGCCGTAGATCGACTTGCGGTTGAAGATCTCGACCGCCAGCATGATGGCGACGGCGCCGACGATGACCGCCACCTGCATCGGCTGCACGTTCGCGCCCAGCACCGTGAAGGGCTCGGACGACAGCGGCGAGGGGAAGGGCAGCACGTCCTTGCCCCAGATATTCTCGGCCACGTTCTTGAAGATGATGGCCAGTGCGATGGTCGACATGATCCAGCCGAATTCGGACTTGATGCGGATTGCCGGGCGCACGCCGATCCATTCGACGAACATGCCCTGCAGGGCGCCGAACACCATCACCAGCGGGACCATCAGCCAGTAGCTGATGTACGGGCCGCCATGGATGGTCCCGACCAGGGACAGGCCGACCAGCGCCCCCAGCATCAGCGCCTCGCCCTGGCCGAAGTTCAGGGTGCCGGAAGTGGCGAAAGTGAGTTGATAGCCGAAGGCGATGACGGCATAGATCATGCCGAGCGCGATCCCGGAAAAGACCAGCTGGAGGAGGATGTCCATGTTTTACCCTAGTGACCGATACGTCTGCACGTCGTCCCCGCGCAGGCGGGGGCGACGGATAAGTGCGCTGGGTGCGCAGGCTTACTTCACCGGCACGACCCGGCCGTTCTGCACTTCGCCGAACTTGGTGTTCTCGAAGTTGATGGCCTCGTGGTCGGCGTGGCTATAGGGCTTGTTGTAGGTGGTGACCACGCCTTCGATCGGCGTCTTCAGGTTTTCCAGGGCGGCGGCGATCTTTGGTCCTTCGGTACTGCCGGCCTGCTGGATCGCGGCGGCCAGCAGGTAGATCGAGTCGTAGCCCTGGGCTGCCGACACCGCCGACGGCATGCGGCCGTTCGGCGGGTTGTAGGCTTTCACGTAGGCGTCGATGAAGGCCTTGCGCTTGGGCGTATCCGGGTTCTGGATGAAGGTCTGCGGCATGCGGGTGCCGTTGCCGTTGGCGCCGGCGTTGTCGATGAAGTTGGCCATGGCCAGGGTCCAGCTGCCGACGATCGGCACCTTCCAGCCCAGCTTCTGCATGCCATTGGCGATCTGCGCCAGTTCGGGGCCGATGCCGTAGGTGAGCACGACGTCGGCGCCGGCCTGCTTGGCGCGCAGCAGCTGGGCGGTCATGTCGACGTCGCCGATGTTGTACTTCTCGACCGAGACCGGCTTCACGTTCTTGGTTGCCAGGACCTTCTCGAGGTCTTCGCGGCCGAGCTGGCCGTAGTTGGTCGAATCGGCCAGGATCGCCGGCTTCTTGAAGCCGCGGCGGATCGCTTCCTCGGCGATCATGGTCGACTGGATGGTATCGTTGGCGGAGTTGCGGAAGACGTAGTTCTCGGGCTGGTTGGCGAACTGCTTGGTGACGATCGAGCCGGTGGCGACATTGTTCATCACCGGGATCCTGGCCTGCTGGTAGAAGCGCTGCGAAGCCAGGGCCACGCCGGTGTTGATGTAGCCGACGGTGGCGACCACCTTTTCCTTGTTGATCAGTTCCTGGGCGATCTGCACGCCGCGTTCCGGCTTGGCTTCGTCGTCGCGTTCGACCATCTGGAGCTGGCGGCCCAGCACGCCGCCCTTGGCATTGATTTCATTGACCGCCAGGCGGACGCCGTCGCGCATCGACACGCCCATCGGCGCCGAGCCGCCCGTAAAGGGGCCGGACACGCCGATCTTGATCGGCTCCGCCGCCATGCCCGACATCGAAAAACCCAGTGCTACACCTGCAACCAATGCTTTCAGTTTGAAATCCATTGCTGTCTCCGTAGTTGATTTTTATGCCGCACGCTGGCGCGCGCCGGGGCTGGCGCGGACCCACCGTCGAGCCATTCTAGGATAGCAATTGAGCAACAGCAAACGATTCATGTGACGCGATGCACCATGCGTCATTCATGCAAATGCGTAAGAAAAACGTAAGGAAGAGGGTGTATGGCGGGGCGAAAAAAAAGAGGCCGCACCGTAGTGCGACCTCCCCATTTTAGTGCAAATTGTCCGGCTTAGCGATGGCCGCGCCAGCGGCCGCCACCGTGGTAGCCGCGGTGGCCGCCCCAGTTGCTCCAGCTGAAGCCGAGGCCGATCGAGATCGGCGGATACCAGAACGGATCGTAGACCGGAGCCGGTGCATAGATCGGGGCCGGCACGTACACCGGCTGGGTCACGTAGGTCGGGCCGCTCGGCGCCGGGCTGTAAGTGACGACGTCCGAGGTGGTGACGCGGCCGGCATTGCCCGAGGCGGCGGCCTGGGCCGCGGTGCCGTTCGGGACCGGGGTCACCGAGACGACCTGCCAGCCGTTCGCGTCCGGCGCTTGCGCGTAGGCGCGCGTACCGTAGTTGGCGGGACCCGGATACTGGGTCGCGCAGCCGCTCAGTGCGGCAACTGCAAGAATGATGGCGAGTTTTTTCATGGCGGTTCTCCTCACCTGCATACTACATAGGATCCGGCGGCGCCCGCTTTTTGATTTACAGGCTGTTACACCTGTTCACGTTCCTGAAACGTGAACCAGGCTCAGGACCGGCGGCGCCGGCTGGACAGGGCCACCGCGGCCAGGATCATGCCGAAGCCCGCCACGTGATACAGGTGGGGCGCTTCGCCCAGCAGCGGCCAGGCCGCCAGGGTCGCGAACAGCGGGATCAGGTAGACCGACATGCTGGCGCGCGCCGGACCCGCCACCGCCACCAGGCGGTCGAAGCAGAAGTAGGCGCCCAGGCTGGGGACGATGGCCAGGAAGCCGAGCGCCACGTAGAGGCGGCCGTCGCCAAAGTTGGGCAGGTCGCCGCTGACGGCTTCGAGGGCCGCGAACGGTGCCAGCACCAGCGCGCCGCCGCCGATCAGGGCGGCCAGCTTGACGGTGCCCGGCAGGGGCGGCAAGGGCAGGCGCTTGTTGAAGACCGTGTACAGCGACCAGCCGATGGCGGCCAGCACCACCCACAGGTCGCCGCGGCCGAACTCGAGCTGGCCGAGCGCGCCCAGGTCGCCCTTCGACAGCACCACCAGCACGCCAGCGATCGCCACCATCAGGCCGAGGCCCTGGCGGCGGCCCAGTGGGGCCTTCCATACCAGGCGTTCGACCAGGGTCACCAGGGCCGGACAGGCGGCCAGGATGATGGCGACGTTGGCGGCGCCGGTGTGGCGCGCGCCGATGTATTGCGGGGCCACCGCCATGCCCATGCCCAGCGTGGACAGCAGCAGGATGCGCGGCCAGTTGGCCTGCAGGGTGCCGCGCAGCGCCCACATGCGCGGGCCGACGCTCGGCATCAGGATCAGGAAGGCCAGCGCCCAGCGGCCGAAGGCGAGGAACACGGGAGGAATCGCCGCACCCTGGGCCCAGCGCGCCACCACCAGATTGGCGGCGAACAGCGCAGGCGTGATGAGCATGAGGGGCAATTCGGCATTGAAGGCGGCGCCCTGGACACCGAGTCCGCCGCGGGATACTGCTTCCGACACAAAAACCTCCTTACATAAGACGGCGGAATCATACTGCAGCGCACAAAAAATGTGCTTCTGTTCCCGCTGCCTGAGTGCCGGAATATGGATGATTCTTTTGCGATAGGAGTAAAATGAGAAAGAATTATCTTCAACCGTGCCTGTATAGACAAGGAAGACCCCATGAAAGACGGCCAACTCGACGACATCGACCGCCAGATCCTGCGTACCCTGGGCCGCGACGGACGCATCAGCAACCAGAAACTGGCGGACACGGTGAACCTCTCGCCGACTCCGTGCTGGCACCGCGTCAAGGCGCTCGAGGACGGCGGTTACATCACCGGCTATGCGGCCCTGCTCGACCAGCGCCGCATGGGGGTGCCGGATACCGTGATCATCGAAGTCACGGTGGACCGCCACGACGACGAGATCTTCAAGGCCTTTTCGGATGCCCTGGCCGAGCTGCCGGAAGTGATGGAAGCCTATCTGCTGTCGGGCGAATACGATTACCTCATCAAGGTGGCGGTGGCCGGCACCGAGGGTTACGAGCGCTTCCTGCGCCAGAAGCTGTACAAGCTGCCCGGCGTGCGCCACACGCGTTCGACCTTCACGCTGCGCTGCCTGAAGCGCTCGCCCTCGGTGACGCCGTCCTTCACTGCGTGAAGATGGTCAGCGGCACCGCCTGCGCCATTGCCTGGTAGCCGGCGCTGTTCGGATGCAGGTGGTCGCCGCTGTCGTAGGCGGGGCGCAGGCGCGTGGTGCGGGCCGGGTCGCACAGCGCCAGCTCGAAGTCGGCCACCGCATCGTAGCTGCCGCTGCTGCGCATCCAGGCATTCAAGCTCTTGCGCACATTCTCCCGCGCCGCCGTGTAGTAGACGTGGCCTTCGAAAGGCGTCAAGGTGGCGCCGACCGCGCGCAGGCCGCGTGCGCGGGCCTTCGCCACCAGCTGCTGGTGGCCGGCGATCAGGCTGCTGACCGGAATCGGATTCGACCCCGAACTGTAGACGATGTCGTTGATCCCGATGAGCACGACCATCCAGCGCACGCCGGAGGTGGCCGCGATGTCGCGGTCGAAGCGCTCGATTGCCTTCTGGCCGGTCAGCATCGCTTCCGGATAATCCTTCAACAGGGAGTTGGCGGCGATGCCGCGGTTGGCCACGCCGATATTTCCGGCCACGCCCAGCGCCAGCTGCAGGCGCCGCGCCAGCATGTCCGGCCAGCGCTGGTTGGCATTCGCGCTGCTGCCCTGGCCGTCGGTGATCGAGTCGCCGAGGGTGGCGACAGCCGCCGTGGCGGCCAGGCCGGAATAGCCGCCGCCGACGTCGACCTCGGTCAGGAAAGGCCAGGTGGCGATGCTGCGCGCGACCGGCAGGTTCGATGCCGCGCTGTAGTTGCCGGCGCTCGACACATAGCCGGTCTGCAGCGCCAGGTTGTGCAGGGTCGTGACGCGGGTCGAGCCCGGCAGGTAAAGGCTGACGGCGAGCTCGGCAAAGGGCGGCACGTCGAAGCTGACCGGATCCGACAGCACGGCGCTACCGGCGGCGATCGTGACCGAGGCCCGGCCGCCGAACAGCAGCTGGCGGTCGGTCCCGGCCACCAGCGCGGCGCCGCCGGCGCGCAGGGCGATGCGCGCCGCGCCGAGGGACAATGGCGCGCTGCCCATGTCGTTCGAGATGCGGATACGCGCCCGGCTGCCGCCGACGCTGGCATGCGCGATCAGGCGCAGGGTCTGGTTGGCAAGCACCATCGTCGAGGCCGCGGGCGGCGGACCGGCCGGCGCCGTTCCCCAGGTGGCGACCCAGGGTTCGACAGCCAGCGCCTGCTGCTCCTGCGCCGCGGCAGGCAAGACCAGCGCGGCGGCGATGGCGGGGCCGGCACGGAGGAAGTCGCGCCGTCGCGGGCTCCGGGGAACTTGATTCGGGGGAGCGGCATCATTCTCGACGCCATCGTTTTCGGGAAACTGGGTCGGTTTCATGGTCGGGCTCCTGGGGGTGGACGAGCGTTAGACTGCTGATCCGGGAGCCGAAACGGGAAAATCGTTTGCGCCACCTCACACGTCGTGCGACTGGCGCGGTGTTTATTGCAGGACGGCCAGTATGCCGTCGAGTCCGGAGAAATTCAGGGCAACATCGGCCTGGGCGCGCACCACCGGCTTGGCGCGGAAGGCCAGCGACAGGCCGGCAATCCCCATCATCTTGAGGTCGTTGGCGCCGTCGCCCATCACGATCGCCTGTGCCGGATCGATGCCGAGTTCGGCGCACACGCGCTGCACGGTGCGCATCTTCTCTTCGGCGTCGACGATGCCGCCCACCACCCGCCCGGTCAGCACGCCGCCTTCGGCTTCCAGCACGTTGGCGTGCACGTAGTCCAGGCCCAGGCGGGTCTTCAGGCGCTCGGTGAAGAAGGTGAAACCGCCCGACACCAGCAGGGTCTTCAGGCCGGCCGCCTGCACCGCCTGCAGCATCGCTTCGCCGCCGGGGGAAATGCGCAGGCGTTCTTCGTAGACGCGCTCCAGCGCTTCCACCGGCAGGCCTTCCAGCAGGGCCACGCGGCGCTTCAGGCTCTCCGAAAAATCGAGTTCGCCGCGCATGGCGGCTTCGGTGATGGCCGACACCTGCGGCTTCAGGCCCTGCATGTCGGCGATCTCGTCGATGCATTCGATGGTGATCAGGGTCGAGTCCATGTCCATCGCGACCAGCCTGAAGTCGGCCAGGCCGAGGCCCGCATCGACGAAGCTGGCGTCGACGCCGGCGGCGTGGGCGGCGGACTCGATCGTCGCTTTCAGCGCGGGCGTGAAGTCGAAGCCTTCACAGCGCAATGCGTGCGCGTGGATGGGCGTGCTGCTGCGCGGGCAGGCCGGCGCGGCGACCTTTGCGAGCACGGCCTGGTCGGCCGCGGGGCCCTGGAGAATCAGTTTCTTGGACATGGCGTACTTAAACTTAAGCTAGTAATTGTTTGATGGTCTGCTTGACCTGGTTGACGCGCGCCTGCAGGTCCGGCATGGCGGCCGTGATGCGCAGCTTGTCCTGGCCGGCCAGCTTGACCTGGCGGTTCTTCTGGATCAGCGTGATGATCTTGATGGGATCGATCGGCGGCTTTTCCATGAACTGCAGGTTGGCGGCTTCCGCGTGGGCGTCGATCTTCACGATGCCGACCTGTCTGGCGGAGATGCGCAGGCGGTGGGTCTCGATCAGGGCCTTCACCGCATCCGGGAGTTTGCCGAAGCGGTCGATCAGCTCTTCCTGCATGTCGTCGATGCGGTCCTGGGTCTCGCAGTTGGCCAGGCGCTTGTAGATCGACAGGCGCTCGTGGACGTCGCCGCAGAAGTCGGACGGCAGCAGGGCCGGCACGTGCAGGTTGATCTCGGTGGTCGAGGACAGCGGTGCGCTCATGTCCGGCTCGCGGCCGGCCTTCAGCGCCTTCACCGCCTCGTTCAGCATATCGGAGTAGAGCTGGAAGCCCACCTCCAGCATTTCGCCGGACTGGTTCTCGCCCAGTACTTCGCCGGCGCCGCGGATTTCCAGGTCGTGCATCGCCAGGTAGAAGCCGCTGCCCAGTTCCTCCATCGCCTGGATCGCGTCCAGGCGGCGCTGCGCCTGCTTGGTCATGTTCAGGGCGTCGTTCACCAGCAGGTAGGCATAGGCCTGGTGGTGCGAACGGCCGACGCGGCCGCGCAGCTGGTGCAGCTGGGCCAGGCCGAACTTGTCGGCGCGGTGCATGATGATGGTGTTCGCGGTCGGTACGTCGATGCCGGTCTCGATGATGGTCGTGCACAGCAGGATGTTGAAGCGCTGGGCCACGAAGTCGCGCATCACCTTTTCCAGGTCGCGCTCGTGCATCTGGCCGTGGGCCACGCCGATGCGCGCCTCCGGCAGCAGCTCGCGCAGCATGGCCAGGCGGTTCTCGATGGTCTCGACTTCGTTGTGCAGGAAATAAACCTGGCCGCCGCGCTTCAGCTCGCGCAGGCAGGCTTCGCGGATCACGGAACCGTCTTCGCTGCGCACGAAGGTCTTGATGGCCAGGCGCTTCTGCGGCGCGGTGGCGATCACCGAGAAGTCGCGCAGGCCTTCCAGCGCCATGCCCAGGGTACGCGGGATCGGCGTCGCGGTCAGGGTCAGCACGTCGACCTCGGCGCGCAGGGCCTTCAGCGCCTCCTTCTGGCGCACCCCGAAGCGGTGTTCCTCGTCGATGATGACCAGCCCGAGGCGGGTGAACTTCACGTCCGGCGACAGCAGCTTATGGGTGCCGATCACGATGTCGACGGTGCCGTCGGCCATGCCCTTGATCGCGTTGTTGATCTCCTTGCCGGTGCGGAAGCGCGACAGCTCGGCGATCTTGACCGGCCAGTCGGCGAAGCGGTCGCTGAAGGTTTGCGCATGCTGCTCGGCCAGCAGCGTGGTCGGGGCCAGGATCGCCACCTGCTTGCCGCCCATGACGGCGATGAAGGCGGCGCGCAGCGCGACTTCGGTCTTGCCGAAGCCGACGTCGCCGCAGACCAGGCGGTCCATCGGCCGGCCCGAGGTCATGTCTTGGATCACGTTCTGGATCGCGGCGCGCTGGTCGGGCGTCTCGTCGAAGCCGAAGCTCTGGGCGAAGTTCTCGTAGTCGACCGACGAGTATTCGAAGCTGTGTCCCTTGCGCGCGGCGCGGCGGGCGTACAGGTTCAGCAGCTCGGCGGCGGTGTCGCGCACCTGTTCGGCGGCTTTTTTCTTGGCCTTGTCCCACTGGCCGGAGCCGAGGGTGTGCAGCGGCGCGTCTTCCGGCGAAGCGCCCGAATAGCGCGAGATCACGTGCAGCTGGGACACCGGCACGTACAGCTTGGTCTCCTTGGCGTATTCCAGGTGCAGGAACTCGGTATCGCCTTCGCCGAGGTCCATGCTGATCAGGCCCATGTAGCGGCCGATGCCGTGGTTGATGTGCACGACAGGGTCGCCGATCTTCAGCTCCGACAGGTCGCGCACCATCGACTCGACCTGAGAGCTGGCTTCCTGCTTCTTCTTGCCGGCGCGGCGGCCAGCCCCGGCATACAGCTCGGTCTCGGTGATGAAGACCAGGCGGCCGGCCGACTCCTCGGACAGCTCGAAACCGGCCTGCAGCGGCGCCACGCCGAGGGCCACTTTGGCATCGCTGGCGCGCAGGCCCTCGAAGCCTTCGATCAGGGCCAGGTCCAGCTTGTACTCGTTGAAGTACTGCTGCAGGGTCTCGCGGCGGCCGGCCGATTCGGCGCAGATCATCACCCGGGTGTCCACGCGCATCAGGTAGGAGCGCAGATTCGACAGCGGATCGTCGAGGCGCCGGTTGACGGCGATGTCCGGGATCGGCGCCGACAGTTCCGACGCGGCGGCCGCGGGATCGCGCGCGATCGCCCAGCGGCCGTGCGGCTTGGCGCCGACGAAGAAATCCTCGGCGCCGAGGAAGATCTCCTTCGGTTCCAGGATCGGGCGTTCGCGGTCGGCCTTCAGGAATTTGTAGCGCGAATCCGTATCCGCCCAGAAGCGCTGGATCGCGGCTTCGATGTCGCCGACCAGGGCCAGCGGGGATGCCTCGGGAAGGTAGTCGAACAGGGTCGCCGTCTCGTCGAAGAACAGCGGCAAGTAGTATTCGATGCCGGCCGAGGCGATGCCGCTGCCGATGTCCTTGTAGACCGGCGAGCGGGTCGGATCGCCCTCGAATCGTTCCCTCCAGCGCCCTCGGAAGGCGGTGCGCGCCTGTTCGTCCATCGGGAATTCGCGGCCCGGCAGCAGGCGCACTTCCTTGACCGGGTACAGCGAGCGCTGGGTATCGGCGTCGAAGGTGCGGATGGTTTCGATCTCGTCGCCGAACAGGTCGAGGCGGTAGGGCAGGCTAGAACCCATCGGGAACAGGTCGATCAGGCCGCCGCGCACCGAGTATTCGCCGGGCGACATCACCTGGGTCACGTGGCTGTAGCCGGCCAGGGTCAGCTGCGCCTTCAGCTTCGCTTCGTTCAGCTTCTCGCCCTGGCGGAAGAAGAAGGTGTAGGCCGCCAGGAAGGATGGCGGCGCCAGGCGCACCAGGGCCGTCGTCGCCGGCACCACCAGCACGTCGCACTGGCCGTTGCGGATCTCGTGCAGGGTCGCCAGTCGCTCCGACACCAGGTCCTGGTGCGGCGAGAACGCATCGTAGGGCAGGGTTTCCCAGTCCGGCAGCAGGTGGCAGGACAGCTTGCCGTCCGCGAACCAGGGGATTTCGTCGAGCAGGCGCTGGCCGTCGCTGGCGTTCGCCACGATCACGGTCAGCATCTGCTTGTTGGCCTTCAGCTCGAGCGCGGCGAGGGCCAGCGCATAGGCGTCCGAGGAGCCATGCAGCGTCGGCAGGGCAAAGCGTTGACCGGGTTTGGGGAGGTGTTTTTTCAGGTCGAAAGGCATGCTGGAATTATAGTCGAACGAGGCCGTCGAGCACTCGTGCCTGCACGGCGTCGAGGCCGGCCACGGCCGGGTCGTCCGGCGCCAGCATGCCGTCGTCCAGCAGCAGGCGCAGCAGGGCCAGGTATTCGGCCCGGCCCAGGCTGACGGACAGCGGTTGCGCAGCCGACGGTCCGCTCCCCGCAGCGCCCAGGATCGCGGCGGCGATCGGCGGCGGCAGCTCCCACTGCAGGGCGATGCGGGCCGCCAGCGTGCGGGTGCGCGCCAGCAGGGTGGCGACGAAGGCCGGGTCCTGGGGCAGGGCGTCGGTGTCGAGCATGCCGTCGAACAGGCGCAGCGCCACGATCAGGCCGAGGTCGTCCATCAGGCCGGACAGGTAGGCTTCGAAAGGATCCGCGCCCAGGCCGGGCGCGAGCAGGCTGGCGGCCAGCGCGCATTTCTCGGTATGGCGCCAGATGCGCGGCGCCGCCTGGCGGCTGTGGCGGCCGTTCTGGATCCCGATCAGCGGGCGGAAGGCGGCGCGGGCCAGCAGCATGCGCAAGCCGTTCCGGCCCAGCACCAGCAGGGCGGCGTCGATGGTGCGCACCTGGGTCGAAGAGCGGTAGTAGGGGCTGTTGGCTTCGCGGATGAGTTCCGCGACCAGCGACGGATCGCGGGCCACCTGGCGCGCCAGCTCGGCGCTCGAGGCGGCTTCGTCGCGCAGGCTGCGCAGCAGCTGGGGAATGACTTCGGGAACGCGCGGCACCAGGTCGGCGGCATGGTCCGGGGCATCGAGCAGGCGGTCGAGTTCGACCAGCACCAGCTGGCTGTGGCGCTGCGCCTGTGCGGTCGGCGCGACGGCCGCCGCGCCGGCGGTCAGCCAGCGCCACCAGGCCTGGCCGTGGTCCAGGGAGGCTTGCTCGGGCGCCTGCACCGGCGCCTGGGCAGCGGGTGCGGCGGCCGGCACAGGCGTGTGGGACGCGTCGGCTTCCTCGCCGCCGAACAGCCGCGCAATCCAGTTTTTCATCCCGACGCCCCTCGAATATGCCAGCGGCCATTCTACCCGAGGGGCGGCGGTGGACCGGATTGCGTCTGCAGGGCTCAGTGGCCGGCGGCGCCGCTGTCGCTGGAAGCGCGCACGGAAGGGTTGGTGTTGTTGGTGCCTGCGCCCGCGCCGCCGGCCGGCCTGCCGGTGCCGTTGGCGTCGGAATTGCCTTTCGCCGCCGCCGAACCGCTGGCGGTGGCCGTGCCGGTGGTGGCGCCGCCGGTCGCGCTGTCGTTCGAATTCGAGTTGGTGGAGCTGCAGGCTGCCAGGCTGAGGGCCAGCATGGCGCCGATGAATGCGCCCTGGTAGGTCTTCATGGTGTTCTCCTTATGGACGCGATGGATGAGCGCGGCGGCAGGCGGCCGGCGCGCGTTCCTTAGTACGGCGGGCTGCCGCCGCGGTCGCCGTTCCCGCCGGCCCCGCTGGAGCCGCCGGTACCGGCCGTGCCGCCTGAGCTGCCGGAGCCGGTGGTGGCGCCGGAACCGGTCGCGCCGCTGGAACCGCTGGAGCCGGTCGCGCCGCTCGAGCCGCTGCTGCCCGCGCTGCCGCTGCCGGCCGACGTGCCCGATGCGGCGCTGCCGCCATGGGCGCTATTGTCCTTGTTCGGGCTGCAGGCGGCCAGCGACGCCGCCAGCAGGGCGCCGATCAGAATGCGATCGGTGTGCGTCATGATTCCCCTCATCGGCGTACATCCGTGCCCGAATTGCCGGAGGTGCTCGGGGTGCCCGAATTGGTGGTGCCGGAAGTGCCGGAACCCGAGGTGCCGCTGCCGGTGCCCCAGTCGCCACGGCCCGAGGTGCCGGTATTGCCGCTGGTGCCCGAGCTGGAAGTGCCTGAGGCGCCGTTGCCGGAGGTGCCCATGGTGCCGGAGTTGGAGGTGCCGGTCGAGCTGCCGCCGCTCGAGCTGCCGTCCATCGAACCGCTCGAGGTGGCGCTCGGCGAGGAATCGCCGTAGCTGCTGTCGGCGTTTTTGCCGGTCGAGCTGCAGGCTGCCAGGCCCATGGCCATCAGGGCAGCAACCAGAACACCTTGATATTGTTTCATGATCTACTCCTTCGGTGGTGAATGACGCCATCATGGGGTTGGGGGTGGGGTTCCAAAATAGGATGGGTCCGTCCAGCCGTGTAGGATAAAGATGACGCTCTGACTACAAATTTCCCTACAAGAATTGCATTTGGCGTGAAGTGTTCGCGCCAAGAAAAAGGCCCCACGGGTAGCGGGGCCTCGAGAGCAGGAAGCGGAGCGCGCTCAGAACAGGCTGTTCTGGAGCTGCTGCTGTTGCGGCTGTGGCTGCGCCGCCTGCTGCTGTGGCGGTGGTGGCGGCGCGTTCGGATCGGCGTTCGGGTCCACGGCCGGCTGCTGGTCCATATCGATGCCGCTGAAGGTCGGGCTTTCGGCAAACTCGGCGTAGACCCAGTCGTCGTTCTCGCGCACCAGGCCCTCCGGCTGCGCACGCTCTTCCTGCGGGCGCTTGGCCAGCGCCACCTTCATGTAGTCGATCCAGATCGGCAGCGCCAGGGTGGCGCCGAATTCGCGGCCGCCCAGCGATTTCGGGTCGTCGTAGCCCATCCAGGCCACCGCCACCACGTTGCCGCCGTAGCCCGAGAACCAGCCGTCGACGGCATCGCTGGTGGTGCCGGTCTTGCCGGCGATGTCGGTGCGGCCGAGTGCCTTGGTGGCGGCGGCGCCGGTGCCGTAGCGGGTCACGTCGCGCAGCATGCTGTCGGTGATGAAGGCGTTGCGCGCATCCAGCACGCGCTGCTCTTCCTGGTGCGCCGCGGGCGGTTTGGTCTCCTGGATCACCTTGCCGTCGGCGTCGACGATCTTCGCGATCAGGTAGGGCTGGACCTGGTAGCCGCCGTTCGCGAACACGGCGTAGGCGCCGGCCATCTGCAGCGGGGTGACGGCGCCGGTGCCCAGCGCCATCGTGTAGTTGGCCGGCTGGCGCGCGACGTCGAAGCCGAACTTGCCGATGAACTCATGGGCGTAGGGCACCGAGATCGCGCGCAGCAGGCGCACCGACACCACGTTCTTCGATTCCGCCAGCGCGCGGCGCATGGTGATCGGGCCGTCCCATTTGAAATCGTCGTTCTGCGGCGACCAGGTCTTGCCGGCGTCCTCGCCCGGCATGTCGAGCGGGGCGTCGAGGATGCGGGTGGCCGGCGAATAGCCCTTGTCCAGCGAGGCCGAGTAAATGAAGGGCTTGAAGCCGGAGCCCGGCTGGCGCCAGGCCTGGGTCACGTGATTGAATTTCTGGAAGTTGTAGTCGAAGCCGCCCACCAGCGCATGGTAGGCGCCGGTGTCGGCGTCGATCGCGACGAAGGCCGCGGCCACCTGCGGCACCTGGGTGATCGACCAGGCGCCCTTGGCATCCTTGGCCACGCGGATGATGGAACCGGTGCCGATGCGGCGCTCTTCCTTGGCGTTCGAGGCCAGCGAGGCCGCCGCGAACTTCAGGCCGGCGCCGCTGATGGTGACGTCGTCGCCGTCGATGGTCTCGACCCGCACCGCCTTCGGCGACGCCGACAGCACCACCGCCGGAATCAGGCCGTCGCTGGTGGGGCGCTTGTTGAGGGCATCGGTGATCGTATCCTCGCGGTCCTGCGGATCCTCGGGCAGCTCGATGCGGCCTTCCGGACCGCGGTAGCCGTGGCGCTGGTCATAGGCCAGCACGTTGCGGCGTACCGAAGCGTAGGCCGCTTCCTGCTCGGCCTTCAGGATGGTCGTGTACACCTTGATGCCCTTGGTATAGGCCTCGTCCTTGAACTGGTTGTAGACCGCCTGGCGCGCCAGCTCGGCCACGTACTCGGCGTGGGTGTCGAATTCCTGGCCGCGGGTGTTCACGCGCAGCGGCTCGGCCAGCGCCTGCTGGTACTGGGACTCGCTGATGTAATTCAGCTCGCGCATGCGCTTGAGCACCGCATGCTGGCGCTCGCGCGCACGCTTCGGATTCGCCACCGGGTTATGGCGCGACGGGTTCTGCGGCAGGCCGGCCAGCATCGCCATCTCGGCCACGCTGAGCTGGTCGAGGTTCTTGTTGAAATAGGTGCGCGCGGCGCTCGAGAAGCCGTAGGCGCGCTGGCCCAGGTAGATCTGGTTCATGTACAGCTCGAGGATCTCGTCCTTGCTGAGCGCAGCCTCGATCTTGTAGGCCAGGGCGATCTCGTTGACCTTGCGGCCGATGTGCTTTTCGCGCGACAGGAAGAAGTTACGCGCCACCTGCATCGTGATGGTCGAGCCGCCGCCGGCGCCGAAACCGTGGCGCAGGTTCGAATAGACGGCGCCGATGCCGCGCTGGAAGTCGATCGCGCCGTGCTCGTAGAAGCGCGCGTCTTCGATTGCCAGCAGCGACTTCTTCATCAGGTCGGGGATCTTCTGGATCGGGACGAAGTCGCGGTGCTCCTCGCCAAACTCGCCGATCAGGACCTTATCGGCCGTGTAGACGCGCAGCGGGATCTTGGGCCGGTAGTCGGTGACGGCGTCCAGCGCGGGCACATTCGGCAGCACGCGGATCAGGACGTAGCTGACGACGCCGGCGACGCACAGGAGGATGACGGCCAGGGCCAGTAATATGAAACCACGCAGGCGGTTGGGGTGGCGCGGGGCCGGAGTACTCGTAGTTGCCAAACTTGTCTCTCTGATGACGGTCAGATGACCGGAAGATCGCCGTGCCGACAGGGCGTAAACACGGTCTACGCCAAAATTATAATCCGCTTTTCTTCCATTACGGCATGTGCCATAGTGCGAGTTTAAGGCACTGCTAAGCAGTCCCTGCAGTTCAGAAACATGATACGTCCCAAGGAAAAGATGCCGTACGATCCCCATCCGCCCGCCGTCAAGCCGTATATCCCGGCGACCGCCCATCTGCCGGAATTCACCCTGCGCGCCCTGATCATGGGCACGGTGCTGGGCATGATCTTCGGCGCGTCCTCGCTTTACCTGGTGCTGAAGGTCGGCCTGACGGTCAGCGCCTCGATCCCGGTGGCGGTGATCGCGATCACCCTGTTCGGCATGGCCAGGAAGGCCGGCGGCCGCGAATCGACCATCCTCGAGAACTCGATCACCCAGACCGCCGGGTCGGCCGGCGAATCGCTGGCCTTCGGCCTGGGCGTGACCATGCCGGCGATTATGATCCTCGGCTTCGACCTCGAGATCTCGCGCGTCATGCTGGTCGGCGTGCTGGGCGGCCTGCTGGGCATCCTGATGATGATCCCGATGCGCCGCACCATGATCGTCGACCAGCACCGTGAACTCAAATACCCGGAAGGCACGGCCTGCGCCGAGGTGCTGAAGGCCGCGGCCACGCCCTCGTCGCGCGAAGCCGCGGGCGAGGTGCGCGTCGAAGGGTCCGATGAAGAGAAGGCCGCGCGCCAGCGCGCCTTCCTCATCTTCGGCGGCTTCGGCATCGGCCTGCTGTACAAGGTATTGAGCATCTCGCTCAAGCTGTGGAAGGACACCGTCAACTTCGTGTTCGGCGCGCCGCTGAAAGCCGGTTCGGCCGGCGCCGAGATCTCGCCCGAGCTGCTGGGCGTCGGCTACATCATCGGTCCGCGCATCGCCATGACGATGGCGGCTGGCGGCGTGCTCTCCTATCTGCTCTTGATCCCGATGATCAAATTCTTCGGTGACCTGCTGAGCGTGCCGCTGGCGCCGGGAACCATGCTCATCAAGGACATGGGCCCGGACGACATCCGCAGCGCCTACGTGCTCTACATCGGCGCGGGTGCGGTTGCCGCCGGCGGCTTGATCAGCCTGGCGCGTTCGCTGCCGACGATCTGGAATGGCCTGAAGGGCGGCCTGGCAGGCTTCAAGAGCGGCGGGAATGGCGACGCGAACGGGGATGCCGCACCGCTCCGCACCGACCAGGACATCCCGCTGAAGTGGGTCGTGATCGGCTGCCTGGGCATCATCGCCGTGATCACCTTCGCCACCCCGCTGCACATGAACCTGCTCGGCGCGCTGCTGATCCTGGTATTCGGCTTCCTGTTCTCGACCGTGTCGTCGCGCCTGACCGGCGAGGTCGGCTCATCCTCGAACCCGATTTCCGGCATGGCCGTGGCGACCCTGCTGTTCACCTGCCTGATCTTCCTGGTGATGGGCTGGACCGGCGGCCGCTACTACGTGACCGCGCTGTCGGTCGGCGCCATCGTCTGCATCGCCGCCAGCAATGCCGGCACCACCTCGCAGGACCTGAAGACCGGCTTCCTGGTCGGCTCTACACCGCGCCTGCAGCAGTACGCGATCCTGGCCGGCGCACTGGCGTCGGCCCTGATCCTCGGCCCGATCCTGCTGAAACTGAACGATGCCGGCACCGTCTACGTGCCGGCCGCCCAGGTGGCGCCGCACGTCACCACCGATGCGTCGAAGCTGAGCCAGACCGCCCGGCTGCAGGGTCCGCAGGCTGCGTCCGACCGCGCCACTTATAAGGTCTGGCAGAAGACGGACACCAACGGCGGCCCGGCCGGCAAATACCTGGTGCGCGACGACGGCTCGCTGGCCTACCTGGTCGATCCGGGCATCAACGGCCAGTTCCACACCCGTCCGGACGGTTCCGAAGTCAAGAAATACGATGCGCCCAAGGCCGTGCTGATGTCCTACATCATCAAGGGTATCCTCGATCAGCAGCTGCCCTGGACCCTGGTGCTGTTCGGCGTGATGATCGCGGTGGTGCTGGAAATGGCCGGCGTGCAGGCGCTGGCGTTCTCGGTGGGCGTGTACCTGCCGCTGGTGTCGACCCTGCCGATCGCGATCGGTGGCCTGATCCGCTGGATGGTCGACCGCCGCAACAACAAGCTGCCGCAGTACGCGGGCCTGAACGAAGAAGAACTGCAGGCCGCGGGCGATCGCAGCTCGGGCACGCTGCTGGCCTCCGGCTACATCGCCGGCGGCGCCCTGGCCGGCATCATCATCGCCATCACGGCGGGCGTGCTGACCGATTTCGACAATGCGCTGAACAAGTGGGCGGAGGCTGCGAATCCCTTCTTTGCGGGGGCGAATTCGGATGCGCTGTCGATCCTGCCGTATGCGGCCTTGATCGTGTTGTTGTATTGGGTCGGGCGGGAGAAGGCGGTCAAGAAGTAAATTGACCCACGTCGTCCCCGCCTTCGCGGGGCCGACGGTTTTGGCCGACGGTTTTATTTGTCAAACAAACGCCAGATCATGCTGCCGGATCGTATGATCCAGCCACTCATCGGTATGCCCGAACCTGTACCCCAGCGCCTTCGCGCGCGACGTATCCAGCACCATCCGCCCCGGCAAATCGAAGGGTGACAGCCGCCCGGCCTCCGCCGCTGCCGCCGCGCGGCGCATCCTGACCGGCGTATCCAGCACCTCGCCGACCCGCTGGTACAGCTGCGAAGCCGACAGCGCGCCGTCGCAGGCCGCGTTCACCGGACCGCTGAAGTCCTGCATCCCGCTCCAGAACAGGAAGTCCGCCGCCGCGTGCGCGGTCATGAAGGACACGGCCGCTTCGTCGTTCGAATACGCCAGCGTGGCGCCGGCGCGCGCCAGCTCGACGTAGTGGGCGAGGCGGCCGGTGAAGTCTTCGGGACCGCCCAGCACGTGGGCCAGGCGCGGCGTGACCAGCGGCAGCGAGCCGTCGCGCACCAGGTAGGCCTCGGCCTGCACCTTGCCGGTCACATAGCATTCGGTGGCGCGGCGCGGGTCGTGCCAGGGATATTGGGTGTCGATGGGCTGGGCCTCGACCGCGAGATCGGCTTCCGTCAGCAGCCCGGCCGCATCGAAGCCCAGCACGCGGTAGGCGTCGATGGTCGAGGTCATCACATAGCGGCCGACCTGGCCGGCAAAGGTGCGCACGGCGATCGCCGCGTCCAGCGGGCTGTAGCACATCTGGTCGTAGACGATATCGAAGGGGCCGGCCTTGGCCACGGCGCGCATCGCCAGCTCGTTGCGGCGGTCGGCGCGGATGCGCTGGATGCGCTCGCCGAAGGGATCGGGCGCGTAGCCGCGCGTGGCGATGGTGACGCGGTGGCCGGCGTGCAGGAGCCGCTGGACCAGCAGCCTGCCGATGAAACGGGTACCGCCGATCACCAGAATGTTCTTGGACATGGTTTTCCTTACGCTGAATACGCTGAAAAGCTGGCGGGTTCGTGGTGAATCCGCTATATTTTGTATGCAGTGCAGCAATTGTTCAAACAAGAAAAAAACATTGCAATGAATAAGAAAAACTTATGCATGGTGGGGGCTTGAAGCCCCTGCGCAGCCTGTCCGGGCTGATCGATTTCGAATGTGCCGCGCGTTGGGGCAGCTTCAAGCTGGCGGCACAGGAGCTGCACAAGACCCCGGCGGCCGTCAGCCTGCAGGTCAAGCACCTGGAGGATGCGGTCGGCTTTCCGCTGTTCGTGCGCCATCCGCGCCATATCGCGCTGACCGCCAAGGGCCAGGAACTGGCGATCGCGGTCGGGCGCTCGCTCGGCGACCTGCGCGCCAAGGTCGCCGCACTGCAGCGCGGCGACGAGGAAGCCATCCTGCGCATCTCGACCACGCACTCCTTCGCCATCAAGTGGCTGGTGCCGCGGATGCCGCGCTTTACCAAGCTGCATCCGGAGCTCGACATCCGCATCGATTCGAACGACACCCCGGTCGACCTCGAGGACGACGGCGTCGACGTGGCGATCCGCTTCGGCCCGGTGAAGGACGGCGATCCCGCCCTGCTGTTCCGCGAGCGCCTGGTGCCGGTCTACAGCCCGGAGCTGCTGGCCGAGGGCCAGCAGGAACTGACGCTTGCCGACCTGTCCCGCTTTCCGCTGCTGTGCGAGCGCACGCCGGAAGCCTGGCTGCAACTCCTGAACGAGAACCGGGCGCTGAAGGGCAAATACGATTTCTCGCGCACCTTCAGCCACTGGGGCGTGCTGGCCCAGGCCGCGGTGGCGGGGCAGGGGATCGCCCTGGTGCCTTACGGGATCGCCTTCGAGGACATCGCCTCCGGCAGCCTGCGGGTACTGCAATGCCGCAGCGCGCCCTATGGCAACGGCTACCGCTTCCTGGTCAATCCGCACAAGGAGGCGATGGCCAAGGTGCAGCAGTTCCGGGCCTGGGTCGATGCGGAGATGGAGGCGATGCGGCGCACGCTCGATGCCGGCAATGGCCGCGCTGCCGAACCTCCGGCGAAGTAAGGGACCCTTATTTACAGGGGCGCTTGCTGCCGTCGGCGGACATGTCCTGTTCGAACAGGGTCAGACTATGCCCGTCCGGCAGGAAGCCGACGTCGAAGCGCTCGAGATCGCCCGGGCAGACCCGCTCGAAACGATCGCGCCGAGCCGCGAGCTGGCCGCCGTCGCCGCTTCGCGAGCGCCGCGCCTGGCATTCATATTCCTTGACTCCCGAACCGCGTGCACAGCCCGGCCAGGCCGAGAGCCGGCAGCGCCATCGGCATGCCGGTCACAAGGGCGCCCAGCAGCCGGGCATGCATCCAGATGACGGCGCCGAACAGATAGACGGCGGCGGCCAGCAGCACGAGCAGCTTGATGGCGTGTCCGGCGAGCCAAAGCAGGATGCCGATCGTTCTTTTCATGTTTCCTCTCTAGCATGTACGTACGAAAGATGATATTTTCCTACGGTTAATCTTTTTACTTTTCATCATCTTTCTTATACATATGTCTCGTCACTCCGCGCTCACCTTTCCCTTCGCCTGCAAGGCCATCCCGGCGGCCATCGCCCTGCTGATCCTGGGCGTCGACGCCGGCGCGCAAACGGCGCCCGCCGCCGACAAGCCGCTCGAAACGAGCGCCGCCAAGCCGGCCGCAACGGCGAAAGCGAAGGCGGCGGATGCGAAAGCCCCGGCCGCGGTGAGCGCCGAGGCGCCGCAGCCGTCCGGCCAGATCGCCACCGTGAACGTGGTAAGCGAACGCCAGACCAACCGCGTCGACCGCCAGGTGTACGACATCAAGAACGACGCCAGCACGGCCGGCGCCTCGATCGGCGACGTCCTGAACAACGTGCCCTCGGTGAACGTCGACCCGAACGGCACCGTGCGCCTGCGCGGCAGCGAGCGCGTGACGGTGCTGGTGGACGGCAAGCCGACAGCCCAGCTGCAGGGCGAGAACCGCGCCGCCGCCATCAATGCGCTGCCGGCCGAGAACTACGAATCGGTCCAGGTGATCAACAACCCGGGCGCGGAATTCGGCAACGAGGCGGGCGGCGGCCCGATCCTGAACCTGATCTCGCGTCGCTACACCAAGCCGGGCGGGAACGGCACCGTGGCCGGCAACGTCGGCCCCGGCGGCCGCGCCAACGCCTTCGCCAACGGCAGCTACAGCGCCGGCTATGCGTCGGTGAACGGCACCCTGAACGTGCGCCGCGACGGTAACGATACCGACACCGAACAGCTGCGCGAGCGCATCGATCCGACGACGGGCGCGATCAGCCGCCTGCGCCAGGACTCGCACAACCATGGCATCAATACCTTCGTCCAGGCGGGCCTGGGCGGGCGCTACAACTACAACGAGCGCGACACCATCACCGGCTCGTTCTCGGTCAACAAGCGCGGCAACGACGCCGGCTCGAACCAGCATTTCACGGACTTCCGCACGACGCAATTGCCGGTCGTCGACTACACCACGCGCCGCAAGACCGACGGCGATTCGCGCAACCACGAGATCGTGACCGGCTTCGAGCGCCGCTTCAACAGCGATGGCGAGACCCTGAAGATCGACCTGCGCCACTCGTCGAACAACAACAGCGCCGACACCTCGACCCTGTACCAGGCCCTGGCGATGCCGGCCACCGGTGCGCCCGTCTTGCGCGACTATGCGCAGAACGTCGACACGCGCGTGCGCATGACCGACCTGAGCGCCGACTATTCGGGCAAGGCCGGCCCCGGCTTCCTGAACGCCGGGGCGCGCCTGCAGCGCCTGCATCAGACGGCCGACAACCGCTACCTGTTCCTGACCGGCGGCGGCCTCGATACCCGGCGCAGCAACCTGTTCGACCTCGACCAGGACGTGGTGGCGGTCTACGGCACCTACGAGATGCCGCTGAACAAGCTGTGGTCCTTCAAGAGCGGCCTGCGGGTCGAGCGCACCGACCAGGACCTGGACCAGGTCACCTCCGGCATCCAGGCCACCAACCAGTACACCAGCTACCTGCCCAGCCTGTTCCTGACCTACAAGCTGGACCAGTACTCGAACCTGCGCCTGTCCTACGCCGACCGCATCTCGCGCCCGACCTCGGGCGACCTGAATCCCTTCGTCAACTACGCCAACGATTACTACGTCAGTTCGGGCAATCCGCACCTGCATGCGGTCAAGCTGCACTCGCTGGAGCTGGGCTACGAAACCAAGATCAAGGGCCTGATGCCGGTGAGCGTGCGCGGCTACCTGCGCAAGGAATCCGACGTGATCACCGACCGCCGCGTCTTCCTCGACCAGAACACGCTGCTGACCACGCGCGAGAACCTGGGCGACCGCCGCTCGGGCGGCATCGAGTTCTCGGTGATGGGCATGATCCCGCCGAACATGCGGATCAAGGGCATCGCGCTGCCGAACATCCGCTTCATGTTCAACGGTAACTACGGCTTCATCGAACAGGACCGCACCGATGCCATGGGCCTGGCGGGCGGCAAGCGTTCCTCGCCTTCGCTGCAGCTGCAGGGCGGCGGGCAATGGCAGATCAGCCCCGACGACGTGCTGACCCTGATGACCTTCCGCCAGGGTAAGCTGCTGTCGGGCGAGGGTTATCGCGAGCCCTTCGGCATGATGAACCTGGCCTACGAACACAAGTTCGACAAGCGCCTGTCGCTGAACATCCGCGCGAACGACGTGCTGCGCTCGACCGACCAGAAATTCCGCGTCGAGACCGACGCGCTGCGCGACCGCACCGACACCACCGTGCACCAGCGCCGCCTCTACGTGGGCTTCCGCTACACCTTCGGCGGCACGACCGGCAACGACGCGGTGCGCAATGCGATGCAGGCCGCCGGCATCAACGTCGACAGCCCGCAGGCGCGCGAAGCGATGCGCCGGGCGCAGGAGATGCAGCAGGCGCAGGCCCAGGCCCAGGCTGCGAGCGAAGCGCAGAAAGCGGCGCCGGCACCGGCCGCCACGCCTGCGCAGACGCCGCCGCCGGCGCAGAAGTAAGGAAGTCCGGGTTCAGTGGCCGGGCCGGCAGATGCCGGTTCCGGCCGTCGGGTTCAGGGGCGGGAGCTGGTGGGGAAGGGCCAGCTCGTCGGGGCAACGGCACTCGACGGTGCCGGCGCCGCGGCTTTCGCCTTTGGCTTCCCGGGCGCCGCGATCGCCTTGGGCTCCTCGTCCGGCGTGATGTCGGCCGCCTGGAGCGCGCCGAGGTCACGCAGGTCGAACAGGATGTCCTCGTTGCGGCCGTCCACGAAATCGGCGATCCGCACCCATGGGCTGTCGGCGCCGCCGATCAGGTGCTTGCCCACGTGGTTCAGGATACCGACCCGGAAATTCATGGTTTCACGCTCGACCACGGCGGCCGCGCGCGGTGTCGTCGCCATGATGCGCAGGGCCTCGATGCGCACCGCCTCGGCGATCATCCACGGGCCGAACCACTCGAGCTTGCCTTCGGCCAGGCGCAGCCGCGAGAACTCGATCTGTTCGGAGATCTTTGCAACCGCGGGACCCAGCAGGTGTTCGTTGCCGAAGTCCAGCGCCAGCTTGACCACTTTCGCCTGCGCCGACAGCATGTCGAGTTGTTGTCTTTCCAGCTGGTAGGCCACCTGTCCGGCGAAGTCGGACGCCAGCGAGTCGATCTTCTTCGAGACGTCCTCGATCAGGTCCGAGAGTTCGGCGGTATCGCCGGCGCTGTCGTTGGCCTTGGCGGCACGGACCGTGACGAAGACCTTGACGGAGAGTTCGATCGCTTTCGCGATGAGGCTGAGGGAAATGCCCATGTGTCGTTTCTGTAAGTGGATTTGCTGAACAGTCTACAATATTGCCGTCCCGCAAGATACTGCAAATGCGCTCGCCTAACACCAATCCTTGTCCGGCTGCACCTTGAGCCGCTGGGCCGCATCGACCACATCCTGCAGTTCCACCGGATCGCTGAACGGGTCCTCGTCCAGTCTGGTGACCCGGTTCAGCTCCTTCTGCCAGCGCCGCAGTTCGTCGACGTATCCGGCGTCCGGCACGCGCTTGAGGTCGCCATTCTCGTCGACCAGGTCGCAGATGCCGTTGTGCAGCCACTCGCCGGTATGCCAGTCCGGCATGTCGACGGCGGGGAAGAGGCAGATTCCCTGCAGGTCCATGCCGCGGCGCACCGCCGCCAGCGATTCGCACATCACGTCGTGCAGCCAGCCGGCGCGGCCGTCGCGCATGCCGCTGGTTTCGCCGATGATCATCGGCCGGCGGTAGCGTTCCCAGACCGTCTGCAGCATGTCGCACAGCGGGGCGATGCGGTCGTCGCCGGGATCCAGGGGCTTGTGCGGTCCGTGCTCGCGGTATTCCATCTGTCCGAACGAGTAATTGTTGGCGCCGACGATATCCAGGATCTCGGGCGCACCGCCCAGTTCCGGATGCTCGCGGCCATAGATGACGTCCCAGGCCAGGAAGGTGTCGACCTCGGTTTCGTGGCGCGCGGCCTCGATCTGGTCGGGGCGGTCGCGCGGCGCCACCACCCGTACCAGCGGATCGATGTGGACCATGCGCGCCTTTGGCTCGACTTCGCGGATCGCCTTCACGCCGGCGATCGCGGCCCGGCACAGCGCCAGCCGCAGGCGCATCCGGTCGTCGCGGCTGCAGCGGTAGGGCGCGGCCCATGCCCATTCGCCGGCGCAGAAGGAAAAGAAGGTGATCTCGTTAATCGGCGTGAAGAAATGCGGACCGCGCACCTTCGGGATCACATATTCGGCGGCGGCCCGGCAGTAGGCCGCGAAACGGCCGGCGAAGGCGTCGTCGTAGGGATCGAGATCGTCCGGATAGCCGTAATGGAAAAGGTCCCAGACCGGGAGGATCTTCGACGCGTTCATCGCCTCGATGAAGGGATCGACCATCGAGAAATCGTATGCCCCGCCGCCGGCCCGGTCGGCCAGCGGCCAGGGAATGCCTTCGCGCGAGACGGCGATGCCGAGTTCGGCGAGGATCCGGTAATCCTCGGCGGCGTGGCGGTCGTGCTGGGTTTCCGCGATCAGGTTGCGGCGCACGCCGGGGCGCTCGCCCCAGAGGAAATTGGAGCATTCGAAACCGGACAGGAAGAAGGTTGGAAATATTCCTGGATGCTTCGCCATGCAAACTCCTTTCCCGGGCTTGGCTGGTCGAGGTCGTAGGATGCCACGAGTCGGATTTTGCTGCGCATCCAGGCGTGCGGACGGTGCTTTGGTCGGGATTCAGATCCTGGTGCTTTTCCAGAGGCCGAGCGGGAAGACAAGAAGCTCGAAGATGATGAATGCGAGAAGAAGTGCAGAACTTGCCTGGAATTCCTCGAGCGGCTCGTTCCTGCTCCAGTACATCTTCAGCGCTTCGGCGTTTCCCGGACGAGGGGCGACAAGTATTTTTTGGGTCCGCTGATTATCGAGAACGAACAGCTGCCCGTTCTCTTCTTCCGTGTAGCGAAAACGTCCATGCGGCCCATCATGGGTTCGATACTTGTGTGTGACGCCCCCGAGCGTTCCAAGCAGTTCCATCCGGTAGCAGGTATGCCGCGAATGGCCTCCGCACACTTCCTTGTCAACAGAAACGACCGTCGCATCGATCGGGACCAAGGACTCGCCCAACAACTTCGCATGACGGTATCCGCTGACATAAACGCTCACTGTAATGATGAGGAGGATGAGCAGCGGAAAAAGGAAGATCATCCAGGCCCACGCCGGGGTGCGGGATTCTGCGCTTGTCATCGCCAAGGATCCGCCCGGTGACGGATCAGGCCCGCTTGGCCTGGTACCCATGCTTCGCCAGCGTCGCGACGACCAGATCGCAATGGTCGCCCTGGATTTCGATCACGCCATCCTTGACGGTGCCGCCGGAACCACAGGCGGTGCGCAACTGCTTGCCCAGCGCTGCCAGCGCAATCGCGTCCAGCGGCAGGCCCTTGACGATGGTGACGCATTTGCCGCCGCGGCCCTTGGTCTGGCGCGAGACGCGGATGACGCCGTCGCCGAGGATCGCGCTTTTGGCCTTGCAAATGCATTCCGCGACCGGCTGCCGGCAAGCGGGGCACATGCGGCCGCTTTCGGTGGAGTAGACGAGACCGCTGTTCGAACTTTTTTTCATACCGCGCGAAAATTATTTTGGGGTGTATACCAGGAGAGTCTAGCAGTTCGGCCTACCAAGACACACGTGAGACAAACCTAGCACATACAAAAGCTGGGTAGTTCTACATTGGTTCCAAGGGCGAAGATCTTTCGACTCTCTTGTACTTAATCTCAGCGCCGGCCTATGCACTTTGGATAGAAGCTCAGGATGGTTTGCCCCTGATTATTAATCCGGACAGATGGCGTATTAATATCATGGGGCATCTATCTTATTGGGAAATGTGGCATGAGGCGGCCACTTGCGACTAATCTTTCTTGAAATTGCCTAGGCCGTTGATGAACGTTATCGAGTTGCCGTACTTTCGAGCCAAATCAATTAAGACATCGCTTCGGAAAGAAGTAGAAACAGAGAGTTTGGCTCCTGATATCTCAGCGAGTTCCATAAGTTCGTATAAAATATCTGTACTGATTCCACTGGTCAAAACGAGGTTGCCGCCGTTTTTGACGAGTTCCTTCAAAGTTTCGGAGCTTGCCATTAATTTAACCCTCTACATAATCATATGTTTGAATAGATGTTGACTTGAACATTACGACAGTTATAGCGACAAATGTTATATACCGGAATTTAAACATCCAAGCATCAGGCGGTTATGCCGGTGTGGAGCCCTTTCTGCTGTAGCCTTCAGGAAGATGCTCCTTAAATTTCTCAAGCTTCTCGATTGCCACTTTAGCGTGGGTAGATAGGTTGAGAGAGTTCTCGTGAAGAACACGCCAAAAATCGAGCATTACTGATTGATCTTCAAGCGGCGGGAGAGATTTTGCGACCTCCCGAGCGAAAATTTCATCGCTTAAATCCTGGAGGCGCGATAAGCGTAGCCAATGATGTGAAAGCATTTGAAGCAATTCAGGGTTTGAAGAGCTGCTGCAAAGTATTGGTCCGACGGTTTCCCACGCTGTAATACGCAAGTCCGGGCTGTGCATGACTCGGCCGTCCAAGGCTTCTGAGCAAATCATATCAAGTACTCCGATATTATATTTGCAAGCGTTTACGAGAACTTCAATAGCATCTTTGACCTGCGCCCCCATATCATTAATCTCGAGTCTGCGTTGATTGCGCAGCATATGTTGGTTGAGTGTGAGAGCAATCGGAACGCCCAGTACGATACCCACCAGCGTCGAGGCTAAATTCGGCCAAAATGCGTCAAAGAATGCTGACATTCTAAGTCACCAGAGTTAGTAGGTTTTATGGTTCTAAAGTTGCCGCTTGAACGATGATCCACATGGCTTTCGCTGTCGGAATTGCGCGAAGATAGGAACCGTGGGATGAAACCGCTGGAGGCATCTTGCGGCGCTTACAATAGTTTCTAGAGCTTTTCAGGAACAAACTCTATCATAAGAAAAATAAAATTTACAGAGGTGCAATATGGCGTGATTGCGTTCGACCGCTTCGCGACTGTTTTCGTCTTGCTAATTTTGGGTTGCGTTTGGGAGAGCTAAGAGTTTCCGCTGCTACGCGGGTTTGGAATTTACGAGGTTCCAAATAAAACGGCAGCCCGCAGGCCGCCGTCTCGATTAAAGCCGAAGTGGGGCGGCGTGATCGACGCCCCCGGCATCGATTATTTCACGCCATGCATCAGCTTCTGGATCAGCGGTGCGATCAGGAACAGCAGGATGCCGGAACCGATCAGCGCATAGAAGCCGAAGGTGTAGCCGCCCAGCGCCGATTCCACGCTCATGCCTTTTTCGCCCGAGATGTGGCTGGCGAAGATGCCCGACAGGTTGTTGCCGATACCGGTCGACAGGAACCAGCCGCCCATGCCCAGGCCGACCAGGCGCACCGGCGCCAGCTTGGTGACCATCGACAGGCCGATCGGAGACAGGCACAGCTCGCCGATGGACTGGATCACGTAGACCATGAACAGGGTCCAGAACGGGATCTTGCTGTCGGCGCCGACCAGGTGCTGCAGCGCGAACATCAGCAGCAGGAAGGCCAGGCCGTTGAAGATCAGGCCCAGGCCGAACTTGCGCGGGATCGACGGATTGGCGCGGCCGAGCCAGACCCAGACCGCGGCCACGATCGGCGCGCAGACGATGATCGCGATCGAGTTCACCGACTGGAACCAGCCGACCGGGAAGACCCAGCCGCCGAAGTCGCGGCGCACGATATTGTCGGCCAGGAAGGTGAAGGAGCTGCCCGCCTGTTCGAAGAAGCACCAGAACATGATGTTGAAGAAGAAGATCAGCAGCATGGCGATGGCCTTGTCGCGTGCGACCTTGCCGTTGCGGATGCCTTCGACCAGCAGCATCAGCGCCAGGACGATGAACAGGACCGAGAGGATGCCCTGGATGGTGTCGGCGCCGAGCTTGAGCAGGAAGTAGACGCCCGGGATCACAATCAGCGAGCCGATGATCACGCCGATCAGGCGGGTCGGGCTGGCCAGTGCGCCGACCGGCGCGCCGATGCCTTTCAGGCCCTTGCGGCCGATCTGGAACCAGACCAGCGACAGCAGCATGCCGATGCCGGCGGCAAAGAACACCACCTTGTAGGCCGGCACGCCGGTGCTGCCGGACATGGCGCCGGCCAGCCAGCCGGTCAGGATCGGCGCGATGAAGGCGCCGCTGTTGATGCCCATGTAGAAGATGGTGAAGCCGGAGTCGCGGCGCTCGTCGCCGATGCCGTACAGCTGGCCGACCATGGTCGAAATGTTCGGCTTGAACATGCCGTTGCCGACGATGATGGTGGCCAGGCCGAGCTTGAACACGTTCGGATCGGGCACGGTAATGGCGAACAGGCCGACGGCCATGAAGGCTGCGCCGACCAGGATCGAACGCTGGTAGCCGATCACGCGGTCGGCGATGTAGCCGCCGAACACGGCGCCGGCGTAGACCAGCGCCAGGTAGGAACCGTAGGTCAGGTTGGCGTCGGCCTGGCCGACGCCGCTGCCGCCGTAGAACTGGGCGACGATGTAGAGCACCAGGGCCCAACGGATGCCGTAGAAAGCGAAGCGCTCCCAGAATTCGGTCATGAACAGCATCCACAGCGGTGCTGGGTGGCCCATGATCTGTTTGAATTCCGGGATCGCTTTCTGTTCGGCGGTAGAAGTAGCTGCACCGCTCATGCGGTTCCTCCCCAAATACGTTTTATAAGAATAGGAATGATTGGGCCGCATGCCCGCATTGTGTACGGGCGCAAATCCAATAGCGTCGCATTTTAGTGGAAATTCTGCTCGTTAAGGCAACTTTTTCCGGGTCAACAGTATTGACGTAAAAAGCCTGCACAAGTGTGGGGGCAAACTCCCGGTAGATGTCGTATATTGGCGAAAAGGCTGTAGGGAAACACTGAACAGAAAGGTAGAGAAATATGACGAACGACGTTGTCGACACATTGATATCCCCGGAGGGACGCCTGGAAGTGCTGTCGAAGGCGGAAGTGGCAAAGCTGCTCGACACCAGCCAGGGTGGCCTGTACCAGGTCTTTCGCAAATGCGCGCTGGCGGTACTGAACTCCGGCAGTTCGATCGACGACGGCAAGGAACTGCTCGAACGCTACAAGGATTTCGACATCAAGATCATCCAGCG
This sequence comes from Massilia sp. 01N417, assembly GCF_056399645.1. NCBI lineage: Bacteria > Pseudomonadati > Pseudomonadota > Betaproteobacteria > Burkholderiales > Oxalobacteraceae > Massilia > Massilia sp. 01N417. The sequence goes on along the minus strand of NZ_JBFTRS010000004.1, from coordinate 232,731 downwards.
CGAGCGCGGCATCAAGCTCGACATCCGCAGCGCGCCGGCCCACGCCTTCGTGGACGGCAAGATGATCAAGGGTATCCACGAGCACCTGTTCGCGGTGCTGCGCGATATCGTCTATGTGAGCTTCGAGGTGACGGACAATCCGCGCTTCGACCTGCAACGGCCGGAAGGCATCACCGATGCGGTGTTCCACATCCTGCGCAATGCCAACGTGATCCAGCCGCAGCGCAATCCGAACCTGGTGGTGTGCTGGGGCGGCCACTCGATCAACCGCGTCGAGTACAACTACTCGAAGCACGTCGGCTACCAGCTCGGCCTGCGCGAACTGGATATCTGCACCGGCTGCGGCCCGGGTGCGATGAAAGGCCCGATGAAGGGCGCCACCATCGGCCACGCCAAGCAGCGCCTGCAGGGCGGCCGCTACCTCGGCATCTCGGAACCGGGCATCATCGCGGCCGAGTCGCCGAACCCGATCGTGAACGACCTGGTCATCATGCCGGACATCGAGAAGCGCCTCGAAGCTTTCGTGCGCACCGGCCACGGCATCGTGGTGTTCCCGGGCGGCGCCGGCACCGCCGAGGAGATCCTCTACATCCTCGGCATCCTGCTGCACCCGGAGAATGCGGACATGCCGTTCCCGCTGGTGTTCACCGGCCCGGCGACGGCCAGGGAATACTTCGAGCAGATCGACCAGTTCATCGGCCTGACCCTGGGCGAAGAGGCGCAGCGCCGCTACAAGATCATCGTCGACGATCCGGAAGCGGTGGCGCAGGAGATGCATACCGGGATCCGCCAGGTGCGCGAATTCCGCAAGTCGCGCAGCGACGCCTACTACTTCAACTGGGGCCTGAAGATCGACCCCGAATTCCAGCATCCCTTCCGCCCGAGCCACGAGAACATGCGCAGCCTGTCGCTGCACAAGAACCAGCCGACCCACCTGCTGGCGGCCAATTTGCGCCGTGCGTTCTCGGGCGTGGTGGCGGGTAATGTGAAGGAGGAGGGGATCCGCGCGATCGAGAAGTACGGCAAATTCGAGATCCACGGCGAGGATGCGATCATGGCGCCGATGGACAAGTTGCTGCAGTCGTTCGTGGAGCAGAGCCGGATGAAGTTGCCGGGTAAGGAATATATTCCCTGCTATCGGGTGGTTCGGTAATACGGCGGTGGACGTGGGCACCGGGTGCCCACCCTACCGGCCATCGTAGGGTGGGCTCCCCGAGCCCACGTTCAGCGCTCAATAAAAAGGCGCGAACGGTCTCCCGTATCGCGCCTTTTTTGTGACGCATCACGCGTCACTCAAGCTCAGTCTTCCTTGCGCAGGTGCGGGAACAGCAGCACATCGCGAATGTTCGGCGAATCCGTCAGGATCATGATCAGGCGGTCGATGCCGATGCCGCAGCCGCCGGTCGGGGGCAGGCCGTATTCCAGGGCGCGGATGTAGTCGGCGTCGTAGAACATCGCTTCTTCATCGCCGGCGTCCTTGGCGGCCACCTGGGCCTGGAAGCGGGCTGCCTGGTCTTCCGGATCGTTCAGCTCCGAGAAGCCATTGGCGATCTCGCGGCCCACCATGAACAGCTCGAAGCGCTCGGTGATGCCCGGGCGGCTGTCGGAGGCGCGCGCCAGCGGCGAGACTTCGACCGGGTAGTCGATGATGAAGGTCGGCTCCCACAGCTGGGCTTCGGCGGTCTCTTCGAACAGGGCCAGCTGCAGCGCGCCCAGGCCCGAGATGATGTGCGGCTTCACGCCGAATTTCTCCAGCAGTTCCTTCTTCAGGAACTCGGCGTCGTTCAGCTGTTCGCTGGTGTACTCCGGCGCGAACTTGTTGATCGCTTCGACGATGGTGAGCCTGTGGAAGGGCTTGCCCAGGTCCAGCGGACGGCCGCCATAGGTGACTTCGGCGGTGCCGTGGGCGTCGATCGCGGCCTGGCGGATCACGGCCTCGGTGTAGTCCATCAGCCACTTGTAGTCGGTGTAGGCGGCGTAGAACTCCATCATCGTGAATTCCGGATTGTGGCGGATCGAAACGCCCTCGTTGCGGAAGTTACGGTTGATTTCGAACACGCGATCGAAGCCGCCGACCACCAGGCGCTTCAGGTACAGCTCGGGCGCGATACGCAGGAACATCTGCATGTCCAGCGCGTTGTGGTGGGTGATGAAAGGCTTGGCCGCGGCGCCGCCCGGGATCGGGTGCAGCATCGGGGTCTCGACTTCCATGAACTGGTTGTCCTGCATGAAGCGGCGGATCGACGCGATCGCGGCGGTACGCGCCTTGAAGGTGCGGCGCGTCTCTTCGTTCATGATCAGGTCGACGTAGCGCTGGCGGTACTTGGTCTCCTGGTCGGCCAGGCCGTGGAACTTGTCCGGCAGCGGACGCAGGGACTTCGACAGCAGGCGCAGCTTGGTCACCTTGACGGTCAGCTCGTCGACCTTGGTCTTGAACAGCGTGCCTTCCACGCCCAGGATGTCGCCCAGGTCGTAGTGGCGGAAGGCTTCCATCGCTTCGTCACCGGTGTTGTCCAGGGTGACGTAGATCTGGATGCGGCCGTCGGCGCGCGGGCCCGAGGCGTCCTGCAGGGTGGCGAAGGCGGCCTTCTTGCCGGCTTCGCGCTTGAGCATCATGCGGCCGGCCAGCACCACCTGCTGCGGTTCGGCTTCGAGCTGCTCGCGGGTCCAGGCGCCATAGGTCTCGACCAGGCCGGCAGCCTTGTGCCGGGGGACGAAGTCGTTCGGGAAGGCCACGCCTTTTTCGCGGATCGCGGCCAGCTTGGCGCGGCGCTCGGCGATGATCTTGTTGTCCTCAAGCTGCAGCGAAGTCGCTTGCTGTTCCTGGCCTTGTTCTTGGTTTTCGGTGCTCATATCAGGTAGTTATCTATGTTTGGTTCACGTGCAGGTCAGAGGGTGCCCAGCAGGTCCTCAACGGACAGCTCGTCGTAGTCGTTGACGATCTTGAGCACGTTGTCGAACTCCGCGAACGCGTCGGCGGGCAGGGTGGTCGTGATGACCACGGCGCGCATGCCGGCGCGGCGCGCGGCTTCCACGCCCATCGGCGCATCTTCGAAGACGATGCAGTCGGCGGGATTCGCGCCCAGCTTCTCGGCGGCCTTCAGGAACACGTCCGGATGCGGCTTGCCCTGCTTGACGTCGGCCGCGCCGACCACGGCCGCGAAGTGGCGGCGAAGGTCGAGTTCGTCCAGGGTGAACACGATGTTCTTCGGCGGCGCGGAGGTCGCCACGGCCAGCGCCACGCCACGCTCGTCGGCGTCGGTCACGAAGTCGTCGAAACCCTTGATGGCGGCGCGGTGCGGACCGTACATCTCGCGGTAAAGCGCATCCTTCTCCGCGGCCAGGGTGGCGATTTCCTCGTCGGTGACGTCGTCGCCCAGACGGGCGCGCAGGATCTCGCGGCCCTGGGCACCGGCGGTCTCGCGGAAGAAGGCCTCGGCCTCGTACTCCTTGCCGCGGCGCGCGAAGAACTCGAGCCAGGACCTGGTGTGGAAGGCCATGTTGTCGACGATGGTGCCGTCCATGTCGAAGATGAAGGCTGGCTTGCTCATTACACGCCCTGCTTCAGCGAAGCCGAGATGAAGTCGTCGAGGTCGCCGTCCAGCACGTTCTTGGTGTTGCCGGTCTCGAAGCCGGTGCGCAGGTCCTTGATGCGCGACTGGTCCAGCACGTAGGAACGGATCTGGTGGCCCCAGCCGACGTCGGTCTTCGAGTCTTCCAGCTTCTGCTGCTCGGCCATGCGCTTGCGCAGCTCGAGTTCGAACAGCTTGGCGCGCAGCATGTCGAAGGCTTCGGCCTTGTTGCGGTGCTGCGAGCGGTCGTTCTGGCACTGCACCACGATGCCCGACGGGGCGTGCGTCAGGCGCACCGCGGAGTCGGTCTTGTTGATGTGCTGGCCGCCGGCGCCGGATGCGCGGTAGGTGTCGATGCGCACGTCAGCCGGGTTGATCTCGATCTCGAAGGACTCGTCGACCTCCGGGTACACGAACAGCGAGGTGAACGAGGTGTGGCGGCCGTTGGCCGAGTCGAACGGCGACTTGCGGACCAGGCGGTGCACGCCGGTCTCGGTGCGCAGGTGGCCGTAGGCGTACTCGCCCTCGACCTTGATGGTGGCGGTCTTGATGCCCGCGACCTCGCCCTCGGAGATTTCCATCACCTCGGCCTTGAAGCCCTTGCGCTCGCAATAGCGCAGGTACTGGCGCAGCAGCATCGAGGCCCAGTCCTGGGCTTCGGTGCCGCCGGCGCCGGCCTGGATGTCGATGAAGCAGTTCGCATGGTCCATCGGGTTGCTGAACATGCGGCGGAATTCCATCTGCTCGATGACCTTCGCGATCTCGGCGGCGTCGCCTTCGACCGATTCGATGGTGTCGTCATCGCCTTCTTCGCGTCCCATCTCGAACAGGTCGCGCGAATCGTCGATGTCGGCGCGGGCTTTTTCCAGCGTCAGGACGACGCCTTCCAGCGCCTTCTTTTCCTTGCCCAGGTCGAGGGCGCGCTTCTGGTCGTTCCAGACGGTCGGGTCTTCCAGTTCCTGGTTGACCTGTTCTAGTTTCTCCGACTTCTTATCGAAGTCAAAGATACCTCCGAAGTTCGGCTTCACGGCTGCTCAGGTCGTTCAGCAGGGCGGAAAGGGCGTTGATGCGTTCAGCTTCCATGGTCGGTGACGTATTTTTAGTAGGTTGAATCGAACCGGAGATTATACCGCAGGCGGGGCGCCGGCCGCGCGTCCCGTCGCCTTTCTTGCCCCGCGCCAGGCCGCTGCCTTATCATGAAGGCATGAAACTCGTCCTTTTCGCATCCTCACTCATCCTGTCCGTGCCGGTCCTGGCGGCCGCGCCGCAAGCCGGCAGCAGCGCCGAACTGGCGATCCTGGAAACCACCGACCTGCACTCGGCGGTGGTCGGCTACGACTACTTCAAGCTGGCCGCCGACCCTTCGCTGGGCCTGGACCGCACCGCCTCGCTGATCGCCCAGGCGCGCCGCGACTTCCCGAACACGCTGCTGTTCGATAACGGCGACACCATCCAGGGCAATGCGCTGGGCGACTACCAGGCCACCGTCGATCCGCTGCGCTGCGGCCAGCTGCTGGGCATCTACAAGGCGATGAAGAAGATCGGCTACGACGGCATCGGCATCGGCAACCACGATTTCAATTTCGGCCTGGCCTACCTGGGCCAGGTGACCGGCCAGCGCCTGCAGGTCGCGGGGGTGCCGCGAGGTGCGTCCAACCGGCAGTGCGCCGGTCCGGGCTTCCCGGTGGTGCTGGCCAACGTCTACAGCATGCAGACGAAGAAGCCGCTGTTCGAGCCCTACCGCATCCTCAGCAAGCGCATCAAGGCGGTCGACGCCAAGGGCAAACCCTTCGAAGCCACGGTCAAGGTCGGCATCATCGGCTTCACGCCGCCCGCCATCGTCAACTGGGACCGCCGCTGGCTGGAGGGGAAGATCTATACCGAAGGCCTGGTCGAGACCGCGAGGCGCTACCTGCCGGAGATGCGCGCCAGGGGCGCCGACCTGGTGGTGGCGATCTCGCACGGCGGCCTGGACGCCAGCCCGTATTTGCCGACGATGGAGAACGGGAATTACTACCTGGCCCAGGTGGGCGGCGCATTGGGTGGCATCGACGCGCTGCTGCTCGGCCACTCGCACCAAGCCTTCCCGAATCCGTCCAGCACCGTCGCCCAGTTCAACCTGCCGCACGTCGACAAGGTGAAGGGCAGGGTATTCGGGGTGCCCACCGTGATGGCCAACCTGTGGGGCAAGAACCTTGGCGTGGTGCGCCTGCAGCTGCGCTACGACGGCAAGCGCTGGCACGCCGACCAGGGCGCCGCCATCGTCGAGAATCGCACCACCCAGCAGCCGGACAAGAGCTATGTGCCGGCCGATCCGGCGGTGATGGCGCTCGTGAAGGATGAGCACGAAGCCACGATCCGCTATGTGAAGACGCCGATCGGCAGCGCGGACTTCCGCATGTCGACCTATTTCGCCGACGTCGGCGACGTCTCTGCGATCCAGATCGTCAACCAGGCGCAGGCCGGCTACGTGCGCCATTACGTGGCCGCGAACCTGCCGCAGTATGCGAAGCTGCCGGTGCTGTCGGTATCGGCGCCCTTCAAGACCGGTTCGGCCGGCGTGCTTGACTACACCGACGTCGCCGCCGGCGACCTGGCGCTCAATAACGCGGCCGACCTTTATCTGTATCCGAATGCGCTGGCGGTGGTGAAGGTCGACGGCGCCGGACTGAAAGCCTGGCTGGAAAAGGCCGCGGGCCGCTTCAACACCATCGACCCCAACAGGAGCGAGCCGCAGGAACTGGTCAACACCGGCTTCCCCGGCTATAACTTCGACACCGTGACCTCGCCGGAACTCAGCTACGAGATCGACGTGACCCAGCCGCCGGGCCAGCGCATACGCAATCTGCAGCTGCACGGCGCGCCGCTGCCGGCGGGCCAGGAATTCCTGGTCGCGACGAACAACTACCGCGCCAGCGGCGGCGGCAACTTCCCGGGCCTGCAGGGCGGTGCGAAGACCGTGTTCACGGCGCCAGACGCCAGCCGCGATGTGCTGATCGCGTATATCAAGGAAGCGAAGCAGCTGGGCCGCGCCGCCAACGGTTCGCAGCGCAGCTGGCGCTTTGCGAAGGTGGCGGTGAAGGGGCCGGTGGTATTCCATTCGGCGCCGGGCAAGCTGGAGCTGGCGCGGGCGGCCGGCTTGGCGAATGTGTCGCAGCTGGCCGCGGATGATGGCTTGGGGAAGGGGTTTGCCTTGTATGCGGTGGATCTGAGCGAGTAAGGTCGTCCCACCGCACACCGTCGTCCCCGCGTAGGCGGAATAGTGCCCCCGGCACTATTCCGCAAGTTCGTCGCATCCGGTTAACGCTTGACGCAAGTGGCCTGCGTAAAACCTGGGTTCCCGCCTGTGCGGAAAGCCGGGCCGGGCAATGCCCGGCGCGACGATAGATCAGAACCGATTCGGCCGGCTGGCCTGGATCTCAGACGAAGCAATCGCCGCCAGGTCCAGCAAGCCCTGCAGCTCGGAGGCGCGCAGGCGGCGCGGTTCGCGGTCGATCACGCACAGGGTGCCGAGCGCGTGGCCGGAGCGGTCGCGCAGCGGCACGCCGGCGTAGAAGCGGATTTGCGGATCGCCCTGGACCAGGGGATTGTCGCGGAAGCGTTCGTCGTCGAGGGCGTCTTCGACCACGAACATCTCGTCCTGCATCACGGCGTGCGAACAGAAGGCCCAGTCGCGCGGGGTTTCGCGCGGCTCGAGGCCGACCCTGGCCTTGAACCACTGGCGGGTCGAGGTCAGCAGGGAGACCAGGGCGATCGGCGAACCGGTCACCATGGTGGCGAGGCGGACGATGCGGTCGAAGCGGTTTTCCTCGTCGGTGTCGACCAGGCCGCTCGCGCCGACGGCCGCGAGGCGTGCGCGTTCGTCGGCCGGGACCGGATAGTTCGGATCGGCCGCCGGCAGGAATTCCCTGTCGTTGCTGGCCGCCGGACGCAGATGGGCGTTGTCGTCCCTTCCATGCAGGAGGCCCTGGACCAGGCTCAAGCGCGTACGGCGATGCCCTCCCGGCGTTTTCCAGGACTCGATCGCGCCACTTTCCATCCAGATTTGCACGGTGCTGGTAGCAACGCCCAGCAGGCGCGCTACTTCGCTCGTGGTCATCACGGGATCGTCGGGTTTCGTGTTGCTTTGCATAAACTTTCCTCTTATCCCGTGAGTATAGCGGATAACTTTGTTCAAATCTTCTTTCTTGTCGATGCCACGATCTTATGACGGCCGGGGAAGAAAATCACGCTTAAATAGCAATATAAAATCTCGCGAAAACTATCAAAAGAGTTGCCCATCTGTAATTTCTAGGGCAAAATCGGCAATTTCCTCAAATTGGGCAGCAAGATGAACGACAAGCATGGCACAAACGAACGCAAGGTGTCGACCAGAATACCAATTTCGGCAAAGCTGTACAGTGCCTTCGCTCTCATGGTGCTGGTGACCCTGGTGCTGGCGGGGTTTGCCATCTCGCGCGTGAATGGGATCGGAGACGCCCTGGCGAATGCCGACGGCCTGCGCAGTACGCGCCTGGAACCGCTGTATTCACTGCGCGAGGCGCTCGACCAGACCGGTATCGCGGCGCGCAACGCCTACATCTTCAGCGACGCCGGCGACGCCCTGCGTGAACTCGACCTGGTCGACAGGCAGGTGGCCGAGGCGGAGGCGGCCCTCGTCCAGCTGGATCGTTCCTTGCAGGGCAATGCGCAGTACGCGAAGGTGCGCGAGGGAATGGGGGCGATGATCCGGGAGCTGCGACGTCCGCGCAAATACCGCCAGGCGAACGAGATGGACGCCTTCGGTGCTTTCCTGGTGAAGGAATGTTCGCCGCTGCGCCGCCGGATCGTCGCCGATATCGACGTCCTGCTCAAGCAGTTGCAGGCGGAGAGCGTGGAGGCTGGCATCGCTGCCGGCGCAAGCGCGGCGTCGGCACGCTGGACGATTGCCGGCTTGAGTGTGCTGTGCGTGGTATTGGCCGCCGCCATTGGCCTGGCCCTTACCCGTGGACTGCTGCGCGAGCTCGGGGGCGAGCCGGCCTACGCCTCCAGTGTCGCGCATGCGATCGCGAAGGGGGAGCTGCAGCACGGCGTCGATACCCGCCGGGCCCGGCCCGGCAGCCTGCTGGCCGCGATGAGCGCCATGCGCGACAGCTTGTCCGGCATCGTCGGAAAGGTCCGCAGCGGCACCGATACGATCGCCTCGGCTTCAGCGCAAATCGCTACCGGCAATGCCGAGCTGTCGCAGCGCACCGAGTCCCAGGCCGCCGAGCTGGCCGAGGTCGGCGGCGCCATGAAGGCCCTGATTTCTTCGGTGCGCCGGAATGCGGACTTTGCCGCCGAAGCGGCCGGGCTGGCGCGGGACGCCGCGCGCGTTTCGCGCCAGGGCGGCGACACGGTCGAGGGCGTGGTCGAGACCATGAACCTGATCCACGCGTCCTCGAAGAAGGCTGTGGAAATCATCGCCGTGATCGACGGCATCGCGTTCCAGACGAATATCCTGGCGCTGAACGCTGCGGTCGAGGCGGCGCGCGCCGGCGAGCAGGGGCGCGGATTTGCCGTCGTGGCGGCAGAGGTGCGCAACCTGGCGCACCGCTCCGCCGCCGCCGCCAGGGAAATCAAGGCCATGATCGAGGATTCGGTGAGCAAGGTCGGCGCCGGCACCGAGCTGGTCGCGCAGGCCGGCCGAACCATGCGCACGGTGGTTGACGGCGTGCACCGGGTGAACGATCTCATGGGCGAGATGTCGACTGCGACGCGCGCGCAATGCGAGGAGATCGACAGGGTCGACAGCGCCATCGCCCGGCTCGACCGGATGACGCTGCAGAACGCGGCCCTGGTGGAAGAGGCGTCGGCCGCCGCGCAATCGCTGCGCATCCAGGCCGAGCAGCTGGCGTCGGTGGTGAATACCTTCCAGCTGGAGCAGCCGGCGGCGGCATCGCGCTACCGGATGCTTGGCCGAGTCGCCTAGTGCAGGGTATCGGCGGGGGCTGCCTTGTCGGCCTGCACCAGCACGAAGGGATTGACCACCGAAGCCCACAGGCGGGCGTCGGTCGCATGCCACTCGAGGGCCTGGGCGTCCGACACCTTGGCGACCTTGCCTTCGTTCATCCAGCGCGCGATGGGTTCCTTGTCGTCGTGGGCGATGCGCAGGGCCACCTCGACCAGGTCGAGTTCCTGGCTCACGTAGATCACCATGCCGTGGGCGAAATGGCGCTCGAGTTCCGACCAGTTGATGCGGGCGGTCTCGCGGTTGATCTTGTCGTGCAGTTCGGTGTCTTTTAATGGATCGGTTTTCATGGCTTCGTTGAATCAGATGGGTTCGACCGTGGGAGCCGGCGAACCCGCCCATGTTAACCGATACGCCCGGCCCTTGCGGACATTCCCGACCAGCGCAGGGCGGAAGCACGCGAGATTCGTGCCTCCGGGCCGGCGCACGCTGGGGTAGATGATGCCCATCGAGCCGGCTTCCAGCAATTCCGCCGCCAGGCGCTGCGAGGCGATGTAGCTGTCCGTCGCCAGGCAGTCGGCATAGGCTTCGTTCGCGCGCAGGTCGTGCAAGGTGGCGGTGAAGTCGGCCAGCAGGGCCTGGTAGCTGACGCTGTCGTCGAAGCGGCCGATCTCCTGGTATTCGACGGTCTTGTGGAAGCTGACCTCGGCCAGCGCCGTCTCCGGCTCGAAGGCGCAGTACCAGGCGCCGCGCTCGCCGTCGTTGAAGCGGCTGCCTTCCGGGCGTGCATAGGTATAGGCCGCATTGATCATGCGGAAGTTGGGCACGCCGAACACCAGCTCGTCCATGCCGATGCCGGGCAGCAGGCCGGACTCGCCGCGCAGGCGGTCATTGGTGGCGTTGTCGAGGTCGAACAGGTCGCGCAGCACGGCATCGTTTTCCGCCAGCGGCGCCAGCACCGAGTCTTCGGCATCGGCGAAGCGGGACGGGATCAGGCGGACGGTATCGAACTGGCGCAACTGGGTGAGCCCGGGTTCCTGCCTGGAGACCAGCTTCACTCACAGCCCTCCGCGGCGGGCGTCGAGCAGGCGGCGCACGGTCTGCATCGACAGCAGTCCACCCGCCAGCATGAAGGCCAGCGGCGCGCGGCCGTTGAAGACGGGATTGCTGTTGGGGAGGTGCACCCATTCGTCGGCCAGCTTGTCGCCGTACAGGATGTGCAGGGCCTTGTAGATGCCGAGCAGGTAGGAGATGCGGGTGATGCGGTCGACTTCGAGCACGCGGTCCGGATGTTTCTTCCATTCGTAGAAGGCGGACGAGGAGACGCCGCCGAGCAGCTCGCGCGCATCGTCGTCGCGTACCCGCCAGGCATTGGCGAGCTGGAAAAAGCCCAGCAGCGCGGAGCGCGACAGGCGTTCGCGCTGTTTGCGGTCGTTGAGGTCGACCAGCACTGCCGTTTCGAAGCGGCTCTTCGGGTAAGCGTAGGCGAGACTCATAGGAATCCTCCGGTTCCGGACCATTTATACTCCGCTTCCGGACTCCATGCAAGCGACTTGTGCAAATGGTATTGCCGTGACAAAATTGTCCGCTTAGCAATAGCCGATTTCAAGCCCGGAGTTCCACACGTGGAGGATGCATGCGTCTGCTGTCGATTGGGGTTTTGTGCATCAGTATGTTCATGCTGGCGGTCGCCAGCGCGGCGCGGCCCTCGAACGCCGAGCTGAAGAAGCAGGTGGCCGACACCGAACGCGCCTTCGCAGCCACCATGAAGGCGCGCGACCACGCGGCCTTCACCAGCTTCCTGTCCGAGGAAGCCGTGTTCTTCTCGGGCCCGGGCAGCGTGCTGCGCGGCCGCGAAGCCGTGTCCACTGCCTGGAAAAAATACTACGACGGCCATCAGCCGCCGTTTTCCTGGGAACCGGAAGAAGTCGAAGTGGTCGAGTCCGGCACCCTGGCCTACAGTGGCGGCCCGGTCTACGACGCCAGCGGCAAGAAGATCGGCCGCTTCAACTCGATCTGGCGCCTGGAAGCACCAGGCCGCTGGAAGATCGTCTTCGACCGCGGCGAACAGCCTTGCGACTGCAAGCCCAAAATCGATACGCCCTGAGCTGCAATTCGGGGTCAGAGCACTTTTTCGGGCAAGTGGGCTTAGGAAATTGCCAGGAAATGTGCTCTGACCCCGATTTAACCCCGATTTACGCATGTCGATCTGGCGTCTGTAATTCGGGGTCAGAGCACTTTTTTGAACAATTGGATTGAGGAACTTGCCAAAAAATGTGCTCTGACCCCGAATTTGGTTTTAGTCCCACACCGGCGCCAGGCCCTCGGGGTTGACTTCGCGGCCATTGCGGTCCAGCGCCGCGATCAGCGCCATGTCGTCGGCGTCCAGCACGAGTTCGCGCGCCAGCAGGTTGCTCGCCAGGTTCTCGGGTTTCGTCGACGATGGAATCACCGCATAGCCCAGCTGCAGCGCCCAGGTCAGCGCCACCTGGGCGACGGTGGCCTGGTGCTTGTCGGCGATGCGCGCCAGCACCGGATCCTTCAACACCTTGCCATAGGCCAGAGTCATGTAGGAAGTGACGGTGATGCCCTGTTGGTCCAGGAAAGCGGTCAGCTTGCGGCCCTGCAGGTAGGGGCTCAGCTCGATCTGGTTGGTGGCGATCTGGTCCTTGCCGACGACGTCGATGGCCTCCTGCGTCAAAGCGATGTTGAAGTTGGAGATGCCGATCTGGCGCGTCAGGCCCAGCGATTTGGCTTCGGCCAGCGCTTCCATGGTTTCTTTCAACTCGACGCCGTTGCCGGGCGCCGGCCAGTGGATCAGGGTCAGGTCGACGTAGTCGGTGCGCAGTTTCTCCAGGCTTTCGCGCAGGCTCGGAACAAGCCGCTCCCGCGCATGGTTGGCGGTCCAGATCTTGGTGGTCAGGAACAGCTCGGCGCGCTGCACGCCGCTCTCGGCCACGGCCTGGCCGACCTCGGCTTCGTTGCCGTAGATCTGGGCCGTGTCGACGGCGCGATAGCCGAGCTCGAGTGCGGTCGACACCGAGTCGATGACGGTCTGGCCGGTCAGGCGGAAGGTGCCGACGCCGAAGGAAGGGATGTTGTTGTTCATGCTATATGTTCTTGTTAACCTTGAGTCAGATGGAAGACGAGGAAGTGCAGGCCGCATCGCGCTGGCGGCCGGCGTTGCCGATCCACACCAGGGCGAGACCGCCGGCTGCGAGCGCCGCACCGACGTAAGGCACGGCCGCATAACCGAGACCCTGGCCGATGACCACGCCGCCGAGGGCAGCGCCGACCGCATTGCCGAGGTTGAAGGCGCCGACGTTCACCGACGAGGCCAGGCCCGGCGCCTGGGCCGCGGCCTGCATCACGCGCATCTGGACCGGCGGTACGATGCCGAAGGCGGCGGCACCCCAGACCAGCAGGCCGATGGCGGCGCCGGCATGGGTTTGCATCAGCAGCGGCAGCAGGACCATGACGACGGCGAGCGAAGCGAGGATCAGCTTGGTGGCGCCATCCAGCGACCAGTCGGCCAGGCGGCCGCCGAGGCTGTTGCCGACGGTGAAGCCGATACCGATCAGCACGAGTGCAAGGGCGACGAAGCCGGGGCTGGCGTGGGTGATCTCGGCCAGCATCGGCGCCACGTAGGTGTAGAGCGCGAACATGGCACCGGAACCCAGCACGGTGGTGCCCATGGCCAGCAGCACTTCGCGGCTGGTCAGCACCTTCAGTTCGCGGCGCACGTCCGGACGTGCGCCCGGTTCACCCTTCGGCAGGGCCAGCCACAGCGCGCCGATGGTGACCAGGCCCAGTACGGCGGTGCCGCCGAAGGCAAGACGCCAGCCGACCTGCTGGCCGATCCAGGTGGCCGCCGGCACGCCGCCGACGTTGGCGACCGTCAGGCCCATGAACATGGCGGCGATCGCGCTGGCCTGTTTCTCTTTCGGCACCACGCTGGCGGCGACGACGGCGCCGATGCCGAAGAAGGCGCCATGGTTGAGGCTGGTGATCAGGCGCGACAGCAGCAGGGTCGTGTAGCCGGGGGCGAAGGCCGACAGCAGGTTGCCGATCGTGAAGATGAGCATCAGCGACATCAGCGCCGCCCGTTTGCCGAAGCGGCTGAACAGCAGGGTCATCACCGGGGCGCCGACCATCACGCCGATCGCATAGGCGGACACGAGCATGCCAGCGGTGGGGATGTCGACCTGGACGCCGTCGGCGATCACCGGCAACAGCCCCATGGGCGTGAATTCGGTGGTGCCGATGGCGAAGGCGCCGGTGGCCAGGGCCAGTAATGCGGTGGAAGATTTCATTGAAGCTCCTTGAAGAAGAATCCGTCGGTTTTTTCGATGGAAGTATTGTCCTTGGTTTATATTTGCGGATTAAGACCCTAAGCGGCCAAAGACTTTTGCGTTTGAGTCAAAAATGAAGACAACCCTCGACGAAATGCAGGCCTTCGTGGCCGTGGTGGACACGGGCTCGCTCACCGCTGCCGCGGAACTGCTGGGGCTGACGGTATCGGCGACCAGCCGTGCGCTGGGACGGCTGGAAGAAAAGCTGCAGACGACCCTACTGCGCCGGACGACGCGGCGGCTGGAATTGACGGAAGAGGGCGGGGCCTTCCTGGCGCATGCGCGCACCATCCTGGATGCGGTCGACGCGGCGGAAGAGCAGATGGCGGCGCGGCGCATGCGTCCGGCAGGGCGGCTGCGGGTCGATGCGGCGACACCCTTCATGCTGCACGTGTTGGTGCCGCTGGTCGAAGGTTTTCGCGCCCGCTATCCGGATGTGGAACTGGAATTGAACTCGAACGAAGGCATCACCGACCTGATCGAAAAGCGCACCGACGTCGCCCTGCGTATCGGTGTCCTGAAGGATTCGACCTTGCACGCGCGCCTCGTGGGAACCAGCCGCATCCGCGTGCTGGCCAGTCCGGCCTATCTGGCGCGTCACGGCACGCCGGCCGGACCGGAGGAACTCGGGCAGCACGTGCTGCTCGGCTTTACCCAGCCCGAGACCCTGAACGACTGGCCGCTGCGCGATACCGACGGCTGCACGCTGCGGATCCGCCCGACCATCGCCTCGTCGAGCGGCGAAACGCTGCGGCAGATGGCGCTGGCCGACCTCGGCATCGTCTGCCTGTCGGATTTCATGACCCGCGAAGACCGCGCGAACGGCCGGCTGGTCCAGCTCTTCCCCGAACAGACCCTGGACGTGCTCCAGCCCATCAACGCCGTCTACTACCGCAATACGGCGCTGGCGGCCCGCATCACCTGCTTCGTCGACCACGTGGTGGCGGTGCTGGGCAAGCGTCCTTTCGACGCCTGACCGGCTTGTCTAGTCGGTGACCTTGCCGCGCAGCGCCTTGAGCTGGCCGCTGCGGGTCTTTTCGTCCAGCCGGCGCCGTTGGGATGAGCGCGTCGGCCTGGTCGGGCGCCGCACCGCCTGCACCACGGCCGCCTTGTCGATCAGCGCCTGCAGGCGCCGCAGCGCGTCTTCCTTGTTGGCTTCCAGGCTGCGCGACTGCTGGGCTTTCAGCACCAGCACGCCGTCCTCGGTGAGGCGGCTGTCGCGCATCGCCAGCAGGCGCTCCTTGACATGGTCCGGCAGCGAGGAGGCCTTGATGTCGAAGCGCGCGTGCACGGCGCAGGAGACCTTGTTGACGTTCTGCCCGCCCGGGCCCTGGGCCCGGATCGCGCTGAACTCGACCTCGTCCGGATTCAGCTTCACACCGGCTCGGCGTGCTCGACCAGCAGCTGCACCTTGGTCACGCCGTTGTACTCGTTGGCGTCGAGCCGGAAGGCCACACGCGCGCGTTCGCCCAGGGCTGCGGTATTGCCGAACCAGATCGCGTCATAGCGCCGGCCGTTCCGCTCCAGCAGCAGTTTGAGGTGCTTTTCCTTGAGGACGCGCTGGCTGACCACGCGGAACTCGTCGCAGAACACCGGCGGCGCGAAGCCCTGGCCCCACACCTGGGCGTCCACCAGCTCGATGAACTGCACGGTATAAAAATCGTCTTCCAGCGGACCGTCGGTCTCGATCACGCGCTCGAGCTGGGCTTCGCTGAGCCATGCGCGGCCGATGGCTTCGAAGGCTTCGCGGAAGGTGTCGAAGTGTTCATGCCGGATCGACAGGCCGGCCGCCATCGCGTGGCCGCCGAACTTGTCGATCAGTCCCGGCACGCGCTTGGACACGAGGTCGAGCGCGTCGCGCATGTGGAAGCCCGGGATCGAGCGCCCGGATCCCTTGATCCAGCCGTCGCCGGCCGGCGCGAAGGTGATGGTCGGGCGGTAGAACTTCTCCTTCAGGCGCGAGGCGACGATGCCGATCACGCCCTGGTGCCAGCCGTCGTCGAACACGGCGATGGTGCTGGCGTCCGACGGGCTGAAATCGTCCAGGTGGAGCAGGGCGGTGTCCTGCATCTCGGCCTCGATCTCGCGGCGCTTCAGGTTGATCTCGTTGAGCTGCTGGGCGATCTGCCAGGCGCGGTCTTCATCGTCCGTCACCAGGCACTCGATCCCGAGCGACATGTCTTCCAGCCGGCCGGCGGCGTTCAGGCGCGGACCCAGGGCGAAGCCGAGGTCGAAGGGCGAGGCGCAGCGCGCTTCGCGGCCGGCGACGCGGAACAGTGCGGCGATGCCGGCATGCATGCGGCCCGCGCGCATGCGTTTCAAACCCTGGGCGACCAGGATGCGGTTATTGGTGTCGAGTTTGACGACGTCGGCCACCGTGCCCAGCGCGACCAGGTCGAGCAGGGAATCCAGCTTCGGCTGGGAAGCGGCGTCGAACACGCCGCGCTTGCGCAGCTCGGCACGCAGGGCCAGCAGCACGTAGAACACGACCCCGACCCCGGCCAGGTGCTTGCTGGGGAAGCCGCATTCGGGCTGGTTGGGGTTCACGATCACGCGCGCGTCGGGAAGCATGTCGCCCGGCAGGTGGTGGTCGGTGACCACGACTTCGATGCCGCGCGCACGCGCCGCCTCGACGCCGTCGATGCTGGCGATGCCGTTGTCGACGGTGATGATGATGTCGGGCGATTTTTCGCGCGCGGTCAGCTCGACGATTTCCGGCGTCAGTCCGTAGCCGTACTCGAAACGGTTCGGCACGATGTAGTCGACCTGCGCCCCCATCGCGCGCAGGCCGCGCAGGGCGGTGGCGCAGGCGGTGGCGCCGTCGCAGTCGTAGTCGGCGACGATGGTCATCTTCTTCCGGCCCTGAATGGCGTCGGCCAGATACACGGCGGCGGCATCGATCTGCAGCAGGGCGGCGGGCGGCAGCAGGGCCTGCAGTTCGCTGGCCAGCTCGCGCGGGTCGGACAGGCCGCGCGCGGCGTACACGCGGGCCAGGACGGGATGGATCCCGCCCTGGGCCAGCAGCTCGCTCTGGCGGCCGGGGCAGGGACGGGTGGAGATACGGGTCTTCACTTCTTCAGGGGTTCCAAGGTCGGACGGCGCCAGAATTTGCGCTGGGCCATCGGTGTGGTCGTGGTTTCCAGGTGGCCGTCGCGGTGGCTCAGCACCAGCCGCAAGGACTTGATACGACCCTGCTTGAGGGCCGCCAGCAGGGGCGCGAACAGCGTCTGCTCGAGGGTGTGCATTTCCTGCAGCCAGGCGTGCCAGTCGGCCGCGATCGCCGCCGCGGCGGCGTTGCCGCAGACCAGCAGGCGGCCCTTGTCGGCACCCCCATCGGCATCGCCGGCGGCGATCAGGCCGCCGATGCCGCCCAGGCTGTCGAGGCGCTGGTCGGCCAGGGCAGTCAGCCAGCCCGGCGTGGCGTAGGTGGCGACCGCCGGCTGGGGCGCCAGCTTGCCGGCGGCGCGCGCAACCAGCTTCAAGGCATGCTCGCCCGCCATGCTGGACGCGCCCCAGGGCCAGATCGAATTGATCGGCGCCTGGCCGCGCGCTTCGCGGGCGGCGTTGACCGGGTCGGTGTACCAGCTGACCTGGACTTCGTTCTGCAGCTTGCGGAAGGCGCGCGCCTGTTGTCCGGCCGGCACCCAATCGGTCAGGTTCATGCCGACCGCGGCGTCCGGGCTGGCGGTCTGGATGCCGTCCCAGGTGTCGGCGCGCAGGAACCAGGTGTCGGGCGCGCCGTACAGCAGCGCATGGCCGGCGTCCTCGCAGCAGGCGCGCGCGCTGTCGAACAGGCCGCGCGCTTCATCCTCGCGCAGGTCGAGCCGGCGCGTGTCGCCCATCATCAGGTGGCTGTGGGCGATCTGGATGTGGGCCGGGTTCACGATGAACCAGGTGCCGTCGCCCGGATCGAGGCCGTAGCCGCGCATGCTGCTGGTGGCGAAGCCGGGCGCGGTGCCGTTGGCCAGGCCGAGGCTGCGCGCGATCCAGAGTTCGTGCGGCAGCACGCGCGCGCTGCCCTCCAGCGGGCGGAACGTTTGGCTGGATGAGCGCGACAACAGCGCCGCCAGAGCCGGGGCCTCGAGGGCGCGGATCAGGTCGGGCGCGAATTCGGGAACGGGGAGGGCGAACGGCAGGACGAGCGATATGTGGGCCATGGCGTATTGTAGGACAAATGGACGGTCCGCGAGAACAGCGGCCAGCCGGAAATCTTTATTTCAATCGTGACAAGCCCTCACATGGATGAGCTTTGTATGGCACACTGCGGGCCTCGAGCAGCGTTTATCATGGAGCCCATGAGCATCATCCACAAATTGCCCTACGAATGGCTGGTCGGCCTGCGCTACACGCGGGCCGGCAAGCGCAGCGGCCGGAACAGTTTTATCTCCTTTATTTCGCTGATTTCGGTGTCCGGTATCGCCCTCGGGGTGGCCGCGCTGATCGTGGTGCTGTCGGTGATGAATGGCTTCCAGAAGGAAGTGACGGACCGCATGCTGTCGGTGCTGGCCCACATCGAGGTCTTCGACGCCAGCGGCAGCATGCCCGACTGGCGCCAGGAAGAGCAGCAAGCCTTCCGCAACCCGGCCGTGCGCGGCGCCGCACCCTTCGTCGAGACCCAGGGCCTGCTGGTGCGCGACGAGGTTATGAAGCCGGCGGCCATCCGCGGCATCCTGCCGGAAGAAGAGTACAAGGTATCAAGCGTCGGCAAGCAGGTCCGCCAGGGCAGCCTGCAGAACCTGCGTCCGGGCGAGTTCAACATCGTGCTGGGCTATGTGCTGGCGCGCTCGCTCGGCGTCGGCGTCGGCGACAAGGTCACCATGATGCTGGCCCAGGCCCAGACCACCCCGGCCGGCATGGTGCCGCGCACCCGCAGCTTCACGGTGGCCGGCATCTTCGAGGCCGGCCATTACGAATTCGATTCGGCGATGGCCTTCGTCCACCTGCAGGACGCCGAGCGCATGGAGCGTCTGCAGGCGCCGATGGGCCTGCGCCTGCGCATCGCCGACATGCACCAGGCGCCTCGGGTGGCGGCGGAACTCAAGAAATCGATGCCTGGCGACCTCGTCATGCGCGACTGGTCCAAGCTGAACGCCAACTGGTTCGCCGCCGTACAGACCGAAAAGCGGATGATGTTCATCATCCTGACCCTGATCATCGCAGTGGCCGCGTTCAACCTGGTCTCGACCCTGGTGATGACGGTGACCGACAAGCAGCCCGACATCGCCATCCTGCGCACGCTCGGCTCCTCGCCGCGCTCGATCATGAAGATCTTCATGATCCAGGGCGCGCTGGTCGGCATCCTGGGCACCATCGCCGGCGTCGCGCTGGGGGTGCTGGTGGCCCTGAACATCGACGTGATCGTGCCCTTCATCGAACACCTGTTCGGGATCCAGTTCCTGTCCAAGGATATCTACCTGATCAGCGAGATCCCCTCGGATATGCGCTGGCCGGACGTTTTCAAGATCGGCGGCGTGTCGGTGCTGCTGGCTTTCGTGGCGACCCTGTATCCGAGCTGGTCGGCGTCGCGCGTGAAGCCCGCGGAGGCCCTGCGCTATGAATGACATGCGAACAGAAATGAGCAATACCATGAACACTGCCGGCACGCCGGTCCTGTCCTGCCGCGGCGTCGGCAAGACCTTCCGCGAAGGCGACTACGCCGTGCGGGTGCTGGACAATATCGATTTTTCCATCGGCCGCGGCGAACGCGTGGCCATCGTCGGCGCCTCCGGTTCCGGCAAGTCGACCCTGCTGCACATCCTCGGCGGCCTCGATACCCCGAGCGGCGGCGCGGTGGTGCTGCAGGGCGAGGACTTCGCCACGCTGTCGGAAACCCGGCGCGGCGAGCTGCGCAATGCTTCGCTCGGCTTCGTCTACCAGTTCCATCACCTGCTGCCGGAATTCTCGGCGCTGGACAACGTCGCCATGCCGCTCCTGATCCGCCGCGTGAAGCGCGAGGAGGCGGTGGCGCGCGCGGAAGCCATGCTGGCCAGGGTCGGCCTGGCCAAGCGCGCCATCCACCGTCCGGGCGAACTCTCGGGCGGCGAACGCCAGCGCGTGGCCCTGGCGCGCGCCCTCGTCACCGAACCGGCCTGCGTGCTGGCCGACGAGCCGACCGGGAACCTCGACCACAACACCGCCGAAACCATCTTCGACCTGATGCTGGAACTCTCGCGCACCCTCGGCACCGCCTTCGTGATCGTGACCCACGATCCGGAACTGGCGCGCCGCTGCGACCGCGTGCTGCGCCTGACCGAGCACGGACTGCAGGCCGGACAGGCCTGAGCCGCCATGTGGATCGACACCCACTGCCACCTCGACGCCCACGAGTTCGGCGACGAGTCCGTGCAGGTCGCGGCGCGCGCGGGCCAGGCCGGGGTGTCGATGATCGTGATCCCGGCCGTTGAACGCGGCAATTTCGAGATCGTCCGCAAGCTGGCCCATGCCGCCCCGAACGCCAGCTACGCGCTCGGCATCCATCCGATCCATGTGCCGCGGGCGACCGAGGAAGATCTGGTGCTGCTGCGCCGCCTGGCCGAGGAAGCGATGGCGGACCCGCGCTTCGTCGCCATCGGCGAAATCGGCCTGGACTTCTTCATTCCCATGCTGTGCGAGCCGGCCATGCGCGAGAAGCAGGAGCTGTTCCTGCGCGAGCAGCTGCGCATCGCGCGCGACCTCGGCCTGCCGGCGCTGACCCACGTGCGCCGCTCGCAGGACCAGGTGCTCAAGCACGTCCGCCAGATCAGGCCGAACGGCGGCATTGCCCACGCCTTCAACGGCAGCTTCCAGCAGGCGCAGAACTTCATCGACCTGGGCTTCCGCCTCGGCTTCGGCGGCGCCATGACGTTTACGCGCGCGCTGCAGATCCGGCGTCTGGCGGCCGGGCTGCCGCTGGACGCCATCGTGCTCGAGACCGATGCGCCCGACATCGCCCCAAGCTGGATCCACCCCGGCCGCAACAGCCCCGAGGAGCTGCCGGCGATCGGCCGCATGCTGGCCGAGCTGCGCGGCGTGCCCGACTCCGAGGTCGGCGCGGCGACCTGGCGCAGCGCGCTGGGCGCGATTCCACGCCTGGAATCGCTGCTCGCGTCTTGAAGATCGTCTAATCGCGCGCTTCCCCACCCATTCCGCATGCAGGGTGCCGTCCGCCGCAACCGGGAGGCGCGGCGGACGCGCCGTCGCCCGCGCCGGCTTCCGCGTTCACGCTGCCACGACCATTCCGGCCGGATGAAGTTCCGTCCGGAGCCGCCCCGAAGCGTATGACGCATTGCAATGTTTGCTCCACGCACCGTGGAAGAATGTGTGCTTCGGCGGCACGACGGCACGCATGGAGGAGAGACGGTGGAGAGCGCGAGCGAGTTCCTGCGGATGCTGCAGTACGAGAAGTCCCTGAGCACGGCCCATCGCCCCCTGCGCCTGCGCCTCGCGCACGGCGGCCAGCTCGCCGAGGACATCCTGCTGCCGCAGCGGGTGGTGGGCAGCGAGGCGGTCTGCGGCGGTATCGAGTACCGCGTCGCCTGCCTGGCCGGCAGCCCGCACCTGCCGCTCAAGGAACTGATCGCGCTGCCGGCCGAGATCCAGTTCGTCACCGACCGCGGCCAGTTGCGCAGCGTCTGCGGCCTGGTCACCGAGGCGCGCGCCGGCGACTCCGACGGCGCCCTGGCGGCCTACGAGCTGGTGCTGCGCGACGTCTTCGCGGTCATGGAAAAGCGCAGCAACAGCCGCGTGTTCCGCTACCAGAACGAGCTGGAGATCGTGCAGATCCTGTGCGACGAATGGCGCCACTCGAACACCGTGCTGGCGAACGCCTTCGAACTGGAAATCGACCCGCTGATCGACAAGCGCGACTATCCGCCGCGCGAACAGACCATGCAGCACAACGAATCCGACGCCGCCTTCGTGCGCCGCCTGCTCAAGCGTCGCGGCATTGCCTGGGTCTTCCGCCCGGGACGCAGCCGCAACACCGCGGTCGACCCTACCCACGACCGCACGCCGGCCCACACGCTGCTGCTGTTCAGCGACGCCACCAGCCTGCCGCGCAATGCCGCCGGCAGCGTGCGCTACCACCGCGACGGCATCGCCGACGGCCGCGACACCGTGACTTCCTGGACCGCTGCGCGTCGCCTGCAGCCCGGCGTCACGACTCGCCACAGCTGGGACTACAAGAACCCGGCCGGCGGCCAATTCATGACGGCCAGCGCGCGCAGCATGGCCGACCAGGGCCCGAGCGGCAACCAGCTCGCCGCCACACTGGATGACTACCTGATCGAGATGCCGCATGCCGGCAACGACGTCGAAGACCACTGGCGCCTCGGCCACGTGCGCATGAGCCGCCACGAATTCGAATCGAAGTGCTTCCACGGCGAGGGCAGCGTGCGCGACTTCTGCGCCGGCCAGTACTTTTCGCTGGAAGACCACCCCGAGATCGACACCCACCCGGCGCCCGAGCGCGACTTCGTCATCACCGAACTGCGGGTGGTGGCCGACAACAACCTGCCGCGCGAGCTGGCCGCGCCGGTGTCTTCGCTGCTCGGCACGGTGGCTCCCGCGTCCGCGGCGGAAGGCGGCGGCCGCGTGCGGATTGCCTTCAGCGCGGTCCGGCGCGGCATCCCCATCGTGCCCGCCTTCGACCCGCGCAGCGACCTGCCGCATCCGCAGTTGCAAAGCGCGATCGTGGTCGGTCCGCCGAACGAGGACGTGCATTGCGACGTCCTCGGCCGCGTGAAGATCCGCTTTCCCGGCATGCGCGCCGCCGACCACGCGCATGCGCGCGGCGCCGGTGCCTCCGGCGGGCCCGCGGACTCCGCCTGGGTGAGAGTGGCCTCCAACTGGGCCGGCAACGGCAGCGGCAGCCAGCACCAGTCCGGCGACGTCCACCTGCCGCGCGTCGGCACCGAGGTGCTGGTGGCCTTCCTGGGCGGCGATCCGGACCGCCCCATCATCCTCGCCCAACTGTACAACCAGCGCTCGGCGCCGCCGGCCTTCAACGGCGCGGGCACCCTGCCGGGCAATCGCTACCTGTCCGGCGCCCGCAGCCGCGAAATCGGCGGCGCCCGTGGCAACCAGCTGCGCTTCGACGATACCCGCGGCCAGATCAGCGCCCAGCTGGGCAGCGACCATGGCGCCTCGGAACTCAACCTGGGCTGGATGACCCAGCCGCGCGACCACGGCGCCGCCGAACCGCGCGGCGAGGGTGCGGAACTGCGCAGCGAGCTGTCGGTGGCGGTGCGCGGCGCGCAAGGCGTGCTGATCAGCGCCGAACCGGGCGAGGGCGGTTCCACCGGCCAGCTCGGGCGCGCCGGCCTGGTCGGGCTGGCCGAGGTCATGCAGGGCATCCTCGACGAGGTCGGCAAGCTGGCGGCCGTGCACAACGAAGACGAGCCCTCGCAGCAGCGCCTGGCCGCGCTGGTCGAGAAGCTCAAGCGCTGGCACGAGGGCAGCAACGTCGCCGAGGGCGGCGCCGGCGGCGGTGCGGCCATCGTCGCCGCCAGCGCCCCGGCCGGCGCGATCGTCGCCAGCAGCGACAACCTGGCGCTCGGCGCGGCCAGCAAGGTCGACGTGGTGAGCGCCGGCGATGCCGAGATCTCGACCGGCCGCAACATCTTCTTGCGCGCCGCCCGCGGCCTGAGCCTGTTCGCCCACGAGATGGGCATGAAGCTGGGCGCGGGGCGCGGCGATATCGTGCTCCAGACCCACCTGGGCAACATCCAGATCAAGTCGTCCGGCCGCATCAGCCTGATCGCCGCCGAACGCATCGAACTGGAGGCGCCGGCCGTGAAGATCATCGCGCCGGGCGCCACCACCGACTGGGTCGACGGCAAGATCACGCACCAGAGCAGCGGCCAGCAGATCCACAAGGGTTCCGAATTCGCCTACTACGGCCCCGGCAGCGCCAGCCCGAAGGACCTGAATCTGCCGACCGCGCACCTGCACACCGATGAATACCTGGTCCTGCGCCACCTGCAGACCGGCGAGCCGATCCCGAACCAGCGCTACCGCGCGACCTTCGAAAACGGCCGCACCGTGACCGGACGCACCGACGACCAAGGCCGGACTTCGCTGCTGATCGGAGAAATGATCGCAGGCGTGGACATGGCCTACCTTCCAGAAGACGACGGTCCGGCCGCCTGAGCCGGATCCATTACCTCACACGGAGCGCGCATGCCAGACCCGACCCGCCCATTGCCGAACCTCGTCCCCCAGCCGGACGGCAGCTGGACCGGCCGCGCGGTGCTGACGCCGACGGCGCTCAAGACCAGGGGCTTGTTTACGATGCCGCCGTCGAAGGTGGTGCCGGTGATTGTGGTGCCGGGGATTATGGGAACGAATTTGCGGGCGAAAAAGAAGGGAAAGCAGCGAAACAAGGTGCTGAATCCAGGTGAGTCGGCTTGGCGCGCACCGAATGGCCCGATCGAGGGGCTTGCCACTGCACGTACCTGGCGGAGGCTCGACGCGATCGTTCGCCAAAACATTCTCGATGGGGAAACTCTCGAAGTCGATGACGACGGAGGAATTCATTTGCCGCCCGAAGCGCGGAACTACGGGATGTCTGAAAAGGAGGTGCATGACCGGCACTGGGGCGAAATCCATTGGGGATCCTATGGCGACCTTTTGTATGGTCTAGATGTCGGGTTGAACCACACCTTCGAAATCGGTGTGGTAGACAACGCAAGGGTGCTGTGCCGCCATTGGAAACAAGTGATGGCTTCCGATCCCGCAAAATGGGGTGTGCGCACCATTGAGCGTATTACAGAAAAGGAGCTGGAGAAACACGCGGAATATTTTTTTCCGGTATATGCCTGTGGCTACAACTGGCTTGAATCTTGTGAAGAGTCTGCGCTTCGACTACGCAATCGTATCGAGGAGACGATCAAATTCTGGAGAAACAAGAAGCGCGACTGCACGAAAGTCATCCTGATCACGCACTCGATGGGCGGGCTTGTCGCACGTGCATGTGCGAAACAAATTCCTGACCAGATCCTTGGCCTCATCCATGGCGTCATGCCGGCGCTTGGAGCGCCTGCGTGTTACCGCAGAATAGCCTGCGGTACCGAAATCTGGAGCCCAAGCAATGACGTCATCGATAATACCAAGGCTGAGCTGGTAGCGGACATCCTGGGCAGTCAGCCGAAGCTGACCATGCCTGTCATGGCGCTCGCGCCCGGCCCACTGCAACTTCTGCCAAATCACCTGTATCCGCGTCCTTGGCTGCACGTATGTCTGCTAAGCAAAATCAACAATAAGGATGTGCCGCGCGACGTGCTACATCTGCCAGTTGGAAATCCATTTGATCTATACCGCGACACACAATCCTGGTATCGGCTGATTGATCCTGAGCTGGCCGATCCCGCTGGGAAATATATTGGAGAGGCTGGAGTCAAGGATCAGATCAAGAAATCGATAAGTATTGCCGAGCATTTCCACCGGGAAGTACTAGATACCTATTATCATCCGAACACCTACGTCTTCTACGGCGCCGATCCGTCACACATGTCCTTCGGGGCGGTACGCTGGGTAGCGCGGGATCCGGGCGCAGGCGCCGTTTTCACCGAGGCCAATCTTCGCGGGGCAAGCCTGACGGGATACCGGGAGACCGTGGGTCGCCGTATCAAGGTCGAAGGCAAGACCGTGTTGGATGTTGTGCCAGCACGTCAGGACATTGCCGGCGACGGCACGGTACCACCTCAGTCCGGGGGAGGACCTCGGGGTAAGGTCCGACAAATTTTCGAGATGCGCGGGTTCGACCACCAGGAAGCATTCAGGAACGAGACCGTTCTGTTGTTGGCCCAGCACCTCGTCGTAAAGATGGTCCAGGAGATGCCATGAAGTTCGTGTGCATCCAACTCGGCAATATTGAGATGTCGCACGACGACGCGCATGAAGCCACGGTAAGTAGGTTGGCGTCCAATCATTTCAACGTCAAGCATTTACAGAAGTTGCCATGACGCGAATAAGGAAACGCGGGTGGCGGGAACTTATCGTTCTGCTGGCAGCCCTTGCCTGTGCCGGAAGCTGGGCCGCTAGTCAGGTCCGCAGCATGCGTGACAGATCCGAGGTAGCACAAATGACGGAAAAGATGAAGACGGTATGTGTCGGCCGCTACCTAATCGACGTGCCGGATCGCTCGGAAATTAGCCTCTCCCATGAACGGATTCATGGATTCGCAATTGAGACGATCGAGGAAAGCGAGACCGAATTTCGTCAGCGGATCGCGCAACGCGAGGCCGAAATCGAAGCACATGGAGGCGATACCAAACCTGGATTGGAAGGGGGCATGATCGAGGCAAGGGACCTGCGCGTCCCTGGCGTTGTCGGGCGCACTTTCATTTTTGGGCGCAGCCGTGGGTATTTGATGGAAGGGGATCGCCGAGTCAATCTTGAATCCGTTTCTGTTGAGACCCATGGACATATTGGAGGGCTGAGCTTTTCGCTTTCCGCAACATCAACCGGGGAAGACAGCGCACGCGAGGCTGAATCGTTGATGGCGCAGCTTCGACTCCGTGGTGAAGACGAAATTCCGGCCACACCTGGCTTTTGTATCTGGCGTGCAGTGTTTGTGGAGCCCTTGCCGTCACATAAAAACGAGCAGGTAGCAATGCACCTAAGCATGCCTGATCATGCCGATCTCGTATTAACCCTGCTTAGCGTCGCCGGTGGCCGCTCCGGCCCAGGCTTGCTCGCGCGCAGCGCACTTGTGGATGCGAACGCTAGTGCAGATGAAATGCTACGGGTGACCAAGTTGCGCTCCGAGCAACGCAGCATCAATAGTCTGGCGGGCGAGGAAGTGGTAGAGCGGATACGGGAGTTCAACTTCACTACAACCTATACGCTCAGTTGGGAGACGCGAGGCGCGGAGGGTGATGTGTCGTTGCCATTCTTGTCTCTGCAAGCCCAGGCCGGAATCAATGTGCGTCCCAGTTCTCCGCCACCGGGGTCGAGTTTGCATGAAGACGCTGTGCTCGTTCTGTGGGACAGCATCGCGTCCAGCCTTCGACTGCGGAAGGGTGGCCCGCCCCCGCGGTCGAGTTCACCCCGTGAGCCAACAGGACCCAAATTGGGGGCGGTGGTCACGGCTGGCGAAATATGCCCACAGTCAGGCTGGTGGCGCTGCTCCGGGGGTGGCCCTGGCGTCGACGTGCACGGTGGTCAAGTGCAGTACCTCCGCAAGGGGGGCCGAATGCCGCAGGTATTGTTGTTAGCGCGTCAGACGCTTTGGCAGAAGGTTAAGCGAGTTCAGCCGCGTGTCGAGATTCCAAGCCCCACAGCATGGACTTTGGTCGATAAACGACTAAACCCGCGGCGCACGACCGCGGTGACCCTGGTACCTGCAATGTTGCCCGCATCGGTAACGCAGTTGTCTGTCAGTGATGATCATCAAATCGCGCTCGGAACGTATGTCCGAACCGGCGATGCCTGTCCCGCCAGTGGCTGGTGGCGCTGCGAGGAGTTGCACGCTCTGGACGGAACACGCTGGTTCCAACGAGGCACTCTACTGCCGGCAGCAAGCTTCCAAGTTCCAGCGGGCGTATTTGGGAAATCTGCCGGGCCTGAAGCGATCCAACGCCGAAGTGCATGGCAGCTCATGCGGCATTCCGAGTTCCCAAACGAGCCACGGACCGCGCCTTCACCGCCGGATAGTATGCCTCCTGGCGAGCCCCCGGCATTGGTTTGAGTGCCGGGCACCTTTTGCGGTGGGATTAACAGGCATATAGGGAGAAGTCCGGTATGCGCCGATGGCTACAACTCGTCGTTTTGCTGTCAGTACTCGCTTGGATAGGAGGCTGGGCAACCGGACAGATCGGTGAGGCTGAGATTGCAGCCCGTAACACTGCTTCGGGCGGTTCGGATGGGATGTTGGAGGATGTTCTGTTACGCATGAATAAACTGCGTGAACGTCAACGCTCGATTAATGGCATCGAGGGTGACTTGCTGCTTCCGTATTTATCATTGGAGCTTCAGACCGCTAAAAGTGCCACGCCAGGCGGCACACCGGTCGACACGATCCTGCACGAAGACGCAATGCTGGCACTATGGGATCGCATCGCCTCCAGCATCCGCCTCCGGAACCCGGACACGACCAGCCCCCGCTCGAATCCCCGTCCAGCAGATCCGCGGCCGCCTGTCGCGCCCTGATCACCCGTCCACGAGATCCGCGATGCGCAGCGCCATCCTGGGTTTCACAACCGGCGTGCTGGTACTGCAATCCTCCGCCGAGCTCCCATCCATCGCCGTGCTGTGCGCCTGCGGCGCGGGCGTCATGGCACTGGGCGCACTGATCGCGCTGGCGAAACGCCCCGGAAGCGTCGGCAATGATGCGGGAAAGGCCGGCGCCGCTGTCATCGCCGCCACGCTGCTCGGCTACGCCTGGGCCGCTCTGGTGGCCTACCACGCGCTGGCTCCCCGGCTGTCCGCCGATGACGAAGGCCGCGACCTCGCCATCGTCGGCATCGTCGACAGCCTTCCATACCGCTTCGAGCAAGGCTTGCGCTTCAACCTCCAGGTCGAGCGCACGGAAACGCCGGGCGTCACCGTCCCGCCGCGCATCGCACTGTCGTGGTACGCTGATCGCCGCGGCGAAGCGAAGCTGCCCGCGGCACTGATGCCCGGCGAACGCTGGCGTCTGACTGTCCGCTTGCAGCGCCCCCACGGCAACGCCAATCCTGGCGGCTTCGACTACGAAGCCTGGCTGCTGGAGCAGGGCCTGCGCGCCACCGGCTATGTGCGCGCCGACGATGGCAACGCCCGCCTGGACGCCTTCGTGCCGCGCTTCGGCACCCTGGTCGAGCGCGGCCGCGCCCTGCTGCGCGAACGGATCCTCCGCGCGCTCGAGGGGCGGCAGTACGCCGGGGTGATCGTCGCGCTGGTGATCGGCGACCAGCGCGGCATCGACCAGTCGGACTGGCAGGTCTTCAACCGCACCGGCATCGGCCACCTGATTTCCATCTCGGGCTTGCACATCACGATGATTGCCGGGCTGGCGGCGCTGGCCGTCTCGAGCCTGTGGCGGCGCTCCTTCTTCACCGGCGCCCAGCTGCCCTTGCGGCTGCCGGCGCAAAAAGTCGCCGCCTTGAGCGGTGCGCTGGTCGCGCTGTTGTACGTGCTGCTGGCCGGCTTCGGTGTGCCGGCCCAGCGCACGCTCTACATGCTGACGGTGGTGGCGCTGGCCTTGTGGGTGGGAAGACTGTCCAGCGTCACCCACGTGCTGTGTGCGGCGCTCGGCGTGGTCTTGCTGCTCGATCCCTGGGCCGTCCTGTGGCCGGGGTTCTGGCTGTCGTTCGGCGCGGTGGCGGTGATCCTGTTCGGCGGCCACGGCAGGATAGCGGCGCATGAGACCGGGCTGAGGGACAAGCTGGCGCTGGCCGGTCGCACCCAGTGGTCGGTCACCTTGGGACTGGTGCCGTTGACCATGCTGCTGTTCGGCCAGGTGTCGCTGGTCAGCCCGCTGGCGAATGCGGTGGCGATCCCGCTGGTGAGTTTTGTCGTGACGCCGCTGGCGCTGCTGGGCAGCCTGCTGCCCGCGCCCTTGTCCGGCTGCTTGCTGGTGACTGCGCACGCGGCGGTGGCGGGACTGGCTTTCGTCCTCGGCCAGCTAGCCGCGCTGCCCGCGGCCGTCTGGCGCGCGCCGGCGCCCCAGCCCTGGGTCTTCCTGTTGGCCCTCGGCGGCACGCTGTGGATGCTGATGCCGCGTGGCTGGCCGCACCGCTGGGCGGGCGCCGCGGCCTGGCTGCCGCTGCTGCTGCAGTTGCCCGAGCATCCGGCGCCAGGGCGCTTCCGGGTCGTCGCCTTCGACGTCGGCCAGGGTATGGCGCTGCTGGTCGAGACGGCCGGCCACCGCCTGCTGTACGACACCGGCCCCGGCTATGCGCCCGGCGCGGATGCCGGCAGCCGCGTGCTGCTGCCTTATCTGCGCATGCGCGGCATCGGCGCGCTCGACGGCGTGGTGGTCAGTCACGGCGACCTCGATCACACCGGCGGCGCACTTGCGGTGCTGGGCGAACAGCGGGTTGGCTGGGTGGCCTCGTCGCTGGAAGACGGCCATGCCATCGTGCGCGCGGCGCGGCGCCACCTGCGCTGCACGGCGGGCCAGCAGTGGGAGTGGGATGGGGTGCGCTTCGAGATGCTGCATCCGCCGGCGTCGATCTACGCGGATCCGAAGCCGAAGGCGAATGCGCGCAGCTGTGCGCTGAGGATCACGAACGGGCGCACGGCCATCCTGCTGGCCGGCGATATCGAGGCGGCCCAGGAAGCAGCGTTGGTCTCGGCAAACGCGCCGAAGCTGCGCGCCGATGTGCTGCTGGCGCCGCACCACGGCAGCGGCACCTCGTCGACGGCGGCCTTCCTGGCGGCCGTGCGGCCGGGCGTGGGGGTGTTCCAGGTGGGCTGGCGCAACCGCTACAAGCATCCCAAAAAGGAAGTGTTCGAGCGCTACGGCCAGCTCGGCATCGAGCGTCTGCGGACCGACGAGCAGGGCGCCGTCACCCTGGAGTTCGGCGACGATCTCGGATACCAGCAATACCGGTTCGGGCATGCACGCTACTGGTACACCCGACCTTGATGGGCTGATTCTTACCGGCTGTCTCGTTCGGGTTGGCAGGACTGCATGGCCACGGGATTCAAATGATGGCGTTTGAGTTTTCGCCACATGACGCTATTATTGATTTCCATAAGGAAACAATTGCGGATTACTGACTACGGTTTTCAGGGAGGTATTAAGGTGTATTTGCTTAAAGAGGGGCGAGCGGCTTTCCTCGAGTTTTTGCGTAATCTTACGCCGCAGATCCTGTTGTTATCGTTAGCATTCTTAGTCGGGAGTAAGCTGGATTTCACAAGGCTTGATTTTTCGAATACGACCCCGACGCTTATTTTCTTTATATTTGTGATAATCGCTTTGATGGCAGGTTGGGCGAACGTCACGCTCTTGATGGATCGATTTGCCCCAATGATCAGATTTCGTCGCGGCGTCAGGTTGATAGATAAGGCGGCATCGCATAAATTCCGCGCCAAACTAGGATTCGCTTCGAGAAGAAGGGCGGCCGTGATCGACGGGATTTTGCTTATTGGCTTGGTTCAGTTCGGCGTTGCTGCGACCTTCTTGTCCGCCATCGCAACCGCCAACAAGATGGTTATTTGAGGTCTTGGCCTTTGCGCCAAATAGCGGTCCAATGCATCCGTGGCATTGCGGGATGACTGCCGCCGGCAGGCCCGGCCGCGCTGGCTCAAGCCTCGCGCGGCAGGGTAATCGTCACCCGCAAACCCCCACCGGCGCGGTTGGCCGCCGTGATCCGGCCGCCATGGGTCTCGACCACGCGCTTGGCGATCGCCAGGCCCAGGCCGTGGCCGTCGACGTTGTTCTGCGACGGATTCGAACGGAAAAAGGGATCGAAGATCCTGCCCATGTCTTCCTCGGCGATGCCGGGGCCGCGGTCCAGCACTTCGATGTGCACCGAGCGGTCCTCGGGGTGCAGGGCGACGTCGACCGCGCCGTCCGCGCCGCCGTGCTTGACGGCGTTGCGCACGATGTTCTCGACCGCGCTCCACAGGAGGTCGGGCGCGCCGCGCACCGTCACCGGGACCGGTGCGTCGACGTCGATGCGGGCGCCGGCTTCGAAGCGGGCGTCGTCCGCGATCTGGTCGACCATCTCGACCAGGTCGACCGATTCCATCGCCGGCGGCTTGCTGGCCGCGTCCAGGCGCGACAGGGTCAGCAGCTCGCCGACCAGGCGGTCCATGCGCACGCTTTCGCGTTCGATGCGGTCGAGCGAGGCCCGGATCTTTTCCGGCTGCTGGTGGGCCAGGCCGATCGCCGCCTGCAGGCGCGCGAGCGGCGAGCGCAGTTCGTGGGAGACGTCATGCAGCAAACGGCGCTGGCCTTCCATCAGGGCGCGCAGCTGGGCGCTCATGCGGTCGAAGTCCTGTCCCAGTTCGGCCAGCTCGTCGCCACCGACCGCCATTTTCGTCTCGGCGAACTTGGGTGCGAGGTCGCCGGCGGCGGCGGACTCGAATGCGCCGCGCAGGGCGCGGATCGGGCGCGAGAAATACCAGGCGAGGAGGGCGGCGAACAGGAAGCTGGCCAGGGTCGCGGCGACGATCGGCAGCCAGCGGCCGACGTGGCGTCCGAACTCGGACGGCAGGCCGAATCCGCTGCCCGGGCCACGTGGACCGAGGCCGGGACCGAGCCCGGGACCGGTGCCGCGGCCCGCGCCATAGCCGCCGGCGTCGCGCGAGGCGATCCGCGGGCCGGGCGGGGTGCCGACGCCGGCCCCGGCCCCGGCGCCCGCGCCGCCGGCAAACCCGGGCTTCGGCATCTCGCCGCCGAGGCCCGGATAGGGGCCAGGAACCCGCGACGCAAATGCCAGGTAGCGGCGGCCGTCCGGGGCGGTCAGTCGGGCGACGGCATGCAGGGACTGCGGGCCGGCCAAGAGGTCGCGCTCGACCTGCTCGCGCAGTTTGACCGGGACCGTGCGGCCGAGCAGTTCCCGGCCCTGCTCGTCAAGTACGTAGAGGCGCACGCGGCGGCTGTTGGCGGCCAGCTCGCGCAGGCCCTCGATGCCGCCGTACCTCAGGGTGGCGGTGGCGGCGTCCAACATGATGACGGCGGGTGGGCCGACGTCCAGCGTCGGTTCGGTGTTGCGATGCCGGGCCTGGTCGCGCAGCCATACGGTGCCGCCGATGCCGATCGTGGCCGCCACCTGCGCGAGCAGGATCGACAGGAAGAACTTCCAGAACAGCCGGCCCATCGCTATTCGCGGATCAGCTGGTAGCCGAGACGGTAGACGGTCTGCAGGCAGGAGCGGCCGTCCGACAGCGTGCCCAGTTTGTGGCGCAGGCTGCTCAGGTGGACGTCGATGTTGCGGTCGAAGCGGGCCAGCGGACGGCCCAGGCCCTGTTCGGACAGGTCGTTCTTGCTGACCGGGCGGCCGGCGTTGCGGGCCAGGACTTCGAGCAGGTTGAATTCGGTGCTGGTCAGTTCCAGCGGCACGCCGTCCCAGGTGGCGCGGCGCTGTTCGGGCAGCATGGTCAGTTTGCCGACCGACAGCGTGATGCCGGAACCCTCGGTGCCGGTGCCCTGGGTGCGGCGCAGGATGGCACGCACGCGGGCCGTCATCTCGCGCGGGGTGCAGGGCTTGGTCACGTAGTCGTCGGCGCCCAGTTCGAGGCCAAGGATGCGGTCGGCGTCGTCGCCGCGGCCGGTCAGCATCAGCACGGGGATGCGGCTGGCGGCGCGGATGCGGCGCAGGGTCTCGATGCCGTTCACGCGCGGCATCATCACGTCGAGGATGACGATGGCGTACTGGCCGCTGAGCGCTTCGCGCGCGCCGGTTTCGCCATCGTGGGCACAGGCCACCCGGAAGCCTTCCTG
Source organism: Massilia sp. 01N417 (assembly GCF_056399645.1). NCBI lineage: Bacteria > Pseudomonadati > Pseudomonadota > Betaproteobacteria > Burkholderiales > Oxalobacteraceae > Massilia > Massilia sp. 01N417. Next base: position 199,521 of record NZ_JBFTRS010000004.1, on the reverse strand, counting down.
CTCCAGGTATTCGGTGAACATCCCGACCAGTTCGGTATCGTCGTCGATTAACAGCACTTGAGTCATGTTCGCATCTTAGCAAATGGCGGCAAATGGGGCAGCCGGCCAGCGATTCTCTTTACGCCGTTTTACACCGGCCTAACACCACTTAACAGATGCGCACACGACAATGCGGCATCCCAACCACGCAAGGATGCACGACATGAACCTGACGCGCAAAACCATCGCCGCCGCACTGCTCGCGGCCTGCTGTGCCACCACCTTCGCCGCCGGCCAGCTGGAAGCACCTCCGGCTGACGGTGGCCAGGACGCCGCCCAGGGCCGCGAAGGCCGCGGCCCTGGTCCTGGTCCCGAAGCGCAAGGCCGCGGCCCTGTCGGCCCCGGTTTCGGCCCCGGTGGCGGCCACGATGGCGGTCCAGGCTTCGGCCACGAGGGCGGCCACGAATTCGGCCCCGGTTTCGGCCACCACGGTGGCCTGCGCCTGACCGAAGCCCAGCAGGACAAGGTGTTCGCGATCCGGCACGCCGCCGCGCCGCAGCACCGCCAGCAGGAAAAGGCGGTGCGCCGCGCCCACGAAGCCCTGCGCGCCCTCGGCGACGCCGTCCCGTTCGATGAAGCCAGGGCGAATGCCGCCTCGCGCGAACTCGGCCAGGCGATCGCCGCCCAGGCCCTGCTGCGGGCGCGCGTCCACGCCCAGATGCTTGCCGTGCTGACGCCCGAACAGCGCGAGCAGATGCGCAAGCGCCGTCCGCAGCCGCCGCAAGAACGTCCCTGATGTTGGCGGCGCCTGTAGGCGTTTCCCTCTAAACGGAAAGCGCGCCGGGAGCCAGTCCGCGGCAATGCCCTTACAATGGGCGGCATGAACAAGCCTCTGCTGCACTTCACGCACGGGAACAGCTATCCGTCGGGCTCCTACGGGCGCCTGCTCGGGGAGCTGGGCCGCGACTTCGACGTCCGCACCACCGACATGCTGGGCCACGATCCGCGCTATCCGGTGGACGACAACTGGCATGCGCTGATCGACGAGCTGATCGCCCAGCTCGAGCGCTATGCCGATTCGATGAGCGAACCGGCCATCCTGGTCGGGCATTCGCTCGGCGGCGCGGTCGGCATGCTGGCCGCCTGGCGCCGGCCGGACCTGGCGCGCTGCGTGGTGATGCTGGATTCGCCGGTGGTGGCGGGCTGGCGCGCCCACGTCTGGCGGATCGCGAAAGCGCTGGGCCTGGGCCGCAAGCTGTCCCCGGGCGGCATCGCCGAGCGCCGCCGCAATGTCTGGCCTTCGCGCGCGGCCGCCTACGAACACTTCCTCTCGAAGCCGATCTTCCAGGCCTGGGCGCCGGGCGCCCTGGACGACTACCTGGACCATGGCCTGGCGCCGCATCCGGAAGGCGTGCAGCTGCGCTTCGACCGCGACGTCGAGGCGGCCATCTACAGCAGCCTGCCGCACGACATGGGCGAGGTGCTGCGCAAGCCCTATCCGCTGCCGATCGGCTTCGTGGCCGGCACCCGTTCGGAGGAACTGCGCCAGGCCGGCATGGCCTCGACCCGCAGGCTGGTGGGCGGGAATCTGGTCATGATCGAGGGCTCCCACCTGTATCCGATGGAGTCGCCCCAGCTCACCGCGCGGCTGACCCGCGAGATGATCGCGCGTCTCCTGCCCGAGCTTGCGACAGATGACCGCCGCAAGGCTTTCGCGTAGAATCGCGGGCTAATATTCATTCACCGGAAAGCCCTGCGATGAGCATCAAAAGCGACAAATGGATCCGCCGGATGGCGGAAGAACACGGCATGATCGAGCCTTTCTCGGCCAAACAGGTCAGGGAAAACGAAGGCCGCAAGATCATCTCCTGGGGTACCTCGTCGTACGGCTACGACATCCGCTGCGCCGACGAATTCAAGGTGTTCACGAACATCAACAGCACCATCGTCGATCCGAAGAACTTCGATTCGAACTCTTTCGTGGACGTGAAAAGCGACGTTTGCATCATCCCGCCGAACTCCTTCGCGCTGGCCCGCACCATCGAGTACTTCCGCATTCCGCGCAACGTGCTGACGGTCTGCCTGGGCAAGTCGACCTATGCGCGCTGCGGCATCATCGTCAACGTGACGCCTTTCGAGCCGGAGTGGGAAGGCTATGTGACCCTGGAGTTCTCGAACACCACGCCGCTGCCGGCCAAGATCTATGCGGGCGAGGGCTGCGCCCAGGTGCTGTTCTTCGAGAGCGACGAGGTCTGCGAGACCTCGTACAAGGACCGTGGCGGCAAGTACCAGGGTCAGCATGGCGTGACCTTGCCGAAGACCTGATACGGTTTTCAAGAGCAGGTACGAAAAAATGTATCAAATCAAAGGAGGCTGCGGCCTCCTTTTTACTTGCCGGCGAATAGCCGGCGGTTGTAGCTGGTACACCCCGGTCCTTGCTTGAGACCGGGACCGGGGGCATGCGTGCTACTGGCTGACCCGCTGGGCCGGGGCGCTGGCCTGCAAATCGACCAGGGCGTTCGTGTAGCCCTGCGGTATCGGTCTCAGGGCCGCCAGGCTCCCTGCGATTTCCTCGAGCCTCTCGGCGCTGCGCAGTGCATAGATTTCGTTCAGCTGGTTGAGCTCAGCGGGCATGCAGGCCGTGCCCCAGCTGTGCTTGAGGATGCGCTCGATCTCGGTCCAGCGCGAGCTGAAAATGGACGCCGGGTCGAAGCTGAGATGCTGGATGGTGTGCCTGAAATTTCCGGCCTGGATGGTGACCTTGTCCGGATTGCCGCTCATCTCGGAGAAGTCGGTACCGGTCGGCAGCAGCACGGACAGCAGATCGGTGGGATCGGGGTGTCCGGGCCGCGGCCTGAACTGCGGCTCGTTGCCGCACCAGCCCGCAAGATTCCAGCCGAAGTGGTACTCCGCCTGCTGCCTCGTGAATTCGGCGGCGGCGAACAGATCGGCACGGTCACTTTCGCCGCGCTTCCCGAAGTAGGGGAAATGGTGCAGGAAATGGCCGAACAGCATACTTGTCTGCACCATATACAGTTCCGAGTCCGCCATGTGGCTATGCCAGACGTGATCCACATAGCGCGACGGCGACAGGGTCTTTCCCGGATTCGCATGGCACAGGAACAGGAAGCCCTTGTATTTCTTGACGGCGTCGAGGGATTGTTCGAAGGACAGGCCCGGCCGGTCTTCAGGGTGCATGAGCTTATGGGTCAGGGGACCGAAGTCGAGCTTGTTGAGCCTGGTGAGAAATTCCGCGTGCTTGCTATTGTCCTGCAGGCCTTCGTTCATGTCGTTACCTCCAATGGAATCGCTGCGGGCGCACATCGTTTGGCGGGACAAGCGCCGGGTGCGCACGGCGCCGGTCGCGCACCCGCGTCAACGATACTGTGCGAACCAGGCCCGCATGTGGGATGCATCAATCGGACGCGAACAGGCAAAAAAAAGGCGCTGTTCGCGCTAAGTGTTGAACCTGCCGAGCGCCGCTCTCAAAAAGGCGTCGGAGCTGGCGATGCGCTGCCCGTCCAGCGCCCAGCGCCAGCCGAAGTAATGGTCCAGGTAACGGCTGGCGACGCCGCGAAATGGCACCAGCCAGGCGCGCATCCGGCTGTGATAGGCGTTGACGTTTTGGATGTGCAGCGCACCGCGCCTTCTTTCGCCGGCGCTCGCGTTGATGGCTTCATGTGAGATCCCGAGCTCCCGCGCGAATTCCGGATAGGCCGCATGGCTATCGGTCACCAGCAGCACGTCACGTTCAAGGCGCGGCCCCAGGTGCTCTACTAGCTGACGCTTGCTGACGCTGCCCTTGCCGGTCACGGCGTCGATGGTCTGGCCGCTGCGATCGCGTGCGACGAGGATGCACACCTGCTCGTTCGATATCCCACGCTTTGTCGCCTTGCCGCCGCGCTTTCGTGGTGGACGAGTGAGATGTCGGGAACCCTTGTGCGATTCGAGCACATACATCTCATCGGCTTCGGCGATACCGCTCAAGCGCTGCGGGCGGTCATCCTTGCTCAAGGCCAGGAAGCGGTGACGCCATCGAAAACTGGTCGCGCTGGCCACGCCGATCTCGCGCGCCGCGCGGCGCACGCTGCGGGAGTCGAGCATGCCGCCGAGGTAGTCGAGCCAATGCCCTTTGTAGCGCAGCCGGGCCAGCGGCGTGCCGCTGAGCAGGTTGAAGGTGCGGCGGCAATTGCGGCAGCGGTAGCGCTGCAGTCCATGTGCGTGACCGTGACGATAGGGTTTGCTGGCCTGGCAGTGCGGGCAACAGAGCGGCGCGGCGGGCTGCTCGACGATCTCGAGAACGCGGTCGAGGCCGGCTGCCGATTGCAGCAGGGCGAGCAGGCGGTCGCGTTGCCGCCGGGTCAGGCTGGACAGGCGTTGCAGGAACTGTTCGAACTGCCGTGCTTGCATGGAGCCTCCGTCAACGGTTCAGGTCGACATTGGACCGCAGGCTGACGGAAAAGATTCCACACTTGGCGTGAACAGCGCCAAAAAAAATCCCGGAAGGCTCCGGGATTTCCTTGGCGTCGGGCAGGGAAATCAGTCCTGCTTCACGCAGTCGACGAAATACCCCAGCTTGCCATCCACCTCACGCTTGACCAGGCCGTGCACATCGGTCTCGAAGCCCGGGAAGCGCTCGTTGAAATCACGCGCAAAGCGCAGGTAGTCGACGATGGTCTTGTTGAAGCGCTCGCCCGGGATCAGCAGCGGGATGCCCGGCGGGTAAGGCGTCAGCAGGATGGCCGTGATGCGGCCTTCCAGGTCTTCGATCGCCACGCGCTCGATCTCGCGGTGCGCCATCTTGGCGAAGGCGTCCGACGGCTTCATCGCCGGGATCATGTCCGACAAATACATCTCGGTGGTCAGGCGGGCCACGTCGCGCGACTTGTAGAAGTCGTGGATCTGCTGGCAGAGGTCGCGCAGGCCCCAGGACTCGTAGCGCGGGTTGGCCGAGGTGAACTCCGGCATGATGCGCCACATCGGCTGGTTGCGGTCGTAGTCGTCCTTGAACTGCTGCAGGGCGGTGACCAGGGTGTTCCAGCGGCCCTTGGTGATGCCGATCGTGAACAGGATGAAGAAGGAGTACAGGCCGCACTTCTCGATGATCACGCCGTGCTCGGCCAGGTACTTGGTCACGATCGAGGCCGGGATGCCGGAATCGTCGAAGGAGCCGTCCAGCGCCAGGCCCGGGGTCACCACGGTGGCCTTGATCGGGTCCAGCATGTTGAAGCCTTCGGCCAGCTTGCCGAAGCCGTGCCAGGTGTCCTCGGCATGGATCATCCAGTCGGCCTGAGTGCCGATGCCTTCCTCGCTGGTGACCTGCGGGCCCCAGACCTTGAACCACCAGTCGTCGCCGATCTCTTCGTCGACCTTCTGCATCGCGCGGCGGAAGTCCAGCGATTCGTAGATCGACTCTTCGACCAGGGCGGTACCGCCCGGCGCTTCCATCATCGCCGCGGCGACGTCGCAGGACGCGATGATCGAGTACTGCGGCGAGGTCGAGGTGTGCATCAGGTAGGCCTCGTTGAAGGCATCCTGGTCCAGCTTGACGGTCTCGGATTCGCGCACCAGCACCTGCGATGCCTGCGACAGGCCGGCCAGCAGCTTGTGCGTCGACTGGGTCGAGAAGATCATCGACTCCTTGGCGCGCGGGCGGTCGCGGCCGATCGCGTGCATGTTCTTGTAGAAGTCGTGGAAGGTCGCGTGCGGGATCCAGGCTTCGTCGAAGTGCAGGGTGTCGATCTTGCCGTCCAGGAGTTCGCGCAGGGTCTCGACGTTGTAGACCACGCCGTCGTAGGTCGACTGGGTGATGGTCAGGATGCGCGGCTTCTTGTTCTTGGCTTCGCGGGCGAAGGGGTTCGCCTCGATCTTCCTGCGGATCGACTCCGGCGAGAACTCTTCCAGCGGGATCGGGCCGATGATGCCGAGGTTGTTCCGGGTCGGCATCAGGAAGACCGGGATCGCGCCGCACATGATGATCGAGTGCAGGATCGACTTGTGGCAGTTACGGTCGACGACGACGATGTCGCCCGGCGCGACGGTCGAGTGCCAGACCATCTTGTTCGAGGTCGAGGTGCCGTTGGTGACGAAGTAGCAGTGATCCGCGTTGTAGATGCGGGCGGCGTTGCGCTCGGACTTGGCGACCGGGCCGGTGTGGTCCAGCAGCTGGCCCAGTTCCTCGACCGCGTTGCAGACGTCGGCGCGCAGCATGTTCTCGCCGAAGAACTGGTGGAACATCTGGCCGATCGGCGATTTCAGGAAGGCGACGCCGCCCGAGTGGCCGGGGCAGTGCCAGGAATACGAGCCGTCGTTGGCGTAGTTGACCAGGGCGCGGAAGAAGGGCGGCGCCAGGCTGTCCAGGTAGGCTTTCGCTTCGCGGATGATGTGACGCGCCACGAATTCCGGCGTGTCCTCGAACATGTGGATGAAGCCGTGCAGCTCCTTCAGGATGTCGTTCGGGATGTGGCGGCTGGTGCGGGTCTCGCCGTAGATGTAGATCGGGATGTCCGAGTTCTTGTGGCGGATCTCCTGCACGAAGGCGCGCAGCGCGCTGAGGGCGAAATTGGTCTCTTCGAGCGTCCCGCCGCCGAATTCCTCGTCGTCGATCGACAACACGAAGGCCGAGGCGCGCGACTGCTGTTGGGCGAACTGGGACAGGTCGCCGTAGCTGGTCAGGCCCAGCACTTCCATGCCTTCTTTTTCCATCGCGGCGGCCAGCGCGCGAATGCCGAGGCCCGAGGTGTTCTCGGAACGGAAGTCCTCGTCAATGATGACGATAGGGAATCGAAATTTCATGGACAGCTCCAAAGCGAAGCGCCGTGCACCCCATCTTCCTCAGGCGGAGATGGCCGGGCACGGCACCGTAAAAATTGAGAAGCGGATTTTCGCAGAAAACTTCCGGTCCCGTGCAAAAATTTTTGCTAGGTTAACCAGACTGGACCGATCGTGGCGCACTCTTGTGGCCGAGCTTACTTCCTGCGCTCGTAGGTGACGAAGGCAAACGCCACCCCATCGGCCGAGCGATGCTCCTCGCGCGCGGTCTCGATCCAGGTTGCCGGATCGATCTCGGGGAAGAAGGTGTCGCAGCGGTAGACGCCGTCGATGTGCGTGACGATCATGCGGTCGGCGATGCCCATCGACTCATGGAAGATCTGGGCGCCGCCGATGATGCTGGCGGGTTCGGTGCCGGCGAGGGCGACGGCCTCCTGCAGCGATCCCGCCACTTCGACGCCTTCGTGCGACCAGCCCGCATTGCGGGTGACGACAATGTTGCGGCGCTTGGGCAGCGGGCGGCCGATCGAGTCGAAGGTCTTGCGGCCCATGATGATGGGATGCCCGAGGGTGACCCGCTTGAAGTGGGCCAGGTCCTCCGGCAGGTGCCAGGGCAGCTGGTTGTCGACGCCGATGCCGCGCTGGGCGTCCATTGCGACCACGAGGGTGATTTGTTTAGCCATGGATTACACCGCCACCGGGGCCTTGATCGCGGGATGCGGATCGTAGCCGACCACCTCGAAGTCGTCGAACCTGTAGTCGAACAGCGAATCGGGCTTGCGCTTGATGACCAGCCTGGGCAGCGGACGCTCTTCGCGCGCGAGCTGCAGCTCGACCTGTTCCATGTGGTTCGAGTACAGGTGGCAGTCGCCGCCGGTCCAGATGAAGTCGCCCACTTCCAGGCCGGCCTGCTGGGCCATCATGTGGGTCAGCAGGGCGTAGGAAGCGATATTGAAGGGCACGCCGAGGAAGATGTCGGCGCTGCGCTGGTAGAGCTGGCAGGACAGCTTGCCGTCGGCCACGTAGAACTGGAAGAAGGCGTGGCAGGGCGGCAGCTTCATCTGCGGCACGTCGGCCACGTTCCAGGCGGAGACGATCAGGCGGCGCGAGTCCGGATTGTTCCTGATCTGGTCCAGCACCTGGCTGACCTGGTCGATGTGCCGGCCGTCCGGGGCCGGCCAGCTGCGCCACTGGTAGCCGTAGATCGGGCCCAGGTTGCCGTTCTCGTCGGCCCACTCGTCCCAGATCGAGACGCCGTTTTCCTTCAGGTAGGCGATATTGGTCGAACCGTTCAGGAACCAGATGAGTTCATGGATGATCGACTTCAGGTGCACCTTCTTGGTCGTCACCAGCGGGAAGCCGTCCTGCAGGTTGAAGCGCATCTGGTAGCCGAACACGGAACGCGTGCCGGTACCGGTGCGATCTAGCTTGACCGCGCCATGGTCGCGTACATGGCGCATCAGGTCTGAGTATTGGCGCATCGGAGTGTCGGTATAAAGCGGATGGATGATCCGGCATTTTAACCGATCGCCGCCTGTACCTCGGCCGCCAGCAGCGCCACCGCTTCGCGCACCCGTCCATCCGGCGTGTCGAGCAGGTTGTCCCCCACGTAGAGTTCGAAGTAGGAGGTGTCGGGCAGCACGCCGTGGCTGATGCGGTGGAAGATCCACAGCCCGTGCTCGGCCGCCAGCTTGCGGCGGATTTCGAGCGCGCGCTCGCGGCCGACCGGCAGGTGCACGTGCAGCATATTGGCTTGGGGCGCCGCCGGATTGACCTTCAGGACAGGATGCTCGGCCAGCACCTCGTACACGAAGCGGGTGCGCTCGAACAGGGCCGGCATGCTGGCCAGGCGCGCGTCGAACTGCATGGCCGCCGCCACCACGTAGGGGCTCTGGTGCACCAGCTTGCCGCCCTGGCGCGCGAACCATTTGGCGGCGCGCGCCACGAACTCGCGCGTCCCCAGCAGCATCGCGCCGCCCACGCCGCCGATGCCCTTGTACAGCGAGACGTAGACCGAATCGAAGCCGGCCGCGATCTCGGCCAGCGGGCGGCCATAACCGGCCGCGGCTTCCCACAGGCGGGCGCCGTCCATGTGCAGGTGGATGCGGTTCGCGCGGCAGTGGGCCTTGATGGCCTGCAGTTCGTCCCATCCGGAGAGCTGGCCGCCGATCTCGCGCATCGGGATTTCGAGGCCGACGGCGGACAGGCGGTCGGGAATGCCGGTGATGTCGGCAGCGGTCCATGGACGGTGGCGCTCGCCGACCGACAGCGCATCGAAGTGGTTCAAGAGCTGGTAATTCGACTGCTCGTGCACGAAGATGTGCGACGTCGGATGCAGGGCCACCGGCGCATTGCCACGGTCCATTGCCGCCAGGCGCAGGGCGGTCACCTGGGTCATGGTGCCGGAGATGCAGAACACGGCCGCCTCGAAGCCGAGCAGCTCGGCCACCTTGCGTTCGAAATCCTGCACCACGGCGCCTTCGCCGTAGACGTCGTGCTGGATGCCCTTGGCTTCGCACCAGGCGGCCATGGCGGAGAACATCTCGGCCGGGCGGCGGGCGCGGTGGCCGGGGAGGACGGTGGTGCAGCGTGCAAGCAGTTCGGTATCGCTCAAGGGGGACTCCAGTGGATCGGTCTTGTCAACCGCGCCACTCTACACCGAACTGCCGGGACCCGAAAGGGCGGCCCCGGCGGCCTCGGCCGGGTCGAGCGTGAACAGGCGCACCGCGCGCGCCAGCTGGCCGGCCTGTTCCCGCATGGCCTGGGCGGCGGCGCTGGCTTCCTCGACCAGCGCGGCGTTGTGCTGGGTGACGCGGTCCATCTCGCCGATCGAGCGGTTGACGTTCTCGATGCCGCCGGCCTGCGCGTGGCTGGCGGCGCTGATGCGGCCCATGATGGCGGTGACCTGCTCCGCGCTGCCGAGCACCTCCGCCATGGTGGTGCCGGCTTCCTGTACCAGGCTGCTGCCCGCGTCCACCTCGGCACCCGAGGCCTGGATCAGGCCCTTGATCTCCTTGGCCGCCGCGGCCGAGCGCTGGGCCAGGTTGCGCACCTCGGCGGCCACGACCGCGAAGCCGCGGCCCTGCTCGCCGGCGCGCGCGGCTTCGACCGCCGCGTTCAGGGCCAGGATATTGGTCTGGAAGGCGATGCCGTCGATGACGCCGATGATGTCGGCGATGCGCCCGGACGACTGCTTGATCGCTTCCATGCGCGCGATCACCTGGCTCACCATGCGGCCGCCTTCCTGCGCCACCATCGAGGTGTTCACCGCCAGCTGGTTGGCCTGGTGGGCGTCGCCGGCGTTGCGGCGTACGGTTTCGGTCAGGTCCTGCATCGCGTTGGCGGTGGCGGCCAGGGTCGCAGCCTGCTGTTCGGTGCGGGCGCACAGGTCGAGGTTGCCGGACGAGATCTCGCTGGACGCGTTGGCGATCTGCTCGGCGCCGCTGCGCACCTGGCCGACCACGCTCGACAGGCCCTTGCCGATCTCGTTCATGGCATCGGCCAGGCGACCGATCTCGTCGCGGCGGCCGGCGTTCACGGTGACGGTCAGGTCGCCCTGGGCCATGCGCACGGCGGCGTCGCGGGCTTCGGAGAGCGGACGGGTGACGGTGCGCTTCAGGACGGCGTTGAGGATCACGGCGAAGATCGCCAGCGCGGCCAGGCCGGTGAGGATGGCGCGGTCGCGCAGGCGGTTCGCTTCGCGCACGATCTCGTCCTCGTAGGTGCCGCCGGCGATCAGCCAGTTCCAGTCCTTGAACAGGGTATAGGCCACCACGCGCTTGCGCGGCCTGGCGTCGCCGTCGCCCTGCCACGGATAGACGGTCAGGCCTTCCTTCGATTCCAGCATCTCGCGCACGAATTCGCGGCCGCCGGCATCGCGGTTGCCGAGAAGGTTCTTGCCTTCGTCGGTCGGGTGGACGATCAGCTCGCCGTAGTTCTTGCCGGGGGCGGCGTTCAGCACATAGAAGTAGCCGGTCTCGCCCACCTTCATGGTCTTGATGTGCTCCTTCAGCTTGGCCAGTTCGGCGCTGATGTCGATACCCACGTACAGCACGGCGATGACCTTGCCAGCGGCATCCAGGACAGGCTGGTAGCTGGTGATGGTCTGCTTGCCGAACAGGGTGACCAGGCCGACGTAGGATTTGCCGGCGCGCAGGCGGGCATAGGCCGGGCTGGCGTGGTCGAGGACGGTGCCGACCGCGCGCTCGCCGTTCTCCTTGCGCACCGAGGTGGTGACGCGGATGAAGTCGTCGCCGCTGGCCACGAAGATGGTGGCGTTGCCGCCGGTCTCGCGGGTGAAGCGGTCGGGGGCGCTGAAGTCGAGGTTGAGCGTGGCGTCGCCGTTCTTCAGCAGCGGCACCCGCTTGCCGCCGATGTCGACGGTGTTGGCGGTGTCGACGCTGAATTCGCCCGGCAGGCCGGCGGCGAAGATCTTGCCGAAACTGGCCGCCTCGCTGGACACCGCATTGTCGAACATCTCGACCGTGGCCGCGACGCTGCTCAGCTCCGCCTTGACGCTGACGACCGCGCGCTCGTGCAGCAGGCTCGAGGTGGTCCAGCTGTTGGCGGTGACGAGTGCTGCGAGGATCAGGCTGACGAGGGCGAAGGTGAATACGGTGATCTTCGAGCCGACCGACCAGCTCGAGACGTCGAACATGCGCTTTTTCATGAATCGTGGGGAGGGGATGGAGTTTCCCTATGATACTGGAAGTATCTTTAGGGAAACTACTCCAATGTCACGACCTCGACGTATTCCTGCAACAAAAATGCGAGCAATGCATGGTTAGTCGCTAGGGCCGCCCGGATTCAATGTGCCACTTGCACGTGATGGAACTGCAGCGCCGCCAGGTTCGCATAGATGCCGCCCAGCGCGACCAGCGAGGCGTGGGTCCCGGTCTCGACGATGCGGCCGTCTTCCATCACGATGATGCGGTCGGCGCGCTGCACGGTGGCCAGGCGGTGGGCGATGATGAGGGTGGTGCGGCCGACCATCGCCGCTTCCAGCGCGCTCTGCACCAGGCGCTCGGATTCGGCGTCGAGGGCGCTGGTGGCTTCGTCCAGCAGCAGCAGCGGCGGATTCTTGAGCAGCGCCCGCGCGATCGCGATGCGCTGGCGCTGGCCGCCGGACAGGCGCACGCCGCGTTCGCCCAGGTAGGAGCCGTAGCCCTCGGGCAGGCGCTCGATGAATTCGTGGGCGGCCGCCATCTTCGCCGCCGCGATCACCTCCGCATCGCTGGCCTCCGGACGGCCGTAGCGGATGTTCTCCATCGCGTTGGCCGAGAAGATCACCGTGTCCTGGGGCACGATGCCGATCGCGTTGCGCAGCACGTGCAGGTCGAGGTCGCGGATGTCGACGCCGTCCAGCAGGATCGCGCCCGATTGCGGATCGTAGAAGCGCAGCAGCAGCTGGAACAGGGTGGTCTTGCCGGCGCCGGACGGGCCGACGATGGCGACCGTCTCGCCAGGCTTGATGGCCAGGTCGAGGTGGGACAGCGCAGCGTGGTCCGGGCGCGAGGGATAGGAGAAGCCGACGCCGGCCAGCTGCAGCGAGCTGCCCGCGGCCTGGCGCGCCGGCAGCGGCTTCGGCTGCAGCGGGCTCTCGATGCTGGAGCGCAGGGCCAGCAGCTCCAGCAGGCGCTCGGCGGCGCCGGCCGCACGCTGGGCCTCGCCCATCACTTCGGACAGGGCGCCGACCGCGCCGGAGACGATCGAGGCATACAGGATGAACTGGCCGAGGTCGCCGCCCGTCATCCGGCCTTCCAGCACCGCGTGCGCACCCATCCACAGCACGAAGACGATGGCGCCGAACACCAGCACGATGGCCAGCATGGTGAGGATGGAGCGCGCGCGGATGCGCCGCATCGCCGTGTGGAAGGCGTGTTCGACCGAGGTGCCGAACCGCTGGGCCTCGCGCCGCTCGCCGGTGAAGGACTGCACGGTCGGCATGGCGTTGAGGATTTCGCCCGCCAGCGCGGAAGCGTCGGCGATGCGGTCCTGGGAATCGCGCGACAGCTTGCGCACGCGGCGGCCGAACAGCACGATCGGCACCACCACCAGCACCAGCAGGCCGAGGATGATGGAGGTGAGTTTGGCGCTGGTCACGAACAGCATGGCCAGTCCGCCCACGAACAGCAGGCTATTACGCAGGGCCAGCGAGATGCTGGTGCCGACCACGGTCTGGATCAGCGTCGTGTCGGTGGTGAGGCGCGACAGCACTTCGCCGGTGCGGGTGGTCTCGAAGAATTCGGGGCTTTGCCGGACCACGTGGGAGTAGACGGCGCTGCGGATATCGGCGGTGACGCGCTCGCCCAGCCAGGACACCATGTAGAAGCGGGCGGCGGTCGCCACCCCCAGCACCGCCGCCACGCCGAACAGGGCGAGGAAGGTGGCGTTGACGTTGGCGATGCTCTTGCCGCCGGCCGCGGCGCCGAAGCCGTGGTCGATCATCTGCTTGAAGGCGTAGGGAATGGCCAGGGTGGCGCCGGCGGCGACCAGCAGGGCGATCCCGGCCAGCACGAACTGGCGGCGGTAGGGGCGCAGGAAGGGAAACAGGCCGGCGAGGGCGGCAAAGGTGCCCTTGCGGCTGACGTTATCGTTTTTATTTGAATCGGTAGGACGCTTGCTCATGTCTCTTGGCTTCTTGTTGTCGGGGTGGTTCAGAGTTTCATCGGGTCGAGGTAACCGGTCAGTTCGAGGTAGCCGCGGCCCAGCGGGCGGCCGTCGCGCTCCACCGTCACCGCGCCTTCCCAGTACACCGCGCCGGTCGAGCGGCGCGAGTCGAGTTCCTGGTCCGGCTGCAATGGCTTCAGCTGCCAGCGCAGCGTGCCGGTCGTGATCGTGGCCGCCACCGGGTAGGTGGCACCGGTGCGCGGCGATTTCCAGTGCACCTGCGGCGCAAAGCCGACCTGGTCCGGGCCGTACTGGCTCAGGCGGCCGGCGCCGTCGCGCAGGGTCGCGTGGGCCCACAGCTTGCCGCCATCCTTGGCGCGGATCTGGAAGGCCATCAGGGCGCCGCCGTCGTCGAGATTGATCCCGGTCCAGTCCCAGCCGGCCGCATTCGTGTCCAGCACCTGGCTGGACCATTCGTGGTCGAGCCAGGCAGTGCCCTTGACTGCCAGCGGCTTGCCCTTGCTGGTCACCGTGCCCGACACCGCCAGGTGGGGCTCGCTGTAATAATAACTGGCGTGCCCGGCCTGCGGGCCCTTGCGCGAAAAACCGGCCTCGCCTTCGAGCAGCAGCGGCTGGGTCGGCGCGAGCTGCAGCTCGAAGGCCAGTTCGGCGCCGCGCACCGAGACCAGGTAGCGGCCGTCCGGCGCCCGCCGCATGCGCCAGTCTTCGAGCTTGACGTCGGTATCGCCGGTCTTCGCCCAGGCCAGGCCGAAGCCTTCGCGCGCGCTGCGCTGGTCGTGCAGCAGGCGGCCGGCGGCCGGATCGGACAGGGCGGCGTGGCCGATCACCAGCTGCTTGGGGGCGAAGGCGCTGGGATTATCCGGGTCGTGTTCAGTGCGGCTGCGGAAGAAGGTCACCTGGAAGCCGAGCGGCTTGCCGTCCGGCGTGTTCAGCCAGCCGGTCACGTACCACCATTCGGTGCGGTGCTCGGGATGGGCGCCGTAGTCCTGCGGGAACTGGAGCGTGCGGCCGGGCGTCACCGGCGCGAATTGCGGCGGGCCCGCATTGGCGGCGCCGCCCAGCATCGACAGCGCGAGGAGCAGAAGGCGGAGCAGGCGCATCACCAGTCCTCCCTCACCGCCCGCACCGGCCCGCCGGACAGCGCATAGCGGCCCGACACCAGCGCGGTGGCGACCGAGGCCGCCACCAGCACCGCGGCCACGCTCCCGAGCAATGCCCAGGGCAGGTGCAGCTGCATGGTCCAGTGGAAGGATTGCGGGTTCACCACGTAGACCAGGATCAGGCTGATCAGCAGGCCGAGGGCGAAGCCGGTGGCCACCCCCAGCACGGTCAGCGAGCCGCCCTCCAGCGCCAGGATGCGCAGCACCTGGCCGCGCGATACGCCCACGTGGCGCAGCATGCCGAACTCGCGGGCCCGCGCCAGGGTCTGGGCCGAGAAGGTGGCGGCCACGCCGGACAGCCCGATCGCGATCGCGATCGCCTCCAGCAGATAGGTGACGGCAAAGCTGCGGTCGAAGATGCGCAGGCTGGCGGCGCGGATCTCGCCGGGGCTGGCCAGCTGCAGGATGGCGCCGAAGGGCAGGGCGCGCAGCCGCGCGGCGATGGACTCGGTCTGGCTGCCTTCGGCGGCCCACAGCGCGGCATCGGTGACGATGGTATCGCCGGTCAGGCGCCGGTAGTCCGCCAGCCTGACGATCACCGAACCGGACTGGTTGGCGTAGTCGCGCCAGACGCCGGCCACGAAGAAGCCTTGCTTGCGGCCGCCCAGCGGCAGTTCGATCCGCTGGCCGACGTGCATGCCGTACAGGTCGCTCATGGCTTCCGACACCCATGCCGGCAGTTCGCCGGCCGGCGCCGAGGCGCTCGCGCCGACCAGGGCCAGCAGGCGGCCCGGATCGGCGGCATCGATGTCGCGCGCGACCAGCGTGATGTTCGGCCGCGCCGGATCGAGCGACAGCGGGCGGGTGCGCAGGAAGGTCGCCCGGGCGACGCCGGGCAGCGATGCGATCGCCGCCTGTTCGGCGGGCCCGAGGCCGCCGGTATTGCCGCCGCTGGCGGTGCGCACGTAGAGGTCGGCCGGCAGGATGTGCAGCATCCAGTCGTCCACCGAGATGCGGAAGCTGGCCACCATGATGCCCATCGCGACCATCAGGCTGAAGCTGGCCAGCACGCCGCCGAGGGCGATCGAGGCCTGGCCCGGCGCATTCGCCAGCCGCGCCAGCGCCAGCGACAGCACCGGCGACGGCGCGCGGTCCGGATGCCCTGAGCCGCGCCGCATGTGCAGCCGGTTCAGCAAGCGGAAGCTGCTGGCCGCCAGGCGCGGCATCAGGCCGATCCCGCCGATCAGCAGCAGGGCCACGGCAAAGTAGCCGAACAGCGGCAGCCCGAACACCGGCGGGGCGAAGGCGCAGGCCGCGGCCGCGCCGAGGCAGAGCAGCGAAGGCCAGATGCGCGCCAGGCGGGCCAAAGCAGTCTCGTCGTTGCCGGACTTGAGGGCGACGGCGGGCCGGGCGCGTGCCGCTTCCCAGGCCGGCGCCGCGCAGCCCAGCAGGGCCACGCCCAGGCCGAGCAGGAAGAACACGCTCGCCGCGACGGGCGTGAATTGCACGGTCGGCTTCACGCCGGGGAAGTAGCCGGCGCCGAGGTCGCCGCCGAAGAAGGCCAGCGCCGCGGCGGCCAGTCCGTAACCGGCGCCGATCCCGAGAAGCGAACCGATCACGCCCAGGCTGGCGCCTTCGACCAGCACCTGGCGCAGCAGCAGCCGGCGCGGCAGGCCCAGCACGCGCAGCAGCGCGAACTGGCTGCGCCGCCGCAGCACGGACAGGGCCTGGGTCGAGAACACCAGGAAGGCGCCGGTGAACAGCGCCACCAGGGCCAGCACCGTCAGGTTGACGCGGTAGGCGCGGCTGAGGTTATTGTTGCGGCTTTCCTGGTTGGCGTCGTTCGGCGCCGCCACCGTGAAGCGCCCCGGGAAATCGCGTTCCAGCTCGCGCGCCAGGCCGCGCTCGAAGGCGGCGCGGTCGACGCCGTCGCGCAGCTTGAGGTCGATCCGCGACAGCTTGCCGAGCTGGTGGAAGCGCCACTGCAGGGCGCCGATGTCCATCACGCCCAGGCGCTGGCCGCTGCGGGCGCGCAGGATGGGGCCGGCCACGCGCAGCGGCACATCCTGCGTGCCGGCGCGCAGCAGCAAGGTGGCGCCGGCCTGCGCGCCGAGCCAGCTCTGGGCCGCCGGCGAAAGGAAGAGGGTGTCGTCGGCCAGCACGTCGGCGCCGCGTCCTTTTTGCGGGACGCCGGCCAGGTCGGGCGAGACGTAGCCGGCGCGCAGCGCGTCGAGGCCGACGATCTTCAGCGCACCCGGCCTGCCGGCCAGGGCGGCGTCGAGTTCCAGCACCGGCGAGGCCAGTGCCACGCCTTCATGGGTGGCCAGGCGCGGATAGATGCTTTCGTCGAACTGGGCTTCGCGCCCGCTCACCTGCAGGTCGGCCTGGCCGGCCAGGCTCTGGATGGCGGCCGAGAATTCATTGAAGGCGGCGGCATTGATCAGGTGGATGGCGAAGCCCATGGCGACGCCGACCGCGATCGCGGCCACGGCCAGCAGGGCGCGCATCGGATGCGCGCGCCACTCGCCGAACAGCAGCCAGCGCGACAGCAGCCCTAGGCCGGACATTCCACCGCCAGGGCCTCGGCCTGGCGCCTCAGTTTGATGCCCGCCGCCTCATGCTTCGGCCCATGCGCGGTACGCGCCAGGTCTTCTTCCGCCCACTTCCGGCGCAGGCGCAGCTTGTCGCATTTCTTGCGCTGGGCCTGGGCCGCTCTGGCCTGGCGGACCTCGACGCGGCCCTGCTTCTCGGCTGCCTTGTCGCGGGCGATGCGGGCCTTTTCCAGTTCCAGCAGGGTGCGGGCGTCGCCGCCCTGCAGACCGATCTGGTCCGAGATCGAGATGCCGGCCGGCGGTGGCGGCAGGGCTTTCGACGCGCCTTGCACGCAGGGTTGGTCGGTGTAGCTGGTCTTGCCCTCGTGCGAGCATTTGTACACGTCCTGGGCCTGCACGGCGGCGGGCAGCAGGGCGGCGGCGAGGAGGAAAGCGCGCATCATGAAGGATCTCCGGTCAAAGGATTTTGCCAGGGTTCATGATGCCCAGCGGGTCCAGCGCGGCCTTGATCGCACGCATCAGGTCGAGTTCGACCTGGGCCTTGTAGCGTGGCAGTTCGTCGCGTTTCAGGGCGCCGATGCCGTGCTCGGCGGAAATCGATCCGGCGAAGGCCGCCACGCTGTCGTGCACGATGCGGTTGACGTCGCCCTGATAGGCGAGGAAGGCTTCGTGCGGCGTACCCTCGGGCGGCGCGATGTTGTAGTGCAGGTTGCCGTCGCCCAGGTGGCCGAAGCAGACCACCTGCACGCCGGGCCAGGCGTGTTCGAGCAGGACGTCGGTCTTTTCGACGAAGTCGGCGATGCGCGAGATCGGCACCGAGATGTCGTGCTTGATGTTCTTGCCGTCCGCGGCCTGGGCCAGCGGGATGTGCTCGCGGATCGCCCACAGCGCGCGCGACTGGGCGATCGAGGTCGCCACCACGGCGTCCTGGGCCAGGCCGGCTTCCAGCGCGCGTTCGATGGTCTCTTCCAGCAGGCGCACCGCGTGCTGCTCCGACTCGTGGCTGGACAGTTCGAGCAGGGCGTACTGGGGGTGGGTCTGCGGGAAGGGCCGCGGCAGGTCGGGGAAGTGCTTGCCGACCAGGCGCAGGCAGACGTCGCTCATCAGTTCGTAGCCGGTCAGGGTCGGGCCGGCGGTGTCCTGGGCCAGGCCCAGCAGCGCCAGGGCATCGCGGCAGGAGTCGAGGGCCACGAGGGCGGTGATGCCCGCCTTCGGCTGCGGGAAGAGCTTGAGCACGGCGCCGGTGATCACGCCGAGGGTGCCTTCGGCGCCGATGTACAGGTCGCGCAGGTCGTAGCCGGTATTGTCCTTGCGCAGGCCGCGCAAGCCGTCCCACAGCTCGCCGCGGGCGGTGACGACCTCGAGGCCGAGGCAGAGCTCGCGCGTATTCCCGTAGCGCAGGACGCCGGTGCCGCCGGCATTCGTCGCCAGGTTGCCGCCGATGGTGCAGCTGCCCTCGGCCGCCAGCGACAGCGGGAACAGCATGCCGTGATGGCTCGCGGCCTGCTGGATGTCGTGCAGGATGCAGCCGGCGTCCACCGTCATGGTGCGGTTGACCGGATCGACGGCACGGATGCGGTTCAGGCGGCGCAGCGACAGCACCACGGCGTGGCCGGATTCGTCGGGCACGCTGCCGACCACCAGGCCGGTGCGGCCGCCCTGCGGGACGATGGGCACGCGGTGGGCGGCGCACAGGCGCACCAGGCCGGCCACCTGGGCGGCATCGAGGGGGCGCAACACGGCGCGCGCACGGCCGGTGAAGCGGCCGCGCCAGTCGGTCAGGTAGGGGGCGACGTCGGCCTCGTCGGTGAGGACGTGCTCGACGCCGATCAGCTCGCGGCAATGGGCCAGGAAGAGATCGGATACGGAATCAGTCATGCGGTACTTTTACCTTGTCGAGCAGCTCCTTCGCCAGCTTCTGGGCCTGTTTCTTGTAGGGGCGCAGGTAGAGCAGGGCGAACACGAAATAGGAGACCACCAGCAGCACCTCGCCCAGCGCCATGATGCGCGAGATGTCGGTCTTGTCGCTCCAGGCGCGCACCACGCCTTCGACGAAATAGATGAGGATGACCATCGACGACCACTGCAGCGTGTACAGGTCGCGTTTGATCACGCCGCGCAGCGGCAGCAGCAGCGGCAGCGCTTTCAGCGCCAGCAGAGAGCCGCCCGGGTGCAGCGGGGCGACCGCGATTTCCCAGGCAAGCAGCCAGACGCACAGGATGACCAGGCTGGTCACCGCCCCCGTGTGGAATACCCGATGCACTTGCATGTCCTACTCCATCCCCTGCAGCTTGCGGCTCGCCAGCGCCAGGCGCCGGCCCAGCGCGACCGCGAGCCGCTTCTCGTCGTCCGTGATCGGGCGGTTGCCGTCCACGCCGGACCAGTGGGTCGCGCCGTAGGGGCTGCCGCCGCTTTCGGTGGTCATCAGTTCCGGCATGGTGTAGGGCAGGCCCATCACCATCATGCCGTGGTGCAGCAGCGGAATCATCATCGACAGCAGGGTCGATTCCTGGCCGCCGTGCAGGCTGCCGGTGGAGGTGAAGACGGCAGCCGGCTTGCCCGACAGGGTGCCGGACAGCCATTGTGCCGAGGTCCCGTCGAGGAAGTACTTCATCGCCGCCGCCATATTGCCGAACCGGGTGGGCGAACCCAGGGCCAGTCCGGCGCATTCCGCCAGGTCCTCGAGCTCGACGTAGGGAGCGCCGCTGCGTGGGATGTCCGGTTCGGTGGCTTCGGCCACCGTCGACACCGCCGGCACGGTGCGCAGGCGCGCCTCCGCGCCGGGGACGCTCTCCACGCCCTGGGCAATGAGTTCGGCGAGCTTGCGTGTCTTGCCATGTCGAGAGTAATAGAGGACGAGGATGATCGGATTGGTTGGGTTCATCGTTGGTATTATAGGGCGCTTTATAATATGACACGAAGCGCGTCATGACCGCGCGCCGCTACCAGGGTCCAATGCTTTCCAAAACCGTCTCCAGTATTTCCCGTTCCACCAGCGAGATGATCAACGTCGGCGTCGACAAGGTGCGCGGCCTGACCTGGGCCGAGGTCCGCGACCTGGTGCGTTTCGCGCGCCGCCGCCTGCTGACCGAGAAGCTGCCGCAGGTGGCCGGCAGCCTCACGTTCACCACCACGCTGGCGCTGGTGCCGCTGCTGACCATCGTGCTGGCGATCTTCACCACCTTCCCGATCTTCGGCCAGCTGCGCTCCTCGCTCGACCATTACTTCGTGCAGATGGTGATGCCGAAGGCGATCGCCAACACGATCACCTCGAACCTGACCCAGTTTGCCAGCAAGGCGACCAAGCTGTCGGCGGTCGGCGCGGTGGCCCTGGTGCTGACCACGGCGGCCATGATCGGCATGATCGAGCGCGCCTTCAACCAGATCTGGCGGGTCAAGCGCCCGCGCCCGCTGGTGCAGCGGGTGCTGATCTACTGGGCCCTGGTGACGCTCGGGCCGCTGCTGTTCGGTATTTCGCTGACCCTCACCTCCCAGCTGTTCAGCGCCACCACGGGCCTGATGAGCGCGATTCCCTTCATCGGCACCCTGTTCTATACCGCGATGTCGGTGGCGCTGACCACCGGCGCCTACACGCTGCTCTACATGACCGTGCCGAACCGCTGGGTCGACTGGCGCGACGCCCTGTGGGGCGGGCTGGTGGCGGCGATCGCCTTCGAGATCGCCAAGCGCGTGTTCGCCATCTTCATCCGCCAGTTCCCGACCTACGCCATCATCTACGGCGCGCTGGCGGCGCTGCCGCTGTTCCTGCTGTGGCTGTACCTGTCGTGGCTGATCACCCTGGTAGGCGCCCTGCTCACCGCCGCGCTGCCGGTGGTGAAGTACGAGCGCTGGTGGTACGAGCCGGTGCCGGGCGGCGCCTTCGTCGATGCGATGGCGATCCTGAAGGTGCTGCACGGCGCCGCCGCGACCACCGGCACCGCGCTGGCGACCGGCGCCCAGATCCGCGCCCACACCCGCATCGGCTACGACGAGATGACCCTGCTGCTCGAACAGATGGTGGCGGTCGGCTGGGTGGGCCGGGTGCATGCGGAGGAGACGGTCAAGGCGATCTGGGGGCGCGGCGCGCGCCAGGGCGGCGACGGCTGGGTGCTGCTGGTCGATCCCGGCCTGATCCGCCTGTCCGACGTCTACCGCCTGTTCGTGTTCGGCGGCGCCGGTGTCGAGGGCCCGCCCGCGCCGGGCGCGGCTTCGGGCGAGACTGCCCAGGTTTCGCCGCTGGCGCTGGATACGGCCACGCTGGCGCGCCGGGTCGAGGCGGCGGTGGAGCGCGGGCTGGACCAGACCCTGGCGGCGCATTTCTCCGCCTAGCTGTGATGTTTCAATAGGTTGTTCTGGTTCATTCGGATTGGATTTGAGAAACTGGAAATCGCCAAACCCCCAGTTTTCAAAGTGACCAACCGAATGAACATCCATAAGAATGCCCGATTGACCTTCATCCGTCGAGTCGAAATGGTCGAAGAYGTCCTCAAAGGTGGSCTGGTGGCCGCTCAAGCCGCCCAGTTGTATGGCGTCAGTAGCGCCACAGTTCGCAAGTGGGTTGGCCGTTTTCTGGCCGAAGGACGCACTGCGCTGGTCGACCGGTCGTCCCGTCCAGCTTGCAGCCCACGTGCCATCGACGCAGCAAAAGCGCTGACCATCGTGGAGCTGCGCAGGAAGCGCATGACGCAAGCGCGCATCGCCGAGTATCTGTCGCTATCGAAGGCGACAGTGAGCCGGGTGCTGACTCGTGCCGGCCTGGCGCGCCTGTCCGACCTGGAGCCGGCAGAACCGGTGCAGCGCTATGAACATGAGCGACCAGGGGACCTGATCCACATCGACACCAAGAAACTCGGGCGCATTGAAAAGACCGGACACCGCGCGACTGGCGACCGCCGTGACCGCAGCCGCGGCGCCGGCTGGGAAGTGCTGTTTGTCGCTATCGATGACCATGCACGGATCGCCTACACCGAGCTGTATCCCGACGAGTCGCAGGAGAACGCATGCCGCTTCCTGACCAACGCCTACGCGTATTACTCGTCGCTGGGCGCCAGGCCGAAGGCACTCCTGACCGACAACGGCTCGGCCTTCCGCGCCAAGAGCTTCAGCCGTGTCTGYGCAGCCCTGGAACTCAAGCACCGCTATACACGGCCCTACCGGCCACAAACGAACGGCAAGGCCGAGCGTTTCATCCAGTCGGCACTACGTGAATGGGCTTACGGCTTCGTCTACAAGAACTCTGACGAGCGAACAAACATGCTGCGTCAGTGGAACCATCACTACAACTGGCACCGCCCGCACCAGGGCATCGGCGGCAAAGCACCGATGTCCAGGCTCTCATCCAGCCGAAACAACCTCTTGCAACTTCACACCTAGCCCGCTGTTCAAGTTGCTGTTCGCCAACAGTTCCAGTTTGTTTCGCTGGGGATATAGTTGAATTGTGGAATCTTGCGTTGCCTGATGTTACTATTCTCGGCATACGTTTGGAGACCACATGGTTGTGCGCCGCTTGCTCCTGGGCCTGCTGTTCCTGTGCTGGACTGCGCTGGCCCATGCCGGCGACGACCAGTACGAATTCAATCACGAGCTGATCAATGCCCGCGAGGAAGCCTATGTCATGCCCCTCGACGCCCTGCGCAAGCTCGAGGTGCTGAAGGAAGGGCGCAGCGGACCGCAACTGGGCCTGGTACTGGTGGAAAGCAGCCGCGCCTGGTTCTGGCGCGGGCGCAAGCACGAAGCCTTGAATGCCGCCGTCCAGGCGGAACAGATCGCCCGCGAATCCCACGACGATAACCTGCTGGCCAAGGCCATGCTCAACCACGGCCTGGTGCTGTCCAGGCTGGTGCACGACCAGGATGCGGCGCGCCGCCTGGTGGACGACGGCGCCGCACTGGCCGCCGACAGCCGCGACGTCCACCTGCAGACCCGCGCCCTGGTCGCCCAGGGGCTGCTGGCCGACCAGGAAGGCCGCCTCGACGCTGCCCTCGACTTCATGACGCGCGCGGTGGTCCTGGCCCGTGCGGGCGGCGACCCGGACGCCTTGTCGATGGCGCTGCGCGAACACGTGCGCCTGCTGGCCGGCAATGGCACCGCCGGCGCGGCCCAGGCCCTGTCGCTGAGCGACGAACTGGTGTCCATCGCCAGGAGCCGCGGCATCCCGGCCCAGCTGGCCCATGCCAGGCTGACGGAATACGCGGCCGCCGCCCGCGCCGGCAACCAGAAGCGCGCCGAGAAGGCCTTGCTGGCGGCCGTCGAGACCCTCGAAAAGCTGCAGGCCCGCGAGAGCCTGGCGGTGCCGATGGCCAACCTGGCCGAGCTCTATATCCAGTCGCGCCGCTTCGGCGAAGCGGCCCGCACCAGCGAAGCGGCGCTGCGCATCGCGCGCGAATACGAGGACGACACCGGCAGCCGGCTCGCGTCCTTCCAGCTCGGCATCGCCACCATCTATTTCCGCAACATCGCCGGCGGCCGCGCCATGGTCGAGAAGGCGCTGGCCGGCATGCAGGGCGACGAGCGCTATGTGCGCATGCTGCTGGATTACGGCCACGCGCTGAACCAGGTGGGCTGGGGCGACGACGCGCTGACGATCTACGAGAAGGCCGGCTCGGTATCGCTGGCCGCCTGGCGCAAGGAAAAGCAGCTGTCCTACCAGGCGCTGCAGCGTGCCTACGCGGTCCAGAAGAAGCAGGCCGAGTTGGCCGCACTGCACCACGAAAGCGAGTTGAGGGCGGCCGAACTGGCCAACGTCAAGCGCCTGCGCCGCATGTGGGTCCTGCTCAGCGCGACGACCCTGGCCGCGGTCGTCCTGATCGCCCTGCTGTACACCCGCGTCAGGAAGGCGAACGCCACGCTGAAGCTGAAGAACGAGCAGCTGTTCCTGCAGAGCACCCGCGACTCGCTCACCGGCCTGTTCAACCGCCACTATTTCTACGAGCAGGTCGTGCCGCAACTGCACGCCCAGCGCAGCCGCGGCGAAGACAAGGCCGGCGGCGTCTTCCTCCTGCTCGACGTCGATCACTTCAAATCCATCAACGACCGCTTCGGCCACGGGGCCGGCGACGTGGTCCTAAAGAACGTGGCCGCGCGCCTGGCGGGGGCGCTGCGCGAACAGGATGTGCTGATCCGCTGGGGCGGCGAGGAATTCCTGGCCTACCTGCCCGGCGTCGCCACCGACGAGGCGCGCCAGGTCTGCGCCCGCCTGCTGGCGGCGGTGTCCGGCACGGCCATCGTCGCCGAGGAGCGCGAGCTGACCATCACCGTATCGATCGGCTTCTGCCCGAACCCGGGCGGCAGCGAGGCGGCTCCCGGCTGGGAGCAGCTGGTCCACCTGGCGGACCTCTGCCTCTACCTGGCCAAGACGGCCGGCCGCAACCAGGCTTTCGGCGTGCAGGATGCCGCCGAGTTGACCAGGGAGGCGATCGCCGCCGCCGATGCGGACCTGAAACAGGCTTCCGCCGACGGCCTGCTCAGCCTCGTCAACGTTACCAGCTGAGCTTCCCGGTCAGCATCTGCCAGTACATCACCCAGTCCGCCCGGAACGACCACCAGGGATTGCCGAAGGTCGCCGGGCGGTTCTTTTCGTAGACGAAGTGGCCGATCCAGGCCCCGCCATAGCCGCTTGCCAGCGCGAACAGCAGCCACCAGGGGTTCAGGCTGTCGAGGTACTGGGCGATCGCGGCGATGGCCGACGAGGTCCCGATGAAATGGGCGCGCCGGCACAGGCGGTTGTCGTGCTGGGTCAGGTAGTAAGGATAGAACTCCGCAAAGCTGCTGTAGCGAACGGCCGCCATCTCGAGGTCTCCTCTTATCGTCGGCGGGCTTCGGCGAAGGCGATCAGCGCGTCGAGCACCGCATCCGGCTGCTCGGCCATCATGGCGTGGCCGGCATCCACGCTGACGATTTTGCCATGGCTGATGGCTGACGTCAGCGCTTGCGCGGAACGCGGCGGGGTCATGATGTCGCGCGTACCCAGTACGAACAGGGTCGGGCAGGCGACGCCGGCCGCCGCCGCGCCGCCGTTGGCGTAGGCATTACAGGCCGAAAAGTCGGTGTGGAAGAGCTGGTCCGGGTTCTGCTCGGCCAGGCGCTGCATCAGGCGGCGCGACAGGCCGGTGACGGAAAAGCCGGGCGCCGGGCAGGCCGGCCGCGGCAGCGGACCGGTGTGCGACCAGATGTTGACCATGTCGATCGCGTCCTGCAGCCGGTCCTTCGAGGCGGCGAGCAGGGTGTCGGACACCTTCATCGGCCAGGTCGTGCCGAGCAGGGCCAGGCCCGTCACCCGGCCGGGCGCGCGGTGGGCGGCTTCCAGCGCGATCAGGGAGCCCATACTGTGGCCGGCCAGCACGGCCTGGCCGGCGCCGGCCGCATCCAGCAGGGCCAGCAGCCAGCCGGCCATCGCCTCGACGCTGCCGAGGGCCGGACCGCCGCTGCGGCCGTGGCCGGGCAGGTCGGGCGCCAGCACGTTCCAGCCGTGCCAGGCGAACCAGCGGCTCTGCAGGGCCCACACCGAGTGGTCGTTCTGGGCGCCGTGCAGGAAGACGATGGTGGGCTGGCGGGTATCGAAGGCCTTGCCGCCCGTGTAGGCATAGGCCGGGGCGCCGCTGATCTCGTAAATCATTTCAGGCTCCCTTCTGGGCCAGCTTCAGCCCGCGCGTCAGGTCTTCGATCAGGTCGTCGGCATCTTCGAGGCCGACCGACAGCCGGATCATGCCTTCGCCGACCCCGGCCGCGGCCAGCTGGTCGGCGGGAACCCGGAAATGGGTGGTCGAGGCGGGGTGGATCGCCAGCGATTTCGCATCGCCGACATTGGCCAGGTGCGAGAACAGCTTCAGGCCGTCGACGAAGCGCTTGCCGGCCGCGCGTCCGCCGCGCAGGTGGAAGGAGAACACGCCGCCGCAGCCGCGCGGCAGCAGGGTCTTGGCCAGCTCGTGGTCGGGGTGGCTGTCGAGCTCGGGCCAGACCACCGATTCCACCGCCGGGTGGCTGGCCAGGAATTCGACCAGCTTGCGCGTGTTCGCGACGTGGCGCTCCATGCGCAAGCCCAGGGTTTCGATGCCTTGCAGGATGGCGAAGGCGTTGTGCGGGCTCATCGCCGCGCCGAAGTCGCGCAGGCCTTCGCGGCGCGCGCGCAGGGCGAAGGCAGCGACCGTGGACTCCTCGGCGAACACCATGCCATGGAAGCCCTCATACGGTTCGCACAGTTCGGCGAAGCGTCCCGTGCGCGCATGGGCGCGCTGCCAGTCGAAGCTGCCGCCGTCGACCAGCAGGCCGCCGATCGCGGTGCCGTGCCCGCACAGGAATTTCGTTGCCGAGTGGAGCACCAGGTCGGCGCCGTGATCGAAGGGTCTCATGAGCCAGGGCGTGCTGAGGGTGGCATCGACCATCAGCGGCAGGTCGTGCTCGTGGGCGAGTGCGGCCACCCGCGGGACGTCGAGCACGTCCAGGCCCGGGTTGCCGAGGGTTTCGCCGAACAGCACCTTGGTTTCCGGGCGGATCGCGGCGCGCCAGGCGTCGAGGTCGCGCGGATCGACGAAGCTGGTGTCGATGCCGAAGCGCTTGAGGGTGTAGGCCAGCAGGTTGTGCGAGCCGCCGTAGAGGGCGCGCGAGGCGACCACGTGGCTGCCGGCGCCGGCGATGGTGGACAGGCCCAGGTGCAGCGCGGCCTGGCCGCTGGCGGTGGCGATGCCGGCCACGCCACCTTCGAGGGCGGCGATGCGTTCCTCGAGCACGGCATTGGTCGGGTTCGAGAGGCGGGAATAGACGTGGCCGGCGCGTTCCATATTGAACAGCGAGGCCGCGTGGTCCGCATCGCGGAACGCGAACGAGGACGTGAAATACACCGGCGTGGCGCGCGCGCCGGTGGCCGGGTCGGGGCTGGCGCCGGCGTGCAGGGACAGGGTGTCGAAGCCGGGATACCTGGGACCGCTCATGATCTGTTCATCCGTAGTGATGGTGACGAGCGGCATCCTACCACCAGCCGATAGCAATGCGACATCGCCAAGAGCCTTAAATCATCATTTGTGCAAGTTTGTTAGCGCGCAAGTATGGCTTTTTCGGAAGGCATAGGCTAGAGTCGGCGTTATGTGTTGAATAAGGTCCAAGTACCTCCGAATCCAGTGTCCAGCTCTCTCGTTCCCAGCGCTCCCGTACCACGTACCCACGACATGGTGACCACTATGAAAGTATCTGAAATCCTGCAGGTGAAAGGCGATATCCTTTACACGGTGTCTCCGGACACGCCGCTGGCCGACGCCGCGGCGACGATGGCGGAGCGCGATATCGGTTCTCTGGTGGTCATGGAATACGGCGACCTGGTCGGCATGCTGACCTTCCGCGAAGTGATCCAGGCCGTCAATACCTTCGGCAGCGCAACCGCCGCCGGCAGCGTGCGCAAGCACATGGACGACAGCCCGATCACCGTGACCCCGGACACCGAGGTCAACGAGGTCCGCCGCATCATGCTGGAAAAGCATGCGCGCTACCTGCCGGTGATGAACGCCCGCACCCTGTTGGGCGTGATCTCGTTCTATGACGTCGCCAAGGCGGTGCTGGAGGCGCAGAGTTTCGAGAACCGGATGTTGAAGGCTTATATTCGGGATTGGCCGGCGGAGCAGGCGGCTGACGACTGAGTGTTGGCCTGAAGACCGTCATCCCCGCGCAGGCGGGGATCCAGGTTTGCTTGGGTAGTGCAGGCAGGCGCCGTCAGTTCGCGGCGAACTTGGGTTGCCGCCTGCGCGGGAACGACGTAGTTGATATTCAAGCCGCGCGCGTCAGCGCATCCGCCCCCAGCCACTCCAGCAGTTGTTCCGGCGCCAGCGGCCGCGAAAACAGGAAACCCTGCGCCAGCGGGCAGCCCAGCGCCTGCAGGATCTGCGCCTGGCGCTCGTCCTCCACACCCTCGGCGATGATCGACAGCCCGAGGTTCCGACCCAGCTCGATCACCATTTCCGCAATGCTGCTGCCGCGCGCCGAGCCCGTGATCTCGGTGACGAAGGCGCGGTCGATCTTCAGGCGGTCGACCTGCAGGCGCTGCAGGTAGGACAGCGACGAGAAGCCGGTGCCGAAGTCGTCGATCGCGATCGAGACGCCGGTGCGCTTGATCGCGTCGAGACGCTCGATCAGCAGGTCCGGCTCTTCCATCGCCATCGATTCCGTGATTTCCAGTTCGACCCGCTCCGGCGGCGCGCCGGTTTCGAGCAGCGCCGTGCGCAGCATGTCGAGGAAGCCCGGGTGGCGGAACTGCACCTGGGAGACGTTGATCGACATCGTGAAGTCCAGGTAGCCGGCCGCGCGCAGGCGCATCAGCTCGGCGCAGGCCTGGCGCAGCACCCATTCGCCGATCTCGATGATCAGGCCCGACGACTCGGCGATCGGGATGAAGCGGTCGGGCGGCACCAGGCGTCCATCCTCGGTACGCCAGCGCAGCAGGGCTTCGGCGCCGAAGGGACGGTGGGCGCCCAGTTCGACCTGGGGCTGGAAGGCCAGGAACAGTTCGCCGCGCGCGAAGCCGCTGCGCAGCGCGTGCATCAGGCGCACCCGTTCGCGGATCTCCACGCCCATGCCGCGCGAGAAGTAGAAGTGGCCGCCGCGCTGGCGGCTCTTGGCGCGCTTGAGGGCGATGTCGGCGTCCTTGAGGGCGTCGGCGCCGCTGCCGTCGTGCTCGAGCATGCGCACGAGGCCAAGGGTGATCGAGACTTGCAGGTCCTGGCCCTCGATCGAGAAGGGCGCCGCGAACAGGGCGCGGATCGCTTCCGGATCGACCGCGGCGGCGTCGCCCAGCACGCAGAAGATATCGCTGCCGATGCGCGCCAGCTGAAGGCGCGGATCGAGCAGGGCGCGCAGGCGCTGGGCCACCGCGACCAGCAGGGCGTCGCCGAACTGGTGGCCGAGGGCGTCGTTGATCTCGGCAAAGTGGTCGAGGTCGATCAGGCACACGACCTCGTCCGCCATGTCGGCGTTGCGGGTGATGCCTTCGTCGAGCAGTTCGACCAGGCGGGTGCGGTTCGGCAGGCCGGTCAGCGGGTCGTAGAAGGCGGCGCGCTGGAGGTCGGTCAGCAGGGCCACGTTGTCGAGGCCGACCGCGATATTCGACGCGAACAACTCCAGCAGCCCGCGGCGCAGCGGATCGAGCGGACGCTCCAGCTCGATCCAGGCGGCGAAGTCGCAGTGGGCCTTGCCGCCGAAATACAGGGTCAGGTAGCGCTCGCCGAACACGTGGCGCTGTTCGAGGAGGGTCTGGCGGATCGCGGCCGCGGCAGGGTCGCTGCCGGCGGCCAGCATGCCGGTCGGCGCCAGCGCAGCCTTGTCGTGGGTGGCCGCCAGCACCTGCCATGCCGCCGCCTGCAGGCCGCCGAGGCAGGCGCACATCAGGCCGGGCGCGGGCTGGCCGATCAGGCGGGCCGCTTCGCGCAGGATGCCGTCCGCCATGCCGCCGACGGTGCGCAGCGCCATCAGCTCGGCGTTGGCGCGCACCACCTCGGCCAGGCCCTGGCGGCTGGCTTCCAGCGCGCTGATCTGTTCGTAGGCACGGATCGCCGACGCCACCGAGGTGTAGAGCTTGGTGCGCGTGAGTTCGGACTTGGTCCGGTAATCGTTGATGTCGTAGCCGCGGATGGCGTCCATCTCGGGCGCGTAGCCGGGCTGGCCGGTGCGCAGGATGATGCGCAGGTCGTGCCGGCCCAGGGTTTCGCGGATGTACCGCACCAGGTGCAGGCCGGCGTCCGCCTCTTCCATGACGACGTCGAGCAGGACCACGGCGATGTCGCCTTCACGCTCCAGCAGGGCGCGCGCCTCGGCGGCCGAGTAGGCATGCAGGAAGGCGAGCTTGCGGCCGTGCAGTTCGAGGCTGCCGAGGGCAAAGGTGGTCGTCGAGTGGACGTCGGCGTCGTCGTCGACGATCAGCACCCGCCACGCGCCGGCGCTGCCGGCTTCGTTGTCCGGGGCGCCGGAGGCTGCCGGCGCTTCGTCGACGAACACCAGTTCGTCGTCCTGCGCCTGGCCCTGAGGCGTCGTCGGTGCGGGCATTGCGGTATCTCCAGGTTGGCATGGAACAATGAAATCTAGTATATCTGAGTTGCCAGCTCGACAGGAAAAAAATTCTCTACGGCAACATCGAAAGCGTTGTTCCGCGACCCCTCGCCACCATGGTTTGGGTCCTGCTGGTAGAATCGTCCATTCCGTTTACTTAACTCACGCATCCATGTCCGGTAATACCTTTGGCAAGCTGTTTTCCGTCACCACTTTCGGCGAGTCGCATGGCCCGGCCATCGGCTGCGTCATCGATGGCTGCCCGCCAGGGCTCGCTCTTTCCGAGGCCGATATCCAGCCCGAGCTGGACCGTCGCAAGCCCGGCACCTCGCGCCACGTGACCCAGCGCCAGGAAGCCGACCGCGTGCAGATCCTGTCCGGCGTCTACGAGGGCGTGACCACCGGCACCCCGATCGCGCTGCTGATCCCGAACGAGGACCAGCGCAGCAAGGACTACGGCAACATCGCCGATACCTTCCGCCCCGGCCACGCCGACTACACCTACTGGCACAAGTATGGGGTGCGCGATCCGCGCGGCGGCGGCCGTTCGTCGGCGCGCCTGACCGCGCCGGTGGTGGGCGCCGGCGCGATTGCCAGGAAATGGCTGCGCGAGCACTACGGCACCGAGTTCATGGGTTGCATGTCCCAGCTCGGCGACATCCCGGTCCCGTTCCAGTCCTTCGAGCACGTGCATGCGAACCCCTTCTTCGCCGCGACCTCGGACGCCGACCTGATCGCGCGCATGGAAATCGCGATGGACGACCTGCGCCGCGCCGGCGACTCGATCGGCGCGCGCATCGACGTGGTGGCGAAGAACGTCCCGGTCGGCCTCGGCCAGCCGCTGTACGACAAGCTGGACGCCGACATCGCCTACGCCATGATGGGCATTAACGCGGTGAAAGGCGTCGAGATCGGCGCCGGTTTCCTGTCGGTGGCGCAGAAGGGTTCCGAGCATGGCGACGAGCTGACCCCGGAAGGCTTCGTCGGCAACAACGCCGGCGGCGTGCTGGGCGGGATCTCGACCGGCCAGGACATCACGGTCTCGATCGCGATCAAGCCGACCTCGTCGATCCGCACGCCACGCCGCTCGATCGACAAGGACGGCAAGCCCGTCAGCGTCGAAACCTTCGGCCGCCACGACCCCTGCGTCGGCATCCGCGCGACGCCGATCGCCGAGGCGATGCTGGCGCTGGTGCTGATCGACCATGCGCTGATGCACCGGGCGCAGTGCGGGGATGTGCGGGTCGGCACGCCGCGTATTTGAGCCAAGTTCGCCGTCGGTTCCGGCATTGCCGGAACTGACTTCCCGCTGTCGCGGGAATGACGGCCGCCGTATGTACCGCCCCCTCGCCAACTTCGCGCTGTTCCTGTTCGTGTATTACGCGTTCATGGGCACGCTGACCACCTACGCTCCTCTCTATTTCGCCGCCCACGGCGTGACCGCCGCCGAAGTCGGCATCCTGATGTCCCTGGTCCAGGTGATGCGCATCGTCGGCCCGACTTTGTGGGGCTGGGTTGCCGACCACACTAGCCGGCGCGTGCTGGTGCTGCGCATGACGGCGCTCGGGGCACTGGCGGCCTTCTCCGGCATCGCCTTCGGGCGCGGCTTCGCCCACTTCTTCGTCGCGATGGTCTGCCTGAACCTGTTCACCAGCGCCCAGGGGCCGCTGACCGAAGCGCTGATGCTGGCCGAGATGCGCGGCGACACCAGCCGCTACGGGCGGGTCAGGCTGTGGGGCTCGCTGGGCTTCGTCGCTGCCGTGATGGCGGCCGGCTTCGCGCTCGACCGCCTCGGGGTCGCCGCGCTGCCCTGGCTGGCGGGCCTGGTCCTGCTGCTGGTGCTGGGGCAGTCGCTGCGCATCCGCGAGGCGCCGCGGCTGGACGGTCCGCACGCCGCGGCGCCCCTGCTGCAGGTATTGCGCCAGCCGGCGGTGATTGCCTTTTTCGCGCAGGCGGCGCTGATGGTGGGCGCGCATACCTCGCTGTATGCCTTCTACTCCCTGTACCTGGAGCGGGCCGGCTACGGCAAGGCGCTGACCGGGACGATGTGGTCGCTGGGCGTGCTGGCCGAGGTAGTGTTCTTCTATTTCCAGGCCAGCGTATTGCGGCGCGTCGGCGTGCGCACCACGATGATGGCCTCGTTCGCGGTAGCGGTACTGCGCTTCGGCATGATCGGCCTGGGCGCCGGCTGGCTGCCGGTGCTGGTGCTGGCCCAGCTGCTGCACGCCTTCACCTTCGCCGCCCATCACTGCGCCTCGATCACCGCGATGCAGCGCTGGTTCGGCGGGCCGCTGCAGGCGCGCGGGCAGGCGCTGTTCATGAGTATCGCCTATGGGATCGGCGGTACTTGCGGGGGCTTGTTCATGTCGTGGTGCTGGGAGCGGCTGGGGCCGGGTTCGGTGTATGGGGCGGGGATGGCCTTGAGCGTGCTGGCGGCTGGGGCGGCCGGCTTGTTCTGGCGGTGGGAGGGCTATTCCGAACGCCATTCCCGCTTTCGCGGGAATGAGGGTGCAAACGGGACGATGGAAATCAGGCGCGAGTAGCCACCGCCTCCAACTGCTGCCTGCGCTCCACCGACTTCACCACCAGCGCCCGCAAATCGTTCAGCAGCCCGAATTCGGTCTGGCTCAGGAAGACCTGGGGAAAGCGGTCGTCCCAGTCGCCGTAGATGAAGCCGACTGGTTCGCCATGGGTGCACAGCGGAATGATCACGAAGCAGCGCGCCGAGCCGAGGGTACCTTTCCACCAGCCGGGCAGCTTGCTGGCGAATTTCGGGTCGCGTGCGTTCTCGATGAAGATCACGCGGTCGCTGCCGAGCGAAGCGAAGAATACGTTCGGCTCGTAGGTGTCGTCGAACACCAGGTTCGGTTGCAGGGTGCGGGCGCCATCGCCGAGGCCGATCTTGGCGCTGTACTTGCCCTCGCGGCGGCTTCGCAGGAAGCCGAAGGCGCGCGTGAACGACAGGCCGTGGTAGGCGGTTTCGAGCGCGATCGACATCATCTGGCCGGGCGTCGCGCCGGCGGCCGCTTCGCGCATCTCGGCCACGCCGGCCTTCAGGATCTTGTTGCCGGCATCGCGCATGCGGGTCGCGGCGGCGGCGCGGGCGCGCTTCTCGGGCGGGTTCGCCAGCGGCGCGATGGTGAGGTCGGCCGCCGCTTCGACCTTGGCCTGCTCGATGGCGCCGACGATCTTCTCCGACTCGATGCCCAGCATCGGCGCGAAGCTCGAGGCCAGCTGGGCGACTTGTTCGAGTCCCTGTTCGTCGCCGTGCCACAGCGACTCGGCGCACTGCGAGGACATGGTGCCCAGCGCGGCCAGCCAGTCGTCGTGGCCGAAACCGTCGCCGCGTTCGCCCGGTTCGATCCGGCGCATGCCGGCGATCAGGTTGCGCGGCAGGCCCCAGTGTTCGGCGGTGGCGCGGCCGACCTGTTCCAGGGTCAGGCCGAGCTGGTCGAGTGCGGCGGCGTCTCCCGCGCCTTCGCTCGCGGCCTGCTGGAGCAGGGTCCAGCGTTCCGGCAGGTAGAAGGTCACCATCATCCGACCCAGCGAGTGCAGGATCGAGCAGACCACCGCTTCCTCGGGGTCGCGCACGTCGGCCTTGGAAGCGACCTGCTGGGCCACCATCCCGGCCAGCACCGCCTTTTCCATCTCGATGTGGGCCTGCATCGAATCCGGCGTGGACTTGCTCAGCTCCTCGATCAGCTTCAGGCCCAGCGCCAGGTGGCCGATGGCTTCGGTGCCCAGCACCAGCACGGCTTTCGAGACGGTGTTGATGCGCTGGCCGAAGGCCGAGTACATGCCGCTGTTCGCCAGGCGCAGCACCTTCTGGGTCAGCACCGGGTCGGACAGCACCGTCTGGGTCATGGAGAAATCGCGCTCGTCTTCGCCGCGCATCGAGGCCAGGATGGCGTTGATGGCGCGCGTGAAGCCGGGCATGTCGCCGCGGCGGCGGATACGCTCCCACAGCAGGGCGAGGGTGGCGTCCGCTTTCGGCGAGCGCTCGAGTTGGAGTGTCTGGTTCATGGTGTGCCCGCGCGCAGGTCGTCCGGCAGCAGCTCGGTGTACAGGTCTTCCTTCAGTGCGGCCAGGGCCACGTGCGCCGACATGGGCTTTCCGGTCAGGTAGCCCTGCACGTAGTCGCAGCCGCGCGACTCCACGTAGGTGAGTTGTTCTTCGGTCTCGACGCCTTCGGCCACGACCGACAGGTCGAGGTGCTTGGCCAGGTCGAGCACGGCGTTGCAGATCGCCGCATCCTTCTCGGACGCGGGCAGGTCCTTGATGAAGGCGCGGTCGATCTTCAGTACCGAAATGGGGAAGCGTTTCAGGTAGGCCAGCGAGGAGTAACCAGTGCCGAAATCGTCGATCGCGATGCGCGCGCGGCGCTCGGCCATCTTGCCGAGGATGCTCTCGGCGTGGGCCGGATCGACCATCAGCGTGCCCTCGGTGATCTCGAGCACCAGCTTGTCGCCGGGGGTGCCGGAAAAGGCGAGGGCATCGTCCAGCACCGACAGGAAGCGGTCGTTGCGGAACTGGCGCGGGCTGATGTTTACCGAGATGTACAGGTCGCGCCTGGCGACTTCCTCGAACTGGCGCAACTGCACCAGCGCCGACTTCAGCGCCCAGGCGCCCAGCATGTTGATCAGGCCATTGGTCTCGGCGATCGGGATGAAGCGGACCGGCGGCACCATGCCGAGGGTCGGGTGCTTCCAGCGCATCAGGGTCTCGAAACCTTCGATGCGGCGTGTGCGGCTGCTGACGATCGGCTGGTAGTACAGCATGAACTCGCCCTCGCGCACCGCCGAGAACATCGCGGCTTCGAGCGAGATGTCGTGCTGGTGCGGGCCGCGCATTTCGCCTGCCGTATGCGCGCTGTAGGTGACGGTGCGGGCCCCGCCGGTTTCCTTTGCGCTGCCCATCGCGCTGTCGGCCAGGGCCACCAGGCGTACCTCGTCTTCGGCGTGGTCCGGATAGACCGAGACCCCGATCGAGGCGCCCAGGTAGACCGTATGGCTGTCGATCTCGAACGGCGACTGCAGCGCGGCCAGCAGGCGGCCGGTGACCAGCTTGATCTGCGCTTCGTTGAACGTGCCTGGCAGGACCGCGACGAATTCGTCGCCGCCGACGCGGGCCAGGGTGTCGGAATCGCGCAGCGTCTTGCGCAGGCGGCCGGCGGCCATGCGCAGCACGGCGTCGCCGACCGGGTGGCCGAGGCCGTCGTTGACCTTCTTGAAGCCGTCCAGGCCGATGGTGGCGACCGAAAAGCCCTGGCCGGAGCGGCGGGCGTTCGCGATCACCATGCGGATGCGGTCGGACAGCAGCAGGCGGTTCGGCAGTTCGGTGAGGGCGTCGTGGGTCGCCATGTGGCGCAGGCGCTGCTCGGTGGCGCGCTGGGACGACATGTCGCGCCCGACCGCCAGCAGCTCCGGGCCGCCGTCGAGCAGGCTGACGCGCAGTTCGAACCAGGTATCCTTTTCGCCGGCGCGCACGCGGGCTTCGACCAGTACCGGTTCGGCGCGCGCAGTGGCGTCGACGATGGCGTTGCGCAGCGCGGGCTGGTCGACGTCGAGGGCGAGGGCGGACAGGGTGGTGCCGCGCAGTTCGGCGGCGCCGAGCAGGCGCAGGGTGCGCCGGCTGGCATGGCGGATCAGGCCGGAGGGGTCGATCCGGAACGCGATGTCGCCCGCCGCTTCCATGAGCGCATCCAGTCCGTGGACCGCAGGCGCATGGCGCGGATCCTCGTTCGCTGCTGCTGGTGAACCGGGGCGCATTATTAAAATATCTGCTTTCTTATCTTGGCCGAAACGACGGGTTCCGGTGGAGCCGCACGAGTGTACCAAATCAACAGGCAATGTATCACTGAAAGATTCTCAAGAGCATTAAAAAACACAATGCGTTCGCCTGATTGGCCGTCTCTTGAGGTCCCGCAGCTGCCGTTTCGGACAGGTCGTGCTTGCCCGGCAAAAGGCTTTAGGCTAGCCTTGTTGCCTTGTCGATAACTCGATTGCGGCGCCGAACCGCTGCATTGTCGCCGATATAGTGCAAATAGGAAACTTTTCCTTCCTAGCCATGATGCTTACGTGCAACAACAATTGGACACCACGCAAGGAGACGCGGCCATGAACCGATTCGATACGCACGAGGTCTTCAACCAGGCGCCGCCCTTCGGCGACGTCAACCTGTTCCGCTGCGACCCCGCCCTGCGCGAGGGCCTGGAGCGCGAAGGCGCCGGCTGGGCCACGGAGATGCTGGACGCGCTCGGCGCCAGGCTGGGCAGCAACGAGGTGCTGGACCTGGCGCGGCTGGCCAACGAATTCACGCCGCGGCTGCTGAATTTTGACCGCGCCGGCACGCGCATCGACGAGATCGAATTCCATCCCGCCTGGCATCGCCTGATGAGCATGCTGATCGAGAACGGCGCGCATTCGCTGCCGTGGGAGCGCAACGAAGCTGGGCAGCCCGGCAGGCAGGTCGCGCGCGCCGCCGCCTACCTGCTGTTCGGCCAGGTCGAGAACGGCTCGCAATGTCCGGTGACGATGACCTATGCCTCGGTGCCGGCGCTGCGCCAGAACCCGGCGATCGCCGCGCGCTGGCTGCCGAAGATCCTGTCGCGCGACTACGATCCGCGCTCGCTGCCGGTGGAGCAGAAGCGCGGCGCCCTGATCGGCATGGGCATGACGGAAAAGCAGGGCGGCACCGACGTGCGCGCCAATACCACGCGCGCCACGCCACTCGATCGGGAACACGCCAAAGCCCGCTTCGGCGAAGAAGGCGAGGGCGCATTCGCGCTCGTCGGCCATAAATGGTTCTTTTCGGCGCCGCAGTGCGATGCCCACCTGGTGCTGGCCCAGACCGGCAGCGAGGGTAGCGCCGGACTCAGCTGCTTCTTCGTGCCGCGTTTCCTGCCGGATGGCAGCCGTAACGCCATCCGCGTGCAGCGCCTCAAGAACAAACTGGGCAACCGTTCGAACGCGTCGTCCGAGGTCGAGTTCTGCGACGCCGTCGGCTGGATGATCGGGCGCGAAGGGCGCGGCATCCCGACCATCCTCGAGATGGGCAGCCATACCCGGCTCGACTGCGTGCTGGGGACCGCCGGCATCATGCGCGCCGCCCTCTGCCACGCCTTGCACCATGCGCGCGGACGCAGCGTATTCGGCCGTCCGCTGGCCGAGCAGCCGCTGATGCAGAACGTGCTGGCCGACCTGGCGCTGGAATCGGAGGCGGCCACCGCCTTCGCGCTGCGCCTGGCCCGTTGCTACGACCGCCAGGACGATCCGGACGAGGTGCTGCTCGGCCGGATCCTGACCCCGGCCGGCAAATACTGGCTGTGCAAGCGCGGCCCGGCCTTCGGCGCCGAGGCGATGGAAGTCATGGGCGGCAACGGCTATGTCGAGGATGGCCCGCTGGCGCGGCTGTACCGCGAATTCCCCGTGAACTCGATCTGGGAGGGTTCGGGCAACGTGATGTGCCTGGACGTGCTGCGCGCCTTCGGCAGGTCGCCCGAGGCGGGCGCCGCCCTGGCGCGGGAGCTGGGCCTGGCGGCCGGACGCGATGCCCGCTTCGACGCCTGGTGTACGGGCCTGCTCGACGAACTTGCCGGGGGGGCGGTGCCGGAATCCGGTGCGCGCCGCCTGGCCGAGCGTCTGGTGGTCGGGGTCCAGGCCGGGCTGCTGCTGCGCCATGCGCCGGCCCAGCTGGCCGATGCCTTCGTAGCCTCGCGCATCGCCCGTGACGTCGGCGGCGCCTTCGGTCGGCTGCCGGATGGGGTCGACGCGGCCGCGATCCTGGCCCGCGCTCTGGAAATTTCTTCAACAAGATAGGGACAAATGGTCCCGCGGCTGGGATAATGCTGCTCTTTCAGCATCGCTGACCGCAATTAGATAGAGTTCGATAATGAAACAAGATCCGCGTTTCCCCAGCCTGTTCATCCTGAATCACCCGCTTATCCAGCATAAGCTGTCGCACATGCGCGACCGCGGCACCTCGACCCGGACCTTCCGCGAGTTGCTCAGGGAGATCACCTTGCTGATGGGCTACGAGATCACGCGCGATCTGCCGCTGACCACCCGCGAGATCGAAACCCCGCTGATGACGATCGACGCGCCTGTCATCGCCGGCAAGAAACTGGCGATCGTCCCGATCCTGCGCGCCGGCGTCGGCATGAGCGACGGCCTGCTCGAGCTGGTGCCGTCGGCCCGCGTCGGCCACATCGGCGTGTTCCGCGATCCGGACACGCACCAGCCGGTGGAATACCTGGTGCGCCTGCCGGACACCAACGAGCGTACCTTCATCCTCTGCGATCCGATGGTCGCGACCGGCAATTCGGCGGTCTACGCGGTCGACGTGCTCAAGAAGCGCGGCGTGCCGGACGACCAGATCATCTTCCTGGCCCTGGTGGCGGCGCCGGAGGGCGTGGAGGTGTTCCACAAGGCCCATCCGAACGTCAAGCTCTACGTGGCCTCGCTGGACAGCCACCTGAACGACCACGCCTACATCATTCCGGGCCTGGGCGATGCGGGCGACCGCATCTTCGGCACCAAGTAACGCACGCCGATGAGCACGGCCCAGGGCATGAACGGTGCGGTCGACGTCGAATTCTTCGAGCGTCTGGCAGCGCTGAACGACAAATTCGCGGCCTCCCTGCCGCTGACCCTGGGGCGGCTGTCGGCTGCGCGCAACACCTTCGACACGGTTCGGCCGCAGCCTGAGCTCATCAGCGAGCTGCACGCCGTGCT
This sequence comes from Massilia sp. 01N417, assembly GCF_056399645.1. Lineage (NCBI taxonomy): Bacteria > Pseudomonadati > Pseudomonadota > Betaproteobacteria > Burkholderiales > Oxalobacteraceae > Massilia > Massilia sp. 01N417. Next base: position 160,734 of record NZ_JBFTRS010000004.1, on the reverse strand, counting down.
CCACACCCTGGCGGGCTCCTCCGCCACCTTCGGTTTCCGCATCCTCGGCCACCAGGCCCGCAACCTTGAACAGCGCCTGCGGGTCCTGATGACATTCGACGCCGTCGCGCCGGACGACTGGGCCGCCTGGCTGTGCGAACTGGACGTCTTCGTGGCCTGGGCCCTGCGCGACCCGAAGGACGCCTATCCCAATGACGAGTCTGGCATCTGATCTTTGGACAAGAATTTTGTCTGAAAGTCGTTTGATATATGACAAACTTGCCAAGATTCGTTACTCTATATTCTGCTTACAGCCGACGTTAAATAAAGGCTCGTGAAAGTTGGTTTTAGGAATGTCACGAATCGCGCTTTTTATTTTTCGAAAACCGTGTATGTTCTGGTTTATTCGGTATAATGTGGGATCGTTGGATTCGCGGTTGCAGTGCAGTTAGTCTGTCATTTGTTTCTTGCTTCTTCAAACGATCGTAAACGGGCGCAAGCCCACTTCAACTGAAATAGGAAATAGTAATGGCAACTGGCATCGTTAAATGGTTCAATGACTCCAAGGGCTTCGGCTTCATCACCCCGGACGAAGGCGGCGAAGATCTGTTCGCTCACTTCTCGGCGATCCAATCCCAAGGCTTCAAGTCGCTGCAAGAGAATCAGCGTGTTTCGTTCGACGTGACCTCGGGTCCGAAGGGCAAGCAAGCATCGAACATCCAGCCGCTGTAATCGTCACGATTACTCGCTGAATGTGAGCAAAAAATCCTCGGCATGTCCGGGGATTTTTTTTGCCTGTAGCATTCTTTTTTGTCGGAAACGTTCTTTAATTTCCAAGCTTGTTCCGCCAATACTCCGGCTGGGAATAGGCGTGCCGCAGGAAGTCGACGAAACTCCTGATGCGCAGCGGCAGGTGGCGCCGCTGGGCGAATACCGCATAAATATCGTTGCCCGGCGCAGCGTATTGTTCCAGTACCGGCACCAGCCTTCCGGCTGCGATTTCCGGCCCCACTTCCCACATCGAACGCCAGGCGAGGCCGCGTCCGGCCAGCGCCCAGTCGTGCAGCACGGCGCCGTCGTTGCAGACCATATTCCCGCCCACCTTCAGGGTCACGATACGGCCGTCTTCCTGGAAGGTCCAGCCGCGCTGGCTGCCTTCGCTGCTGATCGCCAGGCAGTTGTGGCGCGCGAGTTCGTCCAGGGTCTGCGGCGTGCCGTGGCGCTTCAGGTAGGCCGGCGCGGCCACCACCACGCGATGGTTGTCGGCCAGCTTCACGCCCACCAGGCTGGAATCGGACAGGGCGGCGATGCGGATCGCCACGTCCACGCCTTCGCCGATGACGTCGACCACCCGGTCGTTCAGGTTCAGGTTGAGCGTGAGGTCGCGGTGCTCGGCGAGGAAGGAGGGCACCAGGGGCGCCACGTGCTGGCGCCCGAAGCCGGCCGGGGCCGATACCAGCAGGTGGCCGGTGGCGCGCGCACTGCGCTCCGAGACGGCCGACTCGGCTTCCTCCAGCTCGGACAGGATGCGCTGGCAATCCTCGAGGAAAGCGGCGCCCTCGTCGGTCAGGACCAGCTTGCGGGTGGTGCGCTGCATCAGCTTGACGCCGAGGCGGGCCTCGAGGGCGTCGAGGCGGCGGCCGATCATGGCGGGGGCGATGCCCTCGGCGCGCGCCGCGGCGGACAGGCTGCCGCGCGCGACGACTTCGACGAAGGTGGAAATCTGACGAAAATGACCCATGCTGACTGTGTAGGCTCCCCATCTGTGACATAAACGCACAGATGAATATATTTTTTGTCTCGTTTAATGACGCTTGAGTGAATATACTTGACCAGATAGCAAACGCCAACCCTAGGAGAATAAGTCATGAGTATCGCCACCCCGTCCGGAATGGAGATCCGCGCCGAGATCAAGCCCGGCTACGAACAGATCCTGACTCCCGAGGCACTCGCCCTCGTCGCCAAGCTGAGCCGCGAGTTCGAGCCGCGCCGCCAGCAACTGCTGGCCGCCCGCGCCGAGCGCGCCAAGCGCCTGGACGCCGGCGAGCGTCCGGACTTCCTGCCGGAAACCGCCAACATCCGTAACGGCGACTGGAAGATCGCGCCGATCCCGAAGGCGCTGGAGTGCCGCCGTGTGGAGATCACCGGCCCGGTCGAGCGCAAGATGGTGATCAATGCCCTGAACTCGGGCGCGGACAGCTACATGACCGACTTCGAGGATTCGAACACCCCGAACTGGGACAACCAGATCACCGGCCAGCTGAACATGGTCGACGCCGTGCGCGGCACCATCTCGCTGGAGCAGAACGGCAAGCAGTACAAGCTGAACGACAAGGTGGCAACCCTGGTCGTGCGTCCGCGCGGCTGGCACCTGGACGAGAAGCACGTGCTGGTGGACGGCAAGCGCGTCTCCGGCGGCATCTTCGATTTCGCCCTGTTCATGTTCCACAACGCCAAGGAGCAGCTGGCGCGCGGCGCCGGCCCCTACTTCTATCTGCCGAAGATGGAATCGCACCTGGAAGCCCGCCTGTGGAACGACATCTTCAAGATGACCCAGGACGAACTGGGCCTGCCGCAGGGCACGATCAAGGCCACCGTGCTGATCGAGACCATTCTGGCCGCCTTCGAGATGGACGAGATCCTGTACGAGCTGCGCGAGCACAGCGCCGGCCTGAACGCGGGCCGCTGGGACTATATCTTCTCGTGCATCAAGAAGTTCAAGCTGGATAAAGAGTTCTGCCTGGCCGACCGTCCGAAGGTGACGATGACGTCGCCCTTCATGCGCGCCTACGCGCTGCTGCTGCTGAAGACCTGCCACAAGCGTGGCGCACCTGCGATCGGCGGCATGTCGGCGCTGATCCCGATCAAGAACGATCCGGAGAAGAATGCCATCGCGATGGGCGGCGTCATCAGCGACAAGGCGCGCGATGCCACCGACGGCTACGACGGCGGCTGGGTCGCCCACCCGGGCCTGGTCGAGCCGGCCATGACCGAGTTCAAGAAGGTGCTGGGCGACAAGCCGAACCAGATCGGCAAGCAGCGTCCGGACGTCGAGGTCACGGCCGCCCAGCTGCTCGACTTCAAGCCGGAAACCCCGATCACGGAGGCCGGCCTGCGCTACAACATCAACGTCGGCATCCACTACCTGGGCGCCTGGCTGGCCGGCAATGGCTGCGTGCCGATCCACAACCTGATGGAAGACGCCGCCACCGCCGAGATCAGCCGCTCGCAGGTGTGGCAGTGGATCCGCTCGCCGAAGGGCGTGCTGGACGATGGCCGCAAGGTCACCGCCGAGATGGTGCGCGCGATGATTCCGGAAGAGCTGGCCAAGGTGAAGGAAGTCGCGCCGAACGGCGACAACCCGAGCTATGCGCGCGCGGCCGAGATCTTCGAGCAAATGTCGACGTCGGAGGAGTTTGCCGAGTTCCTGACCTTGCCGCTGTACGAAGAGATCTGATCGTTGGCGTGGGCACGGTGTGCCCACCCTAGGTGCGCGACGCTAGGGTGGGCGTGCGTGCGGGAGTGCCCACCCGACGTTGTGCCAATGGTTCGCGCGCCAGGAACGCGGCCAGCTGCTGCTCATCGACCGCACCGGCTTCGAGCCGCCACAGCAGCGCTTCGATGCGATCCCCGCCCCAGAACAGCTCGCCATCGAGCCGGAAAGTCGGCACCCCGAAGATACCATCGGCAATCGCGGCATCGGTCGCCGCTGCCAGCGCCTGCTTGGCCTGCGGCGTCGCGGCCCGCTCCAGCAAGGCATGGCCATCGAAACCGGCCTCATCGGCCAGGCGCGCCAACACGGCCGCATCCGACACATCGTCCCCACCTTCCCAGCAGGCCGCCATCAAGGCCAGCGCCAGCCTGCGCCGCTCGAAGTCGTCGCCGAGCGCCGTGCACATGCGCAGCGCCGTCAGCGGATTGAAGGGATGGCCGGGCGGCCCGGCGAAGGGCAGGCCGCGGCGGGCCGCTTCGCGCATCACGTCGCGGAACAGGTAGAGACGTTTGGCCGGCACTTCGGCCGGACCCAGGTTGCCGTGGGCCTTCAGCAGGCCGGCGAACAGCACCGGCACGAAGCGGACCTGACCGCCGGCATCCTCGAGGCGATCCAGCGAACGTGCCGCCAGCCAGGCATAGGGGCTGATCGGGTCGAAGTAAAAGTCGGCCAGCGCCGGCGCGGCGCTCATCAGAACACGTTCTTCCACTCGCGCAGGGCGGCGAAGGCGGCTACCGGCGAAGCGCCCGGCTGCAGGCGGCCGGCGGCGACCAGGCTGTCGACGATGCCGGGCTCGCCGGCGCGCAGGAAGGGATTGGTGGCTTTTTCAGCGGCGATGGTCGAGGGCACGGTCGGCAGATTCGTGCCGCGTGCCTTGCTGTCGGCCTCGATCCGCATCCTGAGGGCGCGATTGCCCGGCTCGACGGCCTCGGCAAAGCGCAGGTTGGACAAGGTGTATTCGTGGGCGCAATAGACGAGGGTATCGTCGGGCAGGGCGGCGAGCTTGGCCAGCGACGCGGCCATCTGCTCGGGGCTGCCTTCGAACAGGCGGCCGCAGCCGGCGCCGAACAGGGTGTCGCCGCAGAACAGCCAGTGTTCGCCCGCGGCGTGGCCTGCATCATTCCTGACGTAGGCGATGTGGCCCAGCGTATGGCCCGGTACCTCGAGCACCGACAACGCCAGCGCCAGGCCCGGCACCTGGAAGCGGTCGCCTTCGCCCAGGGGATGGGTCACCGCGGCGATGCCGTCGTTGCGCGGGCCGTAGACCGGTACGTCATATTCTTTAAGCAATTGAGGCACGCCACCGATATGGTCAGCATGGTGATGGGTGAGTAGAATGGCGGTGAGGGTCAGGCCGTTCGCGCGCAAGGCATCGAGGATGGGCTGGCCGTCGCCCGGATCCACCGCCGCGGCGTGGACACCGTCATGGATCAGCCAGAGATAATTGTCCTTGAAGGCGGGTACGGTCAGGACTGCCAGAGTGCTCGGCGAATTCGTCATAAGCGATGAAAATGCGTGTAGAGATCCGATTCAGGAAAGGATGGCATGGATAGCGCTGCATCCGAAAAATCCATTATAGCGCTCGACCGCTGGCTGCAATCGCCGGCCGGCGCCTACGTGCGCGCCTGGGAGCAGGCCTGCCTGGACGAGCTGACGGCCGACATCTTCGGCTTCAACGCCGTCCAGATCGGCGTGCCGCAGATCGATGCGCTGGCCGCCAACCGCATGCCGAACAAGTGGCAGGCCGCAACCCGCACCTCGAACGCCGACGAACTGGCGATCGCCGCCAGCGGCAAGCAGGTCGCCGTCGCCCTCGACTTTGCCGACCTGCCGTTCGCGTCGCAGAGCCTGGACCTGGTGGTGCTGCCGCACGTGCTCGAGTTCGCTGCAGAACCGCACCAGGTGTTGCGCGAGGTCGAGCGGGTCTTGATTCCGGAAGGGCAGTTGATCATTTGCGGCTTCAATCCGGCCAGCATGTGGGGCGTGCGCCAGGGCATGGGCCGCATCACCAGCAGCACCTACCTGCCGACCGCGGGCGAGTTCATCTCTATGCCCCGGCTGAAAGACTGGTTAAAATTGTTGAATCTCGGCGCCACCCGCAGCCATTTCGGCTGTTACGCGCCGCCATTCCGCACTTCCCAATGGCTGAACCGCTTCGCCTTCGTCGAGGGGGCAGGGCGGCGCTGGTGGCCATATCTCGGGGCCGTCTACATCGTGCACGCGATCAAGCGGGTCAAGGGCATGAACATCATCGGGCCGGCCTGGAACAAGAAGCCGGGCAAGGCGCCGAAGGCGGTGCCGGCGACCAACCGCAACGAACGCAACAACCAGAACTAAGGCAAGAGGAAAAGAACGCAGCATGACGACCAAAGTAGAGATTTTTACCGACGGGGCCTGCAAGGGAAATCCGGGCACTGGCGGCTGGGGCGCGCTGCTCGTGGCCGGCGACCACGAAAAGGAGATCTTCGGCGGCGAGCCGAACACCACCAACAACCGCATGGAACTGCGCGCCGTGATCGAGGCGCTGGGCGTGCTCAACCGCCCCTGCCACGTGGTGCTGCACACCGACAGCCAGTACGTCCAGAAGGGAATCTCGGAATGGATCCACGGCTGGAAGGCGCGCGGCTGGAAGACCTCGACCAAGGAACCGGTCAAGAACGAAGACCTGTGGAAGGCCCTCGACGCCGCCCAGCAGCAGCACGCGGTCGAATGGCGCTGGGTGCGCGGCCACAACGGCCACCCCGGCAACGAGCGTGCCGACGTCCTGGCGAACATGGGCGCGGCCTCGGTGCGGCGCTGAAGCGCTGTTCCGGAAATGCTAAAATAAGCCTTTGATTTTCAACGAATTCTCTCAATAAGCGCATGCGCCAGATCGTTCTCGATACCGAAACCACCGGCCTGAATCCACGCACCGGCGACCGCATCGTCGAAGTCGGCTGCGTCGAAATCTTCAACCGCAAACTCACCGGCAGGAACCTGCACTACTACGTCAACCCCGAGCGCGACTCCGACGAGGCGGCGCTGGCGGTGCACGGGCTGACCACCGAATTCCTGAGCGACAAGCCGAAGTTCCACGAAATCGCCGAGGAGTTGCGCGAGTTCGTCAAGGGTGCGGAAATCATCATCCACAACGCGCCCTTCGACCTCGGCTTCCTGAACCACGAATTCGAGCGCATCGGCCTGCCGCCCTTCGTCAACCATTGCGCCAGCGTGATCGACACCCTGGTGCAAGCGAAGGAACTGCACCCGGGCAAGCGCAACTCGCTGGACGCGCTGTGCGACCGCTACGGCATTTCGAACGCCCACCGCAAGCTGCACGGCGCACTGCTGGACTCGGAGCTGCTGGCCGACGTCTACCTGGCGATGACGCGCGGGCAGAACATGCTGTCGATGGATGTCGAGGTCGAGGAGACCGGCGGCGGCGCGCTGCTGGAGGCGGTCCCGCTGGGCGACATCATCGTGGTGGCGGCTGCCGAAGACGAGCTTGCCGAGCACGAGAACGTGCTGGCTGCACTCGATAAAGGCGTGAAGGGAGAATGTGTTTGGAGAAAATATTCTCCGCAGGGGTGACAAAACGCAAAACTCCCCCTATAATGCTCGTCATTGCAGCGATGCATTCGCAGCAAAAGCAGTAGATAGAGAGTAACAAGCAGGGAGGTTAGCTCAGGGGTAGAGCACTGCATTCACACTGCAGGGGTCGCAAGTTCGAAACTTGCACTTCCCACCAGGATTCATCGAAAAGGCCAGCAGATTTGCTGGCCTTTTTGTTTTTGCACGGCAAGCCGCAAAGCTTGCATCCCCCATCCCCGGCGTTTATCCTCTAGGCAACTTCTGCCTGCGTAAAGCCACATGCCAGCCTTCGCATTCCGCCTCCTGTTCGCCCTTTGCCTCATATCGAGCGTCACAGGATGCAAGACCGTTCAAGTCCTCGCCAAGGCCCAGCCCGGCACCACAGCCGAAGCGGCAGGAATCGCAGGCCGCTGGGCGGACGCGAACGGCGACATCGCCGTGGCAAGCACCTGGTCCCGCAAGGTCGCGGCAGGCATATCGCCCAAGGAAGTCGAGGAAGCCTTCGCCAGCGTGGCCGCCGAAGACAATCTGCGGCCGGTAGGGGAGTTGTTCCTGTCGAAGGAACTGGCGGCCCGCTCCGGCCACCAGCAGAAGTTCCTCAAGATCTACTCCTACTGTGATCCCGAAACTGCACGCGCGATCGTCGATTTCAGTCCCGCCATGTCGGCCTTCCTGCCTTGCCGGATTGCCGTGGTCGAACAGGACGACGGCCTGTGGATCTACGCGATGAATATGGATGTGCTGCTGCGCCTTGGCCGTCGAATGCCGCCGGATCTGCAGCAGTCCGTGCTGCGGGTGCGCAAGACCATGCTCAAGATGCTCGACCGTGGCGCCGCGGGCGAATTCTGATCCCCACATGCGGCGATGCAATATCGAAAGTTCTTGCGATAGTGCCAATGTGATGGTTATATGCGCATACACGCATAGATGAATACGAACACATGGACCCCGATCTCGACAACACGGAAATGGCCGAAGTATTCGAGCAGGTGTCGAACTACTTTTTCCTGCTGTCCGAGCCGACCCGCCTGAAGATCCTGCACGCGCTGTGCAATGGCGAGCGTCCGGTCGGCACCATCGTCAGTGAACTCGGCGCCACCCAGGCAAATATCTCGCGCCAGCTGAACATGCTCTACCGCGCCCGCATCCTCGGCAGGCGCAAGGAGGGGGCGCAAGTGTATTACCGCATCGAAGACCAGAATACGATCGAACTCTGCCGGACGGTCTGCACCCACATGGCCGAGAAAGTGAAGAAGAGCCGGCGCATCGACCAGGCCGCAATCGAACACTTCATGTCCACGGACGCGTGAAGCAGGGCGCACAGGCGCCAGGCAAGCTATTGATTTAATGCGCATATGCGCATTTAGCGATATGCGCATATGACTATATGCGCAGTTGGTAATGCATCATCAACCGGAACGGAACAGAGGATGGATAAACCTGTACGCAGATTTGGCCGTGTCGTGAAGGCGCCCGAGAACTTCCTTGATCGGGAGCTGGTCGACGAGATCAATACCCAGGGACTGGACGAGCGGCGGCGCGGCTTCCTGCGCCGCAGCTTCCTTGCCGCCAGCGCCGCGATGGCCGCCGGCAGCGCGCTCGGCCAGGAAGGTCCTGCCGCAGCAGGCGATGGCGATCCGCACATCCTGACCCTGCCGGAACATTCGCGCACCCTCGGCCGGCCGGTCGCGGCCATGCCCTATGGTCTGCCGTCGAAGTACGAAGCCAAGCTGCAGCGCCGCGAATCCCCCGGCCTGACCCGCGTCTCGGCGGCCTCGGTCGCGTTCACCCCGCTGCAGGGCCTGTTCGGCATCATCACGCCGTCCGGCCTGCACTTCGAGCGCCATCACCAGGGCTGGCACGACATCGATCCGAGCGGGCACCGCCTGATGATCAATGGCCTGGTGCGCAATCCCAAGGTCTACACGATGGACGACCTGATGCGCATGCCGTCGGTCTCGCGCATCCACTTCATCGAATGCGGCGCGAACACGGCCATGGAGTGGGGCAATGTGGCGGTGCCGTCGGTGCAGTACTCGCACGGCATGCTGAGCTGCAGCGAGTTCACCGGCGTGCCGCTGTCGGTCCTGCTGGAGGACTGCGGCTACGACAAGAAGACCGCCCGCGTCGTGCTGGCCGAAGGCGCGGACGGCTCCTCGATGACGCGCACCATCCCGCTCGACCGCGCGCTCGACGACGTGATCGTCGCCTGGGGCATGAACGGCGAGATGCTGCGGCCGGAGAACGGCTATCCGCTGCGCCTGGTGGTGCCGGGCATCCAGGGCGTCTCCTGGGTCAAGTGGCTGCGCCGCATCGAGGTCGGCGACAAGCCCTATGCCACCAAGGACGAAGCGATCCACTACATGGACGCGATGCCGGACGGGAGCTATCGCCAGTACACCTCGATCCAGGAGTGCAAGTCGGTGATCACGACGCCGTCCGCCGGCCAGCGCCTGCTCGGCACGGGCTTCTACAACATCACGGGCCTGGCCTGGTCCGGGCGCGGCAAGGTCAGGCGCGTCGACGTGTCGGTGGACGGCGGCCGCAACTGGCGCACCGCGCGCCTGGAGACGCCGGTCCTGAGCAAGGCCCTGACGCGCTTCAACATCGACTGGGAGTGGAACGGTGCGCCCGCCGTCCTGCAGTCGCGCGCGATCGACGACACCGGCTATGTCCAGCCGAAGATCAACGAACTGCGCGCGGTGCGCGGCACCCGCTCCATCTATCACAACAATGCCATCCAGTCGTGGCAGGTGGCGGCTTCGGGGGAGGTGGCGAATGTCCAGGTTTATTAAGATCGCCGCCGCCATCGCGGTGGCCGGCGCCGCCGCCGCCGCCATCGCCGGACCGCTGAGCGGCCTCGGACGCACCGCCACGCCGAAGGAGATCGCGGCCTGGGACATCGACGTCCGCCCCGATTTCAAGGGCCTGCCCAAGGGTTCGGGCAGCGTGTCGGCCGGCCAGGCGGTCTGGGAAGGCAAGTGCGCATCCTGCCACGGCACCTTCGGCGAGTCGAACGAGGTGTTCACGCCGCTGGTCGGCGGCACCACGGCGGAAGACGTCAGGAACGGCCGGGTCGCCGCTCTTGTCAACGGACGCCAGCCGCAGAAGACCACCTTGATGAAAGTGGCGACCGTGTCCACGCTGTGGGACTACATCAACCGTGCCATGCCGTGGAACGCGCCGAAGTCGCTCACGACCGACGAGGTGTACGCCGTCACCGCCTATCTGCTGAACATGGGGGAGATCGTGCCGGACGACTTCGTCCTGTCCGATACGACGATCGCCCAGGCCCAGCAGCGCATGCCGAACCGGAACGGCATGACCACCAACCACGGCATGTGGGACATCAAGGGCAAGCCGGACGTGCACAGCGTGGCCTGCATGAAGAACTGCCCGGCCGATCCGGCCCCGCGTTCGACCCTGCCGGAAGCATCGCGCAACGCCCACGGCAACCTGGCCCTGCAGACGCGCGACTTCGGTGCCACCCGCGGCGTCGACACCACGCGGCCGGCGCCGGCAAGGCTGGGCGAGGGCGCCGCGGCGCCGGCCGTGGCCATGGCCAGCACCGCATCGAAGGCGCCGCCGGCGGCATTCCAGGCCAATGCCTGCCTGGCCTGCCACGGCGTCGACAGCAAGGTGGTGGGGCCGAGCTTCCTGTCGGTGCGCGCCAAATACAAGGACGACCCAGGCGCATCCGCGCGCCTGGCGCAGAAGATCAGGAACGGCAGCACCGGGGCCTGGGGCCCGATCCCGATGCCGGCCCAGGGCCACGTGAAGGACGAGGACCTCAAGGTCCTGGTGGGGTGGATCCTCGCCCCGCAATGAAGCTGTAGCCAGTTCAACTTGGAGATGGAGTACATATGAAACATGCAGTTCTCGGCATCGCCTTGTCGCTCGCCTGCGCGGGTGCCATGGCGGCCGATCACCAGGTCAGGATGCTCAACACCGGCAAGGACGGCAGCATGGTGTTCGAACCAGGCTTCCTGCGCGTCGCCAAGGGCGATACCGTCAAGTTCGTGAAGGTCGATCCCTCCCACAACAGCGCCTCGGTGCTGGTGCCGGCCGGCGCCACGCCGTGGAAGGGCAAGCCGGACGAAGAGATCTCGGTGAAGCTCGACCAGGAAGGCGTCTACCTGTACGTGTGCGAGCCGCACAAGATCATGGGCATGGCGGGCGTGATCCAGGTCGGCAAGCCGCTCAACCTGGCCGAGGCCAAGGGCCAGGCCGAGACCCTGTCGAAGTCCTTCGTCATGAACAAGGATCGCCTGGCCGGCTATATGGCGCAGGTGAAGTGACTCTCAACCAACGGAGAACCGTATGAATCAACAGCGACGCAACATCATGCGCATCAGCTCGGTGCTGGGGGCCGCCTTTGCGGCCGGCCTGCTCAAGCCCGCCGACGTCTTTGCGGCGGAATGGAGCCAGAAGGTTTTCGACGCCAAGAGCCTCGAGGCGGCGGTCAAGGAGCTCGGCGGCGACAAGTTCACCGTCAGCCAGGACGTGACGATCACCGGTCCGGACATTGCCGAGAACGGCGCCGTGGTGCCGGTGTCGATCGCCAGCCGCGCGCCGAACACCGATTTCATGGCCATCCTGGTCGAGAAGAATCCGAGCGCCATGTCGGCCAGCTTCAATATCCCGGCCGGTACCGAACCGGCGGTGACGACCCGGGTCAAGATGGGCGCGACTTCCAACGTCCACGCCCTGGTACGCGCCGACGGCAAATGGCTGGTCGCCAGCAAGGAAATCAAGGTCACCCTCGGCGGCTGCGGCGGCTGACATCTCACCACGAGACAGAGAAAGGAAGAAAACATGGCAGACCCAATGCGTATCCGCGCCAGCCTCAATGGCGACACGGCCGAGGTGAAGGTCCTCATGCGGCACGACATGGAGACCGGGCAGCGCAAGGATGCGGGCGGCAAGACGATTCCCGCGCATTTCATCAAGACCCTGGTGGCCAAGGTGAACGACAAGGTGGTGCTGGACGCGAACTTCGGCCCCTCGGTGTCGAAGGATCCCTTCCTGTCCTTCAAGGTCAAGGGCGCGGCCAAGGGCGACAAGGTCAGTGTGACCTGGGTCGACAACGCCGGCGACACCCGCACCGACGAAAGCACCATCGGCTAATAAAAGGTGAGCGCGGCGCCAGACTGCGCAGGCCATACCAGGAGGAGAGAGGCATGAGGATCTTACGTTTCGTTTGCGTCGCCCTGCCGCTGCAGGCGGCGTGCGCGCTGGCGCTGGCGCAATCGTCGGCCACCGACGAGATCGCGAAGTACCGGCAGATGCTCGCCGACGGCAATCCCGCCGAGTTGTGGGAGATGCGCGGCGAGGAGCTGTGGAAGAAGAAGGCGGGACCGAAGAATGTCTCGCTCGAGCAGTGCGACTTCGGCAAGGGGCCGGGCGTGCTGAAGGGCGCCTATGCCGAGCTGCCGCGCTACTTCAAGGACGTGGGCAAGGTAATGGACCTCGAGCAGCGGCTGGTGTACTGCCGCATGACCCTGCAGGGACTCAGCCTGGCCGACGCCACCAGGGTGCCTTTCGGCTCGACCGGCAAGCAGTCGGACATCGAGGCCCTGGTCGCCTACATCACCTCGGAGTCGCGCGGCGTCGCCATGGCCGTGTCGACCAATCACCCACTGGAGAAGCAGGCCTACGAGGCCGGCAGGCAGCTGTTCTTCTACCGCGGCGGCGCCCACGACTTCGCCTGCGCCACCTGCCATTCGACCACCGGCCAGCGCATCCGCCTGCAGGAACTGCCGAACATCCTGGATAAAGCCAATGCACAGGCGGCCTATACCACCTGGCCGGCCTACCGCGTCTCGCAGGGCGAAGTGCGCACCATGCAGCACCGGCTGTACGACTGCTTCCGCCAGCAGCGCTTCCCGGAACCCCTGTACGCATCGGATGCGATCACCGCGATCACGATGTTCCTGGCGAAGAACGCGAATGGCGGCGTGTACGCCGGCCCGGCACTCAAACGATAGGAGGGCAGCATGAACATCTTCGCAAGAACCCTGGGGGCGCTGGCCGGCGCCGTGGCCGTGGCGGGCTGCGCCACCGTTGCCGCCGAAAGCGACGCGGGACAGAGCGCGCTGGCGCTGCTGAAGCAGGACTTCCGTTCGAAAGGCCCGGCCACGCTCGAACGAGTGACGGAGCGCGACGAGGCCCAGCAGCTGTGCAGCCAGTATCCGCAGGAGCGTCCGGCCGAGGTGGCGACCCGCATCGAGACGGCGCAGCAGAAGACCATCCGCCCGCCGGCCGACGGCAAATACCTCGGCAGCTGGCAGGAAGGCGAGAAGATCGCCCAGAACGGCCGCGGCATGCAGTCGTCGGACACGGTCGGCGGCATCAACGGCGGCAATTGCTACGCCTGCCACCAGATCACGAAGCAGGAGATCTCCTTCGGTAACATCGGGCCCAGCCTCTACCAGTACGGCAAGCTGCGCGGGAACAGCGAGGAGATCGTCAAGTACACCTGGGGCAAGATCTACAACGCCCAGGCCTATACCGCCTGCTCGAACATGCCGCGTTTCGGCCACAACGGCATCCTGAGCGAGGCGCAGATCAAGGACGTGGTGGCGCTGCTGCTCGACCCGGCGTCGCCGGTGAACCAATGAGGCCGGGGCGGGAGGAGGACCGATGGGAATGAATCGACGCGAATTCGCGCAACTGCTCGGGATCGCCGCCGCCGGCGGCATGCTGCTCGACGCGAAGTCCGCGCTGGCGGCCCCGCGGCCGGACGCGATCTACGACCTGCCGCGCTTCGGCAACGTGCACTTCCTGCATTTCACCGATTGCCATGCCCAGCTGATGCCGGTCTACTTTCGCGAGCCGAGCGTGAACATCGGGCTCGGCCCGGCGGCCGGGCGCATGCCCCACCTGGTCGGCGAAGCGCTGCTGAAGGAAGCCCGCATCCCGGCGCGCTCGCCGCAGGCGCATGCCTTCACGGCGCTCGACTTCGAAACGGCGGCCCGCAATTACGGCAAGATCGGCGGCTTCGCACACCTGGCGACGCTGGTGAAGAAGATGCGGGCCGGACGTCCGGGTGCGCTGCTGCTCGACGGCGGCGATACCTGGCAGGGTTCCGCCACCGCGCTCTGGACCAGGGGCCAGGACATGGTCGATGCCTGCCTGCAGCTGGGCGTGGACGTCATGACCGCGCACTGGGAGATGACCCTGGGCGACAAGCGGGTGCAGGAAATCGTCGGCAAGGACTTCAAGGGCAAGGTCGACTTCGTGGCGCAGAACGTCAAGACCAACGACTTCGGCGACCCGGTGTTCGACCCTTACGTGATCAGGGAAATGAACGGCGTGCCGGTGGCGATCATCGGCCAGGCCTTCCCCTACACGCCGATCGCCAATCCGCGCTACATGGTGCCCGACTGGAGCTTCGGCATCCAGGAAGAGAACATGCAGAAGATGGTCGACGAGGCGCGCGCCAAGGGCGCGAAGCTGGTGGTGGTCCTGTCGCACAACGGCATGGACGTCGACATCAAGATGGCTTCGCGGGTGCGCGGCATCGACGCCATCCTGGGCGGGCACACGCACGACGGCGTGCCGGTGCCGGTGGTCGTGCCGAATGGCGGCGGCAAGACCCTGGTGACGAACGCGGGCAGCAACGGCAAATTCCTCGGGGTGCTCGACTTCGACGTGTGCGACGGCCAGGTGCGCGGCTTCCAGTACCGCCTGCTGCCGGTGTTCTCGAACTTCCTGCCGCCCGACCGCGACATGGCCGCGCTGGTGAAGAAGGTCCGCGCGCCCTACGAAGCCCGGCTGAACGAGAAGCTGGCGCTGACCGAAGGCACCCTGTACCGCCGCGGAAACTTCAACGGTACCTTCGACCAGCTGATCGTCGACGCGCTGATGGAAGTGAAGGGCGCCGACCTGGCCTTCTCGCCGGGTTTCCGCTGGGGCACCACCTTGCTGCCGGACAGTCCGATCCTGATGGAGCACCTGATGGACCAGACCGCGACCACCTATTCCTACAGCACCCTGACCGAGATGAGCGGCGCGACCATCAAGACCGTGCTCGAGGACGTGGCCGACAACCTGTTCAATCCGGATCCCTACTACCAGCAGGGCGGCGACATGGTGAGGGTCGGCGGCATGAGCTATGCGATCGACCCATCGGCGCCGATGGGTTCGCGCATCGGCGACATGCGCCTGAACGGCAAGCCGGTCGAGGCGGGCAAGACCTACAAGGTGGCCGGCTGGGCGCCGGTGGCCGAGGGCGCGTCGGGCGAGCCGGTGTGGAACGTGGTGGCGCAGTGGCTCAAGTCGAAGAAGACGATCCCGCCGCGCAAGCTGAATACGCCGCGCCTGGTGGGCGTGCAGGGCAATCCCGGCATCATGGCCTAGCCGCCGTGCGAGGGCTGGCGATGGCGGCGAGGATCGGGGTGGCGACGGCGCTGGCACTCACCGTGCTGCTTGGGGCCGTGCGTGCGGCGCCGGCGCGGGCCACGCTGCCGGCGGCGGACGATCTGGCCCGCGACGGCCGCACCGCCCTGCAGCGCGGCGTGCCGCTGGTGATCCTGTTCTCGCTGCCGGGCTGCGCCTATTGCGAAGTGGTGCGCCGCCATTACCTGCTTCCCTTGGCGCACGAAGGTCCGGCCGGCGAGCGGCCGCTGGTGCGCGAAGCCGACCTGTCGTCGGCCGCGCCCCTGCGCGGTGTCGACGGCGGCGCCGCTTCCGGCAGCGCGCTGGGCAAACGCTTCGGCATCCGCGTGGCGCCCAGCGTGCTGGTGCTGGATGGACGCGGGCGGCAACTGGCGCCGGTACTCGAAGGCGGCGACGTCGCCGGCATGTACGGCGCCTACCTCGACGACACCTTGGCGGCGGCGCGCCGTGCGCTGGCGGAGAAGCGGTGAACGACTATCTTGACATCGCGCCGGTGCGCGGGAGGAGTGGGGAATGCGTTTGTTTCAGATGATGTCGGCGTGGCTGCTGCCGCTGGTGCTGTTTGGCTTGACCACGGGCGCCGGGGCCGCGCCGCCGCAGCCGCAGCCGCAACCGCCGGTACTCACGCCGATCAAGGTCAGCGCCCACGCCTGGTTCTTCCACGGCCAGCCCGGCGTGGCGGGCAGCGACAACAAGGGATTCATGTCGAATGCCGGTTTCGTCGTCACCAACGACGGCGTGCTCGTGTTCGACTCGCTCGGCACCCCGGCCCTGGGCGAAGCGATGGTGCAGGCGATCCGCGGCGTGACCTCGCAGCCGATCCGGCGCGTGATCGTCAGCCACTACCACGCCGACCATTTCTATGGCCTGCAAGCCTTCAAGGCCGCCGGCGCCGAGATCTGGGCGCACCGGAACGGCCGCGCCTACCTGGCCTCGGATACGGCGGCCCTGCGGCTGGCGCAGCGCAAGGAAACGCTCAAGCCCTGGGTCGACGACCGCACCCGCCTGCTGCCGGCCGACCGCTGGCTGAGCTTCGGCGACGGCAGGTATATCGCCTTCGAGATGGGTGGCCTCCACTTCAGGATCATCGATGCCGGCGGTGCGCACGCGCCGGACGACATCATGCTCGGCGTCGACGAAGACAGGCTGCTGTTCGCCGGCGACCTGTTCTTCACCGGCCGGCTGCCCTTCGTCGGCGATGCCGACAGCCGCATCTGGCTGGTGGCGCTGGACCGCATGCTGGCGCTGGCGCCGGCGGTCGTTGTGCCGGGGCATGGCGAGGTGTCGCGCGACCCGCGCAAGGATCTCGACCTGACCCGCTCCTACCTGCTATTCCTGCGCAAGACCATGGGCGAGGCGGTGGCCAACCTGGACTCCTTCGACGAAGCCTACGCAAAGGTCGACTGGAGCGCCTACGCGGGTTATCCTGCATTCGAGCAGGCCAACCGGCTCAATGCCTACGGCACCTTCCTCCTGATGGAGAAGGAAAGCCTCGAACCGAAGCCGAAACCGTCGCCACAACCTTGAGGAGCATCCCATGAAGCTATTCCGTGCAATCGCTGCGGTGCTGTGCCTGGCCGTCCTCGCCGCCGCCGTCGGCGCCGCCGGCGGACGCGAAGAGAAGGTCGTCTATCACATCAACGATTCGTCGACGGCGATGGCGGCGATGGGGAATATCCGCAACCACCTGAATGCCAGCCCGAAGGCCCAGATCGTCGTGGTGGCGCATGGTCCGGGCATCGACTTCCTGCTCGAGGATGCCAAGGACAAGAACGGCAATCCCTACGATGCCGTGGTCCAGGAACTGTCGAACCGCAACGTCAAATTCAGGGTGTGCAACAATACCCTGGAGGCGCGCAAGATCGACCGCAAGCGCGTCATGCCGGAGGCGACCATCGTGCCTTCGGGCGTGGCCGAGGTGGCGCGCCTGCAGTACCAGGAAGGCTATGCCTACCTGAAGCCTTAGACCGGGGCTGTCATGGTGGCGGACACGAACGCGCTGCTCGTCCACCTGTTTGCCTTCCCCTGAGTCGCCGCGCTCGCCAGGTGCGCGATCGTTTAGAATAGCCCGATGACGAAAGCAAGCCGATCGAAGACCGCCATCCCCAAGGAAGAGGAAGCAGGCACCCGCGACAGGATCCTCGAGGTCGCGCTCCAGGAATTTTCCAGGCGCGGCCTGAGCGGCGCCCGCATCGACGCGATCGCCGCGGAAAGTGGGCTCAACAAGGGCATGATCTACTACCACTTCGGTAGCAAGGAGGATCTGTACGTCGCCGCGCTGGAAGAGAGCTATCGACGCTTCCGCCAGATCGAGAGCGACTTCCATCTCGAGAGCCTGCCACCGGTGGAGGCCTTGGGCGCCCTGGTCGGCGCCAGCTTCGATTTCCATGCCGCGCATCCCGAATTCATCCGCATGGTGATGAGCGAGAACATCAACCACGGCGAATACATTCGCAAGATCCCGCAGCTGCGTGCGATCAACCGTTCGGCGATCACGGTGCTGGAAGCTTTGTGCCGGCGCGGCATCGACGACGGCGTGTTCCGCGCCGACGTCGATCCGGTCGACCTGCACATGACGATCAGCGCGCTGTCCTTCTACAACGTGTCGAACCGCCATACCTTCAGCTTCATCTTCGACCGCGACCTCGGCGCGCCCGAGGTGCATGCGGCGCGGCGCGCGTCCGTGATCGACACGGTCCTGCGCGCCGTGCGAGCTTAGTCAATCAGAACGTGATCTTCAGCTGGGTGCCGATCGCGAGCGCGTTCCGGGTCGAGCGGTAGCTGAAGGCGCCGGGTTGTACGACGTACTGGACGTCGGCCCGCACGCCCAGCCAGCGCCGTGGCTGCACACCGTAGCTCAGTTCGACCACGGATTCGCCGGCGGGCAGCGAGGCATCGTCACCGTCCTCGAGGTTCGAGAGGGCCGCCACTTCGCGCAGGCGCGGATTGACCTGCGCATGCACCAGGCCAAGCGCCACCGTATCCGCATCCCGGCCGGCAAAGGTGCCGGTCTTGACCAGGCCGGCCGCAACCCAGCGCGTGATCTGGGCCGAGGCCCGCGGATTCGCCGTGAACTGGCCGAACACCGACAAGCCGCGGCCGCCGGGACCCTCGCGCAGGATCATCTGGTCGGCCAGCAGGTAGATGCCATAGCGTCCGCTCACGGTACCTGTTTCGCCTTGCCGCTTCACGTCCGCCGTATCGTAGAAGACGCCCAGCTTGTAATGGCCGGGCAGGGCCTCGCTGTGCGGCGCGCTGCCGGGCGCATATTCCAGTTCCAGCGGCAGCATCATGCCGGCCGTGCCGGCGGCGAATGGCCGGAAGGCGTTCCGCCTGTCGCCGAGGCGGGGATTGTCCTGGAACAGGCCGGTGCGGAACAGCAGCTCCGGGGCCAGCTTGTAGCGGACGGCCGCGCCCCAGCGCGCATTCGGGTAGTTGTACCAGCCGCTGTTGCCCGAGAGCGAAAGCGGGTGGGCGCAGAAGGCCGCATTCACCAGCTGGCAGCCGATCGCCATGCCGCCGAGGTCATTGCCCATCGCAAAAAACCCGAGGCGCAGGTTGAGCCGGTCCCCAAGCAGGTTCTGCTCATAGCTGGCCTCGCTCAGTCGGGTATAGGGACCGCCGTAGACTTCCTGGACCGGCAACCGGTTGCCGATGTAATCGGCGGACACGCCCGCACCGCGCCGGTCGTTGATGGTGAGGTGGAGCGTGGCGCCGGACCAGCCGGCGAGGCGCGCCATGTCGAAGTCTGCGCCCAGGCGCAGTTGCTGGGCATAGGTGCTACCGCGCTTCAGGCCGCCGCTCACGTTGGCAAAGGTCTCGGAGACGTAATCGCCGCGGAAATTCACCCCGGCGTCGAGATACCGGGTGCGCGCGCCGCCCCAGTCGCCGGTCAGGGTGGAGTCGTCGGCAGCCGACGCCACCGGGGCGAGCGCGACCAGGGCCATCAGGGTGGCGCAGCCGGCCGGGCGCCAGATGGGCTGGCGCCGGGATTCATTAATATTTTTCATTAGTTACCTCGATCATTCAGCGATTCAGCGCATAAGCGATGACGTAATCGCCGCGGTCCGGCGACTGGCGTGCGCCGCCGGCCGAGATCAGCACGTACTGCTTGCCGGTCTTCGGCGACACATAGCTCATCGGTCCGCCCTGGCTGCCCACCGGCAGGCGCGCCTTCCAGACTTCCTTGCCGGTTGCGCTGTCGAAGGCGCGCAGGTAGTAGTCCTGGGTGCCGGCGATGAAGACCAGGCCGCCCTGGGTCGCCAGGGTGCCGCCGAGGGTCGGCATGCCGACCGGCATCTTCATGCGCATCTTGATGCCCATCGGGCCGGTGTCCTGCACGGTACCGACCGGCACTTGCCACAGGATCTTCCGCGTCTTCAGGTCGACGGCCGACAAGGTGCCGAACGGCGGCTTCTGGCAGGGGATGCCGAGCGGGGACATGAAGCGGTTCTTGTTGACCGCATACGGCGTGCCCTTCAGCGGGACGGCGCCCATGCCGGTGTTGACCGCCTCGCCGCCATTGCTGGCGGGGCCCGCTTCAAGCTTTTGCGGGATCATCTGCACCCACAGGCCGAGGCGCATGTCGTTCACAAAGATGACGTGGTGGTTCGGGTCGACCGACAGGCTGCCCCAGTTCATGCCGCCCAGCGAGCCGGGGAAGCTGAGCGAGACGTCGGTGCCCGGCGCCGTGAACAGGCCTTCATAGCGCATGGACTTGAAGCTGATGCGGCACATCAGCTGGTCGAAGGGCGTCGCGCCCCACATATCCGATTCCTTCAGGGTGTCCGCGCCGATCTGCGGCATGCCGACCGAGAAGGGTTGCGTGTTCGAGTACTGCTCCTGCCGGATGCCGGCGGTCTTGACCGGGCGCTCCTCGACCCGGGTCAGCGGCTTGCCGGTCAGGCGGTCGAGCACGAAGAGCTGGCCGGACTTCGAGCCGAACACGACGGCGGGCCTGGTCGAGCCGTCCCTGGCCGGGAAGTCGACCAGGCTGGGCTGCATCGGCACGTCGAAGTCCCACAGGTCGTTGTGCACGGTCTGGTAGACCCATTTCTCCTTGCCGGTCGCCGCATCCAGCGCGAGGATGGAGGTGGCGTAGCGGTGATCAAGCGGGGTGCGGTTGCCGCCCCACAGGTCGACCGAGGAACTGCCCATCGGGATGAAGACGGTATTCATCGCCGGGTCGTAGGACATCGGCGCCCAGGAATTCGGCGTGCTGCGGGCGAAAGTCTGGCCCGGCGCCAGCTGCGCGTTCGGATCGTCGTGGCCGGGGTCGAAGGCCCAGCGCATCTGACCGGTGATGACGTCGAAGCCGCGCAGGACGCCGCCCGGCATGTCGGTCTGCACGTTGTCCGCCACGCGGCCGCCCACCACCACGGTGGTGCCGGCGAGGGTCGGCGCGGAGGTGAGCTGGTATTTCGGATCGTCGGCGATGCCGAGGCCCGCCTTCAGGTCGACGAAGCCGCCCTTGCCGAAGCCTTCGCACATGGCGCCGGTGTCGGCGTCGATGGCGACCAGGCGGGCGTCGATGGTATTCATCAGCAGGCGGCGCCGGCAGTTGGCGCCGGCCGGCAGCGTGGCCGGCGGGACCGGGGTCGCGCCGGCGAGAGTCGGCTGGGCCAGCGGCTGGGTGACGTCGAAATAGGCCAGGCCGCGGCAGCGGTTCCAGACCTGGGATTGCGCGTTGATGTCGCGCTCCCAGATCTTCTTGCCGCTGTCCGCATCGACCGCGATGACGTTGTTATGCGGCGTGCATAAATAGATGCGGTCGCCGATCTGCAGCGGCGTTTCCTGGTCTTCCGCGCCGTTGCCGGTGGGGCTGACCGGGGTGTCGCCGGTGTGGAAGGTCCAGGCCACCTGCAGGTTCTTCACGTTGTCGCGGGTGATCTGGTCCAGCGCGGCGAAGCGGCTGCCGCCCGGCGTGTTGCCGTAGTTGCTCCAGTTCTTCTGCGCCTGACCGGGGGCCACCGGCACCAGCGGGGTGGGCGTGCCCTGGAAGGCGACGGTCGGATGCGGCTGGAACATGTTGACGAAGGCGATCGCCATGCCGGCCGCGAGCAGCGCCGCCAGGCCGTAGGCGCCTTTGCCCGCCGCCTGTCCGCTGGCGAGCCTGCGCAGCGAGGGCCAGGTCAGCAGGGCCAGCACCATCAGGCCGGTCGGCAGCATCAGGCGCGAGACCAGCGGCCAGAAGTCGATGCCGGCGTCGAGCGGCGCCCAGACCAGGGTGCCGGCGAAGGCTGCGCCATACACCAGCACCGCGGACGCCTTCTTCCGCCAGAACTGGACGGCGGCCGCGACGATGACGAGGCCCGCGACCAGGAAGTACCAGCTGCCGTGCAGCGAGGCGAGCCTGGCGCCGCCGACGGCGAAGAACAGGCCGGTGGCCAGCAATACCAGGCCGAACAAACCACACCACACCCTCAGCCCTGTCGACGGAGGGGTTTCACTTTTAGTCATTACGAATTCTCCAAGAACTAACCATGCAATCAAGCGTTGTTCGTTCAGCCTCGGAGGAGGGGGCGCGTCGATTCGTATCGCCTGTACGGCAGGCCCCGTTCGCCAGGCCGGCGGATAACTAACCAGTTAGTTAAACATGGTCCGTTTCGATGTCGTCCTGGCTGCGATGCGATAAGAAGCCTGGCCGAAGCTTGCCGGATATGTAATGAATTGCGGCGCGCGATCAGTGTCCTGATGCGGCCCTGGTCTTTGCTGAGCGGGGAGAGTCGAGGGTGATACTAGTCAAAAGTCGATACGGCCATCCAAGCGAGGTTTTCCCGAAGGCAGGATTTTAACACGCTCGTTCGATGGCCGCTGGGCGATGCCTGTTTGCGAAGGCCGCTTAGTGCAGGGTATCACCGCCGCCCTGCACGCCGATGCGGGCGGTACGGGCGGCGGCGATGGCGCGCGAAGAGCCGGTCACGGCCAGCGCCTCGTCGGGCGGCACGCCCAGCTGGTTCAGCACGATGGAATAGGGCGACTTGTGCCCGCGTTCCTTGAAGTCCGCGCCGGTCAGGACGACGGAAAAGATGTGGTGGGCGGTGTCGCCGAAGCGGCGGCGCAATTGCTGTTCGGCCTGGCGGTAAGGAAGTTCGGAGATCAGGGCGCAGGGCAGGCCGTGCTCCACCGCTTCGTGCAGCAAGCGGTCCGTGTCCATGTTCACGAATGCGGATAAGTCGAAGATGAGCGCTTGTGCCGACATGATGAAATCCTTTTCTGAGCCGTTGTTGCTGGATGGGTTTTACTATACGGCCGCGCAAGATAAAATAAAAATAAATATTTCTTGGAATTCGATAAGGTAGAGCTTATGTCTCCAGCCAGCTTCAAGCAATTGCAGGCCCTCATGCTGGTCGCGCGCCACCAGAGCGTCTCGCGGGCCGCGGAAACCATGCACGTCACGCAGCCGGCCGTGTCCCTGCACCTGAAACTGCTGGAACAGGCGGCCGGTGTGCCGCTGACCCGGCGCCAGGGCCGCAACATCCAGATGACGGCCGCGGGTGAATTGCTGGTGGGCTACGCCGAGCGCATCCTCGGCTTGTGGGAAGAGGCGGGCGACGAGATCGCCGCACTCAAGGGCGTGACCAGCGGTACCCTGCGCATCGGCGCGGTGATGACCGCCGAGCACCTGCTGCCGCCGATGCTGGTGCGCTTCACGACGGGGCGGCCGCACGTGCGCATCAAGCTGCAGGTCGGTTCACGGCCGGAAGTGATCGGCATGCTGAGCCGCGACGAGATCGACCTTGCCATCATGGGCACGCCGCCGCGCGAATTCCCCACCAGCGCCAGCCGCTTCGCCCGCCACCCGATGGCCTTCTTCGTGGCCCCCGGCCACCCGCTGCTGGCACAAGCCACAGTGACCCTGGACGATATCGCCGCCCACAACCTGCTGGTGCGCGAGCGCGGCTCGGGCACGCGCGCGGCCATCGACCGCCTGTACGAGGACGAAGGCGTGCCGCTGGCGATCGGCTCCGAGCTGTCGAGCAACGAGGCGATCAAGCAGATGACGGCCGCCGGCCTCGGCGTCGGCTTCCTGTCCGTGCACGCCTGCACGCTGGAGGTCAGGAACAATCTCCTCAGCGTGCTGCGGGTGCCGGGCGTCAAGGTGCAGGGCGATTGGTACGTGATGCACAAGGAGGCGCGGGCGATCCCGAAGGTGGCCGCCTCCTTCCACGAATTCATGGTCGAGCACGGGCAGCAGCTGATCTCGGACGAGCTGGAAAGCTTTGCCTGGCGCTGAGGTCGCCGAGGGTGCTGGCGCCGCTTACTTCCTGAGCGTGCCCGCCGGCGCCGTGCGCGGCCAGGAGCCGGGTTCCGGAAATGCCGGTGTTCATGGCTGTGCTCATCGATGGGTGGATGACAGGTTCAGGGCTGCAGGACGTAGACGCCGGGCGCCTCGCCCAGGCCGTCGACGGGCCCCGGCGGCGCCGTCAGCGGACCGGCGCGCGCGGCCAGCCAGGTCTCCCAGGCCGGCCACCAGCTGCCTTCGTGATGCTGGTTCGCCGTCTGCCATCTGTCCGGCGCCACATAAGGGGCATCGTGGGCGTGGGTCGCGACCTGGTAGCTGCGCCTGGGCGTGCCCGGCGGCGACACCACGCCGGCATTGTGGCCGCCCGTGGTCAGCAGGAAGGTGACGTCGGTATCGGTCAGCGGCACGATCTTGTACACCGAATGCCAGGGCGCCACGTGGTCGGTCATGGTGCCGACCGCGAAGATCGGAATATGGATGTCGGTCAACGCCACCGCGTGGCCGTCGACGATGTAGCGCGCGCTGGCCAGGCTGTTCTTCAGGAACAGCTTGCGCAGGTATTCGGAATGCATGCGGTAGGGCATGCGGGTGGCGTCGGCATTCCAGGAGGCGAGGTCGTTGTCCTTGTCGGGAATGTCGAGCAGGTAGTGGCGCAGCCGCCGCGACCAGATCAGGTCGTTCGAGCGCAGCAGCTGGAAGGCGCCGGCCATCTGGCGGGTGTCGAGGTAGCCCTGCTGCCACATCACGGCTTCCAGGAAGGCCACCTGGCTGTCGTCGATGAACAGCGAGAGCTCGCCCGGCTCCGTGAAGTCGACCTGGGCCGCCAGCAGGGTCATGCTGGCCAGGCGGCGGTCGTGGTCGCGCGCCATCGCCGCCGCCGCGATCGCCAGCAGGGTCCCGCCCAGGCAGTAGCCGCAGGCGTTGATTTTCTCCGCGCCGGTCTGGGCGGCCACCGTGTCGAGCGCCGCCATCACCCCCAGGCGCCGGTAATCCTCGAGCGAGAGGTCGCGGTCCCCGGCGTCCGGGTTTTTCCAGGAAACCATGTAGACGGTGTGGCCGTGCTCGACCAGGTAGCGCACCAGCGAATTCTCCGGCGACAGGTCGAGGATGTAATACTTCATGATCCAGGCCGGCACGACCAGCAGCGGCACGGCGTGGACCTGGGGCGTCTGCGGATCGTAGCGGATCAGCTCGATCAAGTGGTTTGCCATCACCACCTTGCCGGGCGTGATCGCCACGTCGCGGCCGGGGCGGAAAGTGACGGCGGCGGTGCCGGCCAGGCCGCGGCGCAAGTCGCCGGCCGCGCGCAGGGCGCCGTGCAGCAGGTTTTCGCCGCCGCTGGCCAGGGTGGTCTGCTGCGCCACCGGATTGGTGGCGATGAAGTTCGAGGGCGCCAGGCCGTCCAGCAGCTGGCGGGTGAGGAAGGTGACGACGTCGCGGTGGTGCGGCGACAGGCCGCGCACGCCGCTGGTGGCGCGATGCCACCATATCTGGGTCAGCAGGAAGCCCTGGCTCAACTGGTTGTAGGGCCAGGCGTGCCAGGGAGGATCGCTGAAGCGCTTGTCCTGGGCCAGCGGCCGCACCGGTTCCTCGGCATTGCCGAACATGGCGGCGGTGCTGTAGCGCAGCCATTCCTCGACGCTGGTGGCGGCCTGCATCGCCAGCTCCATCTGCTTGGCCGGCGACAGCAGCAAGTGGATCGCCCAGTCCTGCCAGGCGGCGGCCAGGGCGGCCGGCGACACATAGCCGGTCATGCGGCCCAGCCAGGCATTCAGGGTGAGGTCGACGTGGGCGTGCTCGACGCTGGAGTCGGGATAACGCGGCGGAATGCCGCCCTGCCAGGCGCTGGCTTCGCGCATCTGCTCGCTGGGCGGGATGTCGGGACGGGCGTTCATGGAGGCGACCTTTCGGAAGAGGGCATGAGTTCGACCACAACTGGGCGGCAAAGTGCCGCGCGCTTGTGAAGTTTCCGTATACACATGGTCCGTACCACAAAGATAAGTTTGTGTCGCAGAAATTTGTTGCGTTACAATGCCGGACGAATTTTCTGCCCAGGCTGTTCAAACGTGTTCGGTAAAACAAGACTGCTCCCGCTGGCGCACCGCATCGCCCTGTCCATGTCCCTGGTCGCCTTCGACGTCCAGGCCCAGGCCTCCGCGCCCGATCCGCGGGAACTCGGCGACCTCAGCCTGGAAGAGCTGGCCAACATCCAGGTCACCTCGGTGTCGCGCCGCCCGCAAGCCCTGGCGGAAGCCGCCTCGTCCATCTTCGTCATCACCGGCAGCGAGATCCACCGCGCCGGCGCCACCAGCTTGCCGGAAGCCCTGCGCCTGGCGCCCAACCTGCAGGTGGCGCGCGTCGATGCGCGCAACTATGCGGTCACCGCGCGCGGCTTCAGCAGCGCCTTCGAGAACAAGCTGCTGGTGCTGATCGACGGCCGGACCGTGTATTCGCCGCTGTTCTCCGGCGTGTTCTGGGACGTCCAGGACGTGGTGCTGGAAGACATCGACCGCATCGAGGTCATCAGCGGACCCGGCGCCACCCTGTGGGGCGCGAATGCCGTCAACGGCGTCATCAACATCATCACCAAATCGGCGGCCGGCACCCAGGGCACGCTGGTGAGCGCCAGCGCCGGCAAGGACGAACGCAACGGCGCGGTGCGCCATGGCGGCGTCCTCGGCAACGGCGGCCACTACCGCGTCTACGGCAAATACGCCGCCAACGACGACGTCGAGCGCGAGAACGGTGCCCGCACCCGGACCGGCTGGCGCCGCCAGCAGGCGGGCTTCCGCGCCGACTGGGGCGACGCGGCGCGCGGCGCGACGCTGCAGGGCGATGTCTACGACGGCAAGCTGCAGCAGGCCGGCACCGCGGACATCGCGGTGCGCGGCGCCAACCTGCTCGGCCGCCTAACCCGGAGCTTCGCCGGCGGCTCGGCCGCGACCCTGCAGATGTACTGGGACCATACCGAGCGCGACCAGCCGCTGGCCTTCGTCGAGCACCTCGACACCCTCGACCTGCAGCTCCAGCACGCGGTCAGCCTGGGCGAGGGCCACCGCCTGGTCTGGGGCGGCGGCTACCGCTGGGGCCACGACCGGGTCGACAACGGCGCCGCCTTCGGCTTCCTGCCGGGGCATCTGAACCTGCACTGGGCCAACCTGTTCGCCCAGGACGAGATGGCGCTGGGCGACAAGCTGCGCCTGACCGCGGGCATCAAGCTCGAAGACAACAATTACACCGGCGTGGAAGCGCTGCCGACCCTGCGCCTGGCCTGGACCCCGCGGCCGTCGACCCTGGTGTGGGGCTCGCTGTCGCGCTCGGTGCGCGCGCCTTCCCGGATCGACCGCGACCTGTATTCGCCGACGGTGCCGGCGGTCGTCAACGGCGTCCCGCAATACGCGATCGCGGGCGGGCCGGACTTCGAATCCGAGGTCGCCAATGTGTTCGAACTCGGCTACCGCGCCCAGCCGCTGGCGGCGCTCTCGTATTCGGCCACCGCCTTCTTCGGCCGCTACGACAAGCTGCGCACCCTCGAGCCGAACCAGCATGGCAGCGGCTCGGTGTTCCGCAACCTGGCCGACGGCCGCACGCGCGGCATCGAAGCCTGGGCCAGCTGGCAGGCAGGCAAGAACTGGCGCCTGTCGGGTGGCGGCGTGGTGCAGCGCATCGACACCGCCGTCAACCCCGGGAGCCGCGACCTGAGCGGCGCCACCGGCCTCGCCACCAGCGATCCCAGCCATTACTGGATGCTGCGCTCCTCGCACGACCTGGCGGACAACCAGGAGCTGGACTTCACGCTGCGCCACGTCGGCGCGCTGCCCAGGCCGGCCGTGCCCTCGTACACGGCACTCGACCTGCGCTACGGCTGGCGGATCCGCACGGGCCTCGAGCTGGACCTGATCGGCCGCAACCTGCTGGATCCGGGGCACGCCGAGTCCGGCGCGGCCGGGACGCGCAGCAGCTACGAGCGTGCGGTCCTCCTCAAGCTGGTCTGGAAGCTGTAAGCCGTGCCACACCTGCGCATCCTGTTCAGCGGCGCCTTCCTCGCCGGCATTTGCCTGGCGGGCGCCGGCCTGGGCGCGGCCCTTGACGCCGCGGCGGCCGGCGCTCCCATGGTCGCCAGCGAAGAGAAGGTCGAGGCGGCCTACCTGCACAAATTCCTGAATTACGCGGAATGGCCGCCCGCCGTGTTCCCGGCGGCCGACAGCCCCTACGTGATCGGCGTGGCCGGCGACGACACCGTCGCCGACGAGCTGGCGCGCATCGCCGCCGGCCGCAGCGTCAACAATCGCGGCGTGGTGGTCAAGCGCCTGCTGCCGGGCGACGCCGTCAACGACTTGCACCTGCTGTTCGTCGGGCGTGGCGAACGCGGCCGGCTGGCCCAGTGGCTGCGCCCGGCGAAGGGGCGGCCGATCCTGACCGTCACCGCCTTTGACGGCGCGCTGGAGCAGGGCAGCATCATCAATTTCCGGACCGTCGACGACCGGGTCCGCTTCGAAGTCTCCGTGGACGCCGCCGAGCAGAGCGGCATCCACCTGAACTCGCGACTCTTTAGTGTCGCGACCAATGTCGTGAAAGGAAACCATTAGGCATGTTCGGCGCCGTAAAACAATCGATCTCCCGCAAGCTGGTGCTGGGCGTATTGGTGAGCACCCTGACCGCGCTGCTGGTCGCCGCCGCCTCCATGCTGGTGCTCGACGTGCATAATTACCAGACCGGCTGGGCCGAGGACCTGCGCGCCCAGGCCGACATCCTGGCCGAAGTCACCAAGCCGGCCCTCGAATTCAACGACGCCGGCGTGGCCCGGGAAAACCTGCTGCAGCTGCGCGCGCGTCCGCCGATCGTCGCCGCCGCCATCTACCGCCCGGACGGCAAGGTCTTCGCCAGCTATGCCAAGGCCGCGCCGGACCTGGCGCGCCTGCCGAAGCGCCTGCCGCGCCCCGGCCAGGCCATCGATGGCGGCAAGATCCGCGTCGCCACGCCGATGCTGCGTAACGGCGAGCTGGTCGGCACGATCTATGTGGAGGCCGAATATCCGCTGATGGCCCAGGTGCAGCGCTACCTGTCCATCCTCGGCGCGGTGCTGGCCGGCAGCCTGCTGGTGGCGATGCTGATGTCGAGCTGGCTGCAGGCGACCATCATCAAGCCGGTGCTGGCGCTGACCGAGGCGGTCGACCGCGCGATGCGCAAGCGCGACTTCTCGACCCGTGTGCCGAAGACCACCGAGGACGAGGTCGGCGTGCTGGTCGACGCCTTCAACGGCATGCTCGGCGAAGTCGGCGAGCGCGCCAAGGCGCTGGAAGCATCGCATGCGCGCATGCAGCACGAGATGGACGTGCGGGTCGAGGCCGAGGAGGCCGTGCGCCAGCTGAACAACTCGCTGGAAGCGCGCATCCGCGAACGCACCGCCGAACTGGAAAAGACCCACGCCCAGCTGCGCCAGTCGCAGAAGCTGGAGGCGATCGGCCAGCTGACCGGCGGCGTGGCCCACGACTTCAACAACGTGCTGCAAGTCATCGCCGGCAACCTGCAGCTGCTGCAGATGTCGTTGGCGGGCAATCCGGAAGCCCAGCGCCGCCTGGAATCCGCGGCCTTCGCGGCCGACCGCGGCGCCAAGCTGTCGTCCCAGCTGCTGGCCTTCGCGCGCCGCCACCCGCTGCAGCCGGTGGCGACCAATATCGGCCGCGTGCTGCGCGGCATGGACGACCTGCTGCGCCGCGCGCTGGGCGAATCGGTGCAGATCGAGACCGTGGTGGCCGGCGGCCTGTGGACCACGCTGGCCGACCCGCACCAGCTCGAAAACGTGATCCTGAACCTGGCCATCAACGCGCGCGACGCCATGAAGGGCGACGGCCGCCTGACCCTGGAACTGAACAACGCCATGCTCGACGACAACTACGTCCTGCACGAGCCGGAAGTGGCGCCGGGCCAGTACGTGATGCTGGCGATCTCGGACACCGGCTGCGGCATGCCGCCGGAAGTCGTCGCGCGCGCCTTCGAACCCTTCTTCACCACCAAGCGCGAAGGCGAGGGCACCGGACTGGGCCTGTCGATGGCGTACGGCTTCGTCAAGCAGAGTAACGGCCACATCCGCATCTACAGCGAGGTCGGCAGCGGCACCACGATCAAGATCTACCTGCCGCGCTCGATGCAGCCGGAAGTCGAGCTGCCGAACCTGCGCAATGCGCCGGTGGTGGGCGGCTCCGAAACCATCCTGGTGGTCGAGGACGACCTGGCGGTGCAGGCCACCGTGGTCGACATGCTGCAGGGCCTCGGCTACCGCGTGCTGAAGGCCAGCGACGGCCAGGGCGCGCTCACCATCCTGCAGAGCGGCATCCCGGTCGACATGCTGTTCACCGACGTCGTGATGCCGGGCCCGGTGCGCAGCATCGAGGTGGCGCGCCAGGCCAAGCAGATGTTCCCGGCCATCGAAGTCCTGTTCACCTCCGGCTATACGCAGAACGCCATCGTGCACGGCGGCCGCCTCGATCCAGGCGTCGAACTGATCAGCAAGCCCTACCGCCGCGACGAGCTGGCGCGCAAGATCCGTCAGCTGTTTGCGGCGCGCAAGGAGGCCGCCGTGGCGGCGCCGGCGCCGGTGCCTGCCTTGCCGTCCGAACCGGCGCCTGCGGTCCCGGCTTCGGCCGCCGAAGCGGAAGCCGCGCTGTCGACCGCCGCCCGGCCGCTGTCCATCCTGGTGGTCGAAGACAACCAGGACGCCCGCGCCATGCTGTCCGAACTGCTGCTGGTGCTCGGCCATGCGGTGGAAGGCGCCGGCAGCGCCGAGCAGGCGCTCGGGATCCTGGCCGAAAGGCAGTTCGACATCCTGCTGACCGACCACTCGCTGCCCGGCATGACCGGCCTCGACCTGGCGCGCACGGTGGCGGCGCGCGGCATGGGAATGCGGATCATCTTCTCGTCCGGCTACGGCGCCCCGGATACCCCCGGCCTGGCGGTCAAACCGGCCTTCCTGCCCAAGCCCTTCACCCTGGCCGCGCTGCAGCAAGTGCTGGATGAGGCCACCTGCACGGACGGCGCTTGAGTTCGGACGGATTAAGGATATGATTCCGTGGTGTACTCAACAAAAGGAGGCATCGCCATGGAAACCTCGAACGTCCTGCATCCCGCCACCGACGACCAGGGCAAGCTGCTGCTGCGCGTGCTGCTTGCCGTCCTGCTGTTGTTCCATGGCGTGTCCAAGTTGATCGGCGGCATTGGCATGATTACCGGGATGCTCGACAAGCTGGGGATCCCGCATGTGATCGGCTATGGGGTCTACGTGGGCGAGGTGATCGCCCCGCTGCTGATGCTGGTCGGCCTGTTCACCCGCGCCGCCGCCCTCGTGGTCGTGATCAACATGATCGTCGCGCTGATGCTGGTGCATACCAAACAGTTCTTCACCCTCAACGAGACCGGCGGCTGGGCGCTGGAACTGCAGGGCATGTACCTCGGCGCCGCGGTGGCCGTGGCCTTGCTGGGCGCCGGGCGCTACAGCCTCGGCGGCGCGGCGGGGCGCTTCAACTAGGGGCGGCATCTTTTTGCGGCCGACGCCGTGAACCATCGGCCCTGATCCCGGTATCAACGGTGCCAGTCAAGCCCGCGCATGCGGGCGGGGCGGCATTCCATTGACGAACCGGAGGGGCTTATCATGAAGAGGATGTCCATACCACTGGCCTGCGCGATTGGCGCGCTGGCCTTCGCCGGCGCGCAGGGCGCCTGGGCGGGCGAATTCTACAAGCAGCGCAACCTGGTCTCGGACAGCAGCCAGATCAGCGCCGAACACCACGACCCGCACCTGGTCAATGCCTGGGGCCTTGCGTTCAATCCCTTCGGCGTGGCCTGGGTGGCGGACAACGGCACCGGTTTCTCGACCCTGTACGACGGCGACGGCAAGCCGCAGCCCCTGGTCGTCACGATCCCGGGCACCGGCAAGCAGACCGGCAACCCGACCGGCACCGTCTTCTATGGCGGCCCCGCCTTCATGGTCAGCAAGGGTGGGGTGTCGGCAGCGAGCCGTTTCCTGTTCGTCAACGAGGACGGCGGCATTTCCGGCTGGGCACCGACCGTCGACCTGAACCATGCCGTGCGCGTGATCGACAACGGCGCCGGCAATGCCGTCTACAAGGGTGTGGCGATCAGCGCGAACGGCCGCGGACCCCTGCTGTACGCGACCGACTTCCATAATGGCAAGATCGACGTCTATGACGGCAACTTCAAGCCGGTCACCCTGCCGGACCGCCCGTTCTTCGATCCGAACATGCCGTCCGGCTTCGCCCCCTTCGGCATCCAGGCCATCAACGGCGACCTCTACGTCAGCTACGCCAAGCAGGACGCCGATCGTCACGATGACGTGCAGGGGCGCGGCCTCGGCTTCATCGACGTCTTCGATCCGGACGGCCGCCTGGTGCGGCGCCTGGCCTCGAACGGCGCCCTCAACGCGCCCTGGGGCATGGCGCTGGCGCCGGCCAGCTTCGGCAAGTTCAGCAACCGGCTGCTGGTCGGGAATTTCGGCGACGGCAGGATCAATGCCTACGACCTCGACAGCGGCCGCTGGGTCGGGCGCCTGAAGGGGATGGATCACAAGCCCGTGCGCATCGATGGGCTGTGGGGCATCGCCTTCGGCAACGGCCTGCAGAACCAGCCGATCGATACCCTGTTCTTCAGCGCCGGGCCGGCCGACGAGCAGCATGGCCTGTACGGACGCCTCGACGTGGCGCCGGGCGACCAGTTCGACGACAGCAACGACGCCGAGTAGCGTTCGGCTAACCCGCGCCGGCGCGCTGGGCGGCGTCCACCGTCACCAGGCGCTGGATGTCCTCGAGCCGGCGGCCGCGGGTATCGATGCCCTTGCGGGCCAGCAGCACGGCGGCGCCCAGCATCGGCACGGCGATGACCAGGGCCGACAGCGAGACGTCGGCGAACAGCCCGGCCACGCCGAGGCCGGCGCCGACGATGCCGCCCAGCTTGGAACTGGCGGCGATCACGCCGGAACCGGTGGCGCGCAGGTGCACCGGATAGATCTCGGAGGCGTAGGGAATCAGGGTGGCGATCACGCCGCTGGCCGAGACCAGCAGCGCGCAGGTGGCGACCGCCAGCGCGGTGGTGGAGGCGATGCCCAGCCAGCCGAGCAGGAAGAAGGCCAGCAGGCTGGCGGCGCTCAGGGCGATGAAGGCGGCCAGGGTCTTGATCGAGCTCCAGCGGTGATACAGCCAGATCACCAGCAGGGTGCCGGGCAGGGCCAGGAAGGCGGCGCGGGCCAGCAGGGCGGTGGCGGTGGCGGCATCCATGCCCATGGCGCGCAGGTTCATCGGCAGCCACAGCAGGAATCCGAAGTTCGCCAGTCCCCAGGCCACGCCGGCCACGCTCATGCCGATCGTCAGCGGCGCGTAGCCGCCGCGCAGCAGCGCGCCGATGCCGGAGCCGGCCGCCGCCGGTGCAGCGCCCGCGGCCGGGCTCGGGGCCGCATCGCGGATGCTGCCGGCGAAGCGGGCCAGCACCGCGCGCGCTTCGGCATGCAGGCCGTTATTCGCAAGGAAGCGCGGCGATTCCGGCAGCAGACGGCTGAGCAGGATGATCACGGCGCCGGTCGGCAGGCCCAGCAGCCACAGCACGCGCCAGCTGTAGGTCGGCTCCAGCAGGCTGGCGGCGCCGGCGGCCACCAGGTAGCCGGCCGAGTTGCCGATGCCGCCCAGCGCCACCAGCAGCCAGCCGCGGTGGGCCGCCGGGATCATCTCGGCCATCAGGGTGAAGGTGATCGGCAGCAGGCCGCCGGCCGAGGCGCCCATCAGGAAGCACATCGCCAGGTTCCAGCCGAAGGAAGGCATGGCGCCGCAGATGGCGGTGCCGATGAACATCAGCGCGGACAGGAGGATCGTGGCGCGGCGGCCGTAGCGGTCGGCGATCACGCCCCAGGCCACCGAACCGACCGTGGTGCCGGTCAGCGCGACCAGGGCCAGGAAGCCGGCGTTCTGCTTGCTGAGGCCGTATTCGCTGGTCATCCCCGGCATCACGAAGCCGAGGGTGGCCGGTTTCATGACGTCGATGGTGAGGGCCACCACCAGCACCAGCACCAGGCTCCAGTGGCGGCGGTTCAGCGGGATGCCGTCCGCCACCTCGAACAGCAGGGGCGCGTGGCCGGCGCCGTGCGCGCGCAGGCGCCCCAGGCGGGGCATCAGGCCGTAGCCGGCCAGGACCAGGCCCAGCGGAATCAGCGCCATCCCGGCCAGCATCGCCGCATCCATCGGCATGCCGACCATGCGGTAGCCCATGTGGGAAGCGCAGACGAACATCGGCATGTGGGCGAGGACGCCGGCAACGATGGCGAGGGTGCCGATCCAGAAGGCGATGGGAGAGTGAAAGGTCAGGCCGTTCTGCTTCATGGGGCTTCCGGAAGAACACAGCGGTGCGGTGGAAGCGCCGATTATACCGACGTGCAACTGACTGTTGACAACTTAATGGGCGTCCTTGCCGAGGACGGTCTTGCGGATCCGCCGCCAGTTGGCCAGGAAGGCGTCGACCTCGGCCGCCTCGCTCTCTTTCCGCTGCAGCATGCCGGCCATGGCCCGCGTGGTGCCGCCGTTCAGGTACCAGCTCAGCGGCGGCTGGCGTCCCTCGGCCGTCCAGGGATAGCGCAGCTCGACCACGCGGCCGGCGCCGCAGCCGCCCAGCAGGCGGGTGGTTTCCTCCTCGGCGGCCTGGGCGCGCGCGTTGCGGGTCTGGTACAGGGCGTAGAACGGAAGCGACAGCTCGGGTACCGGCGGCACCACCTTGTCGCCGGGGCGCAGGCGCGCTTGCCAGGGCATGCGCAGGCCCACCGACAGCGGGCGCGGCGCCGGACCGGCGGCGGCATCGCGCAACTGGGCGCCCGTCGGGCAGATCCATTGCGACTGCGTGGCCGGCTCGTTTTCGATCAGCAGCACCACCAGCTGCCCGGGCTCGACCACCCCCAGTTTCAGGATCTCGCGGATCATCGCATTGAGCGTCGCCGCGCCCGAGTTCTCGAAATAGCCGCCGTCGACCAGGTAGTCCCAGCGCTGGCCGCCGGTGGTGGTCACCAGCGCGGCCGGGCTGATGTAGGGAAAGCGGGCGCTGTTGTGCACTGCCTGGGCCAGGGTCAGGCGGGTGGTGTCGAGCGCCTGGTCGCCCGGCGGGCTGGCGAACAGGTCGTAGGCCTGGGGCGGCAGGAAGGCCAGGTTCGACTGCAGCACCCGGCGGCCCTCGCTGGCGGAGGTCGTGTTGAACAGCAGCCGGGGCAGCGCGGCCGCTTCGGGTCCGGGCGCCAGCAGCGGACGGCTGAACCAGTCGTGCGCCGGCGACAGCGGAAAGCGCCGGGCCCAGCCGCGTTGCCAGGCGCCTTCCAGCGCCAGCGAGCGGTCGCAGGCACGGCAGGGGAAGGGCCAGAAGCGCGCCAGCAAGTCCGGATAGAGCAGGTAGCCGACCAGCGGCGCCAGGTAATCCTGGCCGAGGAAGGCTTCGGCCTGGTCGGCCGTGCGCTCGTACTGCGGATCGCCTACCGCCAGCGAGCCGGCAAAGGCAGCCAGGCCCAGGCTGCCGCCGGAGACCCCGCTCATCGCATAGACGTTGGGCGCGAAGCGCTTGCCCTGGCGGCGCGCCTGGCGCTCGAGTTCCAGCAGCAGGGTGCCGGCCCAGAAGGCGGCGCGCGAGGCGCCGCCGGCCGCGGCCACGAGGTAGACCGGTTCGCCGCCGTGGACCCCGCGCGCCGCCTGCCAGGCGCGGAAGTCGTCGGCCAGCGCCGGGCGCCGGACCGCCAGCGGCGGGCCGCCGTTGCGGGCCACGAAGTGGTTCTCGTTCGAGATCGAGGACAGCAGGACGGCGAACAGCGGCAGCAGGGCCAGCGAGGGCCAGCCGGCGCTTTTCGGCAGGTAGACCAGCACGATGCTGCCGAACACGGTCCAGGAGCCGAAGGCGAACAGCAGCAGGGCCGGGGCGCCGAGGAGGCGCGAGGCGGTCTCCCGGCCGATGCAGACCGCCGCCAGCACCATCCCGGACACGGCGAACATCAGCAGCATCGCGGCCAGGCTGATGCGCGGCGTATGGTGGGTGCGCGCCCAGGCCTTGTCCGCCACCGCCTGCCGTCCCAGCCAGCGGTTCAGGAGGCGCCGGCGCCTCACCATCAGCGCCACGAACAGGCCGCTGTACAGGGCCGGGGCCAGCCAGGCGCCGGGCGGCGCGTCCGGCAGCGCGAACCGGGTCGTGAGCGGGACGCAGGCCAGCAGGCCGAGTGCGCGCGGCAGCCAGGTATTGGTGGCGGCGGCAAAGCGGTGGCTGGCGCACTGGCCGACATTGTCGACCGCGAAGCGCTTGGCCAGCAGCAGCCGCGCGCAGTACCAGGCCGTCAGCGACCAGTAGACGAGGGCTGCGATGAAACACCAGTAGCCGCTGTTGGTCCAGACCTCGTCCCTGGTCTCGTTGAAGTTGCCGAAGGCGCCCAGGGCTTCGCGCGCCTGCGGCACCACGAGCAGGATGATGTTGCCGGCGACGACCGTCAGCCCCGGATAGAAATTCAGCAGCAGGGTGCGGCGCAGGAAGGTGAAGCGGGTGACATGGTTGCCGCGGCCTGGTGTGCGCCGGCGCGGCGCGGCCGGCGCGTGCGGCCGCTCCTCGCCGATGTCACGCTCGCCGACTTCCGTCCGTTCCGGCATCCTCCGTCTCCCTGTGTGGCACGCTCTCCAAGATCATACGGGCAAGGCCGGCGTCGTGGAGGGTTTCCCGCGCACGGCTTCGGCAAGGATCAAGACGGCGCCGCGCCGCTGCTGTCGGCCGGAAAAACCGGCCTCCAACGCGCGTGCTTAAGGCCGCGGCACGCGCTCGGGCGCGACGAAGGCCAGCGCCTCTTCGAAGGAACGCAGCACCATGTCGACCTGCTTTTCGACCAGCGAGGCGCTCGGCACCGGATCGATCAGCGGCAGGCGTATCGTCACCACCATCGATTCCGGCAGACCGGCGCGCAGGTTGGCGACGGTGGCCAGCCACTGCTCCAGCATGGCTTCGACCGGATAGGCGATGAAGACGGTCGACACCAGGTCGGCCGTGTCCGGGCCCGGATTCTCGTTGTCGGCGATGATCGAGAAGCTGCGCGCGTCGACGCCGGCTTCGCGCAGCGCGCGCACCAGCAGTTCGCTGAGCAGGTCGTCACGCATCGAGGCCAGGCCGACGCACAGCACGACCGAGTGGGCGGGCACGTCGAGGGCGCCCTGCCAGCGGCCCAGGCGCGCCTCGCGCATCTGGCGCAGGTGGGCGCCGACATTGGCGTCGAGCAGCGAGATGTCGCGCCGGCGGCGGTTCTTCGGCGGACCGCCCGATTCGGGCGTGAGGGTGATGGCGACGTCGGCGATGACGGCGCGGATCCGTTCTTCCTGGGTCTTTTCCATCTTTCCCGAGCGGGTGTCGCTGGCGGCCAGCACGATGCCCGGCAACAGGATGTGGTCGCAGTAGCGCGCGAAGCTGGAGCGCTCCAGGTAGGCGTGGGCGTCGTGGATGATGGCGGCGATGTCGCCGGCCAGCACGCGCTGGTAGAAGCGCTGGGCGCCGGAGACGGCCGGGGCGTCGCCGAGCAGGATGGTAACCGGCTCCAGGGTGCGGACGTGGCGGCCGGCCACCACCAGGCACAGGGTCAGCGGGGTCGACAGCAGCAGCCCGACCGGGCCCCACATCGCGCCCCAGAACAGGGCCGACACGATCACCGCCAGCGGCGACAGGCCCGAGCTGTGGCCGTAGACCTTCGGTTCGATGATGTTGGCCACCGCCAGTTCGAGCGCGATGAACAGGACCATCACCGACAGGGCGAGGGTCCAGCCCGGGTCGATGGCGGCGACGAACACCGCGATCACGGCGCCGGCGGCCATGATGCCGAGGTAGGGAACGAAGCGCAGCAGGCCGCTGAGCGCGCCCCACAGCGCCGCGTGCGGCACGTTGAGCGCCCACAGCAGCACGCCGATCAGGGCGCCGAAGGTGACGTTGACGATGAATTGCGAAAAGAAGAAGCGCGAGACGCCCTGGGCCGCATCGGCGAGGGCCTGGATCGTGCGGCTGGTCTCGGTCTGGCCGCCGAGCCGGATCAGGCGGTCGCGCAGCGATTCATGCTCCAGCGACATGAAAATCAGCAGCACCAGCACCAGGCCCGCTTCGCCGATCGGGCCCCAGGCCAGCGAGAACAGGCGGGTCAGCGCGCCGGTGGTGGTCAGGCGCGGGGCGCGGATCTCGACCGGGATCGGCTGGGTCGGGCT
The DNA here is from genome assembly GCF_056399645.1 of Massilia sp. 01N417. Taxonomy (NCBI): domain Bacteria; kingdom Pseudomonadati; phylum Pseudomonadota; class Betaproteobacteria; order Burkholderiales; family Oxalobacteraceae; genus Massilia; species Massilia sp. 01N417. The sequence goes on along the minus strand of NZ_JBFTRS010000004.1, from coordinate 122,801 downwards.
GATGGTGATCGTCGTCATGCCGCGCTTGCCGGTGGCGGTGGTGCCGCCCGACGGCGCCACCGCGCTCAGTTCGGCCTCGATGCGCGCGAAGGGCCGCTCGGCGATTTCGCGGACGGCGGCCACCTTGGTGCGCATCGCCGCACGGTACTTCGGCAGGTCGCCGGTGACGGCCACCAGCTGGAAGGCCAGCACGATCCCGACCCCGACCAGGCAGGTGGTGGCGAGCAGCACCGACAGCGCCGTCGCCGGCACCTGGGGCAGGCCGGCGCGGCGCATGCTGCGGATCAGCGGGGCGATCACCAGGCTGAGGATGGAGGCGAGGGCGATCGGCTCGAGAACGTCGCGCCCGACGTATAGCAAACCCAGGCCACAGGTGACGGTGATCAGGGAGCCGGCATTCAGGTGCTTGAACAGGGAAAGATCGCGCATTCGCGTGTTGCGTGCGGAATAGAAATCTATCCCGAGAAAACGTAAAACCAGCAATGTAGCGCAAAAACGTGAAGGCGATCAATTTTATGGTGGTTTTCAAGCCCCCTGGTCGACGCCGGCGGCCTGCAGCGGCGCCAGCGCCGGCCCTTCCAGCACCCGGCCGTCCGGCGCGAAGCGGCTGCCGTGGCAGTTGCAGTCCCAGCTGGTCTCGGCGCCGTTCCACCGGATGTCACAGCCCATGTGCGAGCACTTGCCGGCCACCGCCTGCAGGCGGCCGTCCTGGGAGCGATACACCGCCACCGGCTTGCCGTCGACCTCGATCTTGCGGCTCTGGCAGGGCGGCAGGTCGGCCAGCCCGGCGAGCTCGCCGGCGCCGAGCGCCACCGCCTGGTCCGGGCTGGCGGGACCGCTGCTTTCCTTCTCGAAGCCCTCGGGGCGCTTGTCGCCGGCCAGGCGCTCGACCGCGTACAGGTCGCGCCAGGGCGTGCCGCGGCCGAGGATCTCGTCGGCCAGCATCATGCCGGCCAGGGTGCCGTAGGTCAGGCCGTCGCCCGAGAAGCCGGTCGCGATATAGGTGTTCTCCGCATCGACGTTCCGGCCGATATAGGGCAGCTTGTCCTTGGCCCGGTAGCGCTGGGCGGACCAGCGGTATTCGACCGGCCCGATCGGAAAGTGGTCGCGCGCGAACAGTTCCAGCTGCTGGAAGCGCTCGGCACCGACTTCCTTCTCGCCCAGCTTGTGGGCGCTGCCGACCACCACCAGGTAAGTGCGGCCGTGCTCGGTGAAGGTGCGCACCGAATGCCGCTCGCGGCCGATGCACCAGTAGACGCCCGGTTCGGGAATGCTGTCGTGCAGCGGCGCGGCGATGCCGTATTCGCGCACCACCTCCAGCTGCGACTGCACCAGGTGGATGCCGACCGGCGTATGGGTGGCGATCACGATATGCTGGCAGCTGACCTTGGCGTGCTCGGTGTGGACCACGGCCGGCGCATCGTCGATGGCGGTGACGCGGGTGTTCTCGAAGATCAGGCAATCCTCGCCGCCGATGCGCTGGGCCAGTTGCCGCACGTAGGCCAGCGGCTGGAACTGGGCCTGGTCCTCGACCCGCAGGGTTTTCAATGCGGCGTCGATCGGCAGCGGGGCGTCGTCGCGCAGGTCGGCATGCAGGCGCGCGCGCATCGCCGCCAGCGCTTCCTTCTCGATATCGCCCACGTGGGCGGCGTCGACGCCGATCAGGTGCCAGGGCACGCGCTGGAAGCCGCAGTCCAGGTTCAGGCGGCCGACCGTGGCCTCGATCAGGTCGATGGCGGCCGAGCGCGACTCCACCACCCGGCGCATGGTTTCGAGGCCATGCCGTTCTTCCAGCGTGTGCAGGCCGAGGTCGACGGTGGCGTAGAGGTTGCCGGTCGAATTGCCGGTGCTGGCGTCGCCGGCCTTGTGGGCGTCGAGCACGGCGACTCGCTTGCCGGCCTGGACCAGCAGCATGGCGGCGGTCAGGCCGGTGATGCCGGCGCCGACGATGGCGACGTCGACGTTCAGGTCGGTTTGCAGGGTCGGCAGGCAGGCGGTCTTGGCCGCCTTGCCTTTCCAGAGCGATGAGGTATCCATAGGGGGCGCCTTTCTGTCGTTGTCTGTTCTATGCACGGCCGGCCGTGGGCGCTTGCCGCGTTCGGCTCATGATCCCAAGAACCGGCATGCCGCGGCGCAGCGTTGACGAACGTAAACGAAAGAAGATGCCGGCCGGCGCCGCCCTCAGCGCGCCACGATCAGGCGCAGGCCGAGCGCGATGAAGATGCCGCCGGCAATCCGGTCCATCCACATGCCGGCGCGCGGGCGGCGCGCCAGCCAGGCGCCGACCGCGCCGGAGAAGAAGCCCAGCAGGCCGAACAGGATGGCGGCCTGGGCCGTGAAGCTCAGGCCGAGCAGGGCGGTCTGCAGGTTGGCGTCGCCGCGCTGGGCCACCACGAACTGCGGCAGGAAGGACAGGAAAAACAGCGCCACCTTGGGATTGATGGCGTTCGCGAACACGCCGCGGAAGAACAGGGTGCGCGCGGATTCGGTCACTCCCTCGGCGCGGCTGGCGGCGGCGCCGCCGCGGCTGCGGATGGCGTTGAAACCCATCCAGGCAAGGTAGAGGCCGCCGCATACCTTCAAGGTCGTGAAGGCCAGCGGCGAGGCCGCGATCAGGGCGCTGACGCCGATCACCGCCAGCAGGGTATGGCTCAGGCAGCCGAGCGCGCAGCCGAGACCGAAGGCCATGCCGCGCATGCGGCCCTTGGCCATGCCGATGCCGAGGACCATCATATTGTCGGGCCCCGGAGACAGGGTCAGCAGGATGGCGGCGGCCAGGAAGGCGAGCAATTGTTCGGGTGTCAGCATGGGCGCATCTTACACTTCGTTGACATGGAGCACTAGTCCCGGTCCAAGGCTGCGCCCCCGGGCGGGTACGTTGGTGTACAGTGGCAATTTTGCAACATCTGTTGATTCCTTATACTGCATGCGACCGAGCAAACGCCACCGTCCAGTCCGCCACGCCACCGAGAGGGTGCTGAACACCCTGCTTGCGGGCGGCTGGGCGGCGGGACTCAGCTATCGCCTGGGCGGTCACGGCAGCCTCGGCGTGAGCCGCTACGAATGTGAACTGGGGCCGGCGCAGCGCCTGCCGCGTCCCCTGAAGATCGGTTTCGCCTCGGATTTCCATGCCGGCCCGACCACCCATCCGGCCCTGTTCGACGCGTTGCTGGCGCGCATCCGGCAGGAAGGTCCGGACCTGCTGCTGCTGGGCGGCGACTATATTTCCTTCGATGCCGCCAACATCGGCAAGTTGCGCGGTTTCCTGCGGGAAGCGAAGGCGCCGCTCGGCACCTACGCCGTGCTGGGCAACCACGATGTCTGGAACGGCAGCGCCGAGGTGGCCGCGGTGCTGGCCGAAGCCGGTATCGAGGTGCTGGTCAACCGGAACATCGCGCTGCCGGCGCCTTACGGGGCGGTCAGCATCTGCGGCATCGACGATCCCTGGACCGGCGCGCCCTCGGCCGAGGCCACGTTCGCCGGCGCCGGTCCGGTGCGGATCTACCTGATGCACTCCCCGGACGGCCTGTGGTGCCTGCAAGGCCAGCGTTTCGACCTCGGTTTTGCCGGTCATACCCACGGCGGGCAGGTGGTACGCCGCAATGGCGAACCGCTGAAGCGTCCCAGCGGTCCCTATTCGCGGGAATACGGCCATGGACGCTTCGACATCGCGGGCAACGGCCCCCTGTTGGTCAGCCGCGGCATCGGCTGCGCCGGCATTCCGTTGCGTGTTCGCGCCGATCCGGAGCTGGTCATCTGCACTTTGCGCTAAAAATTCTTCCCGAATTAACCGTTTTTCGGGCATCGGCGTACTCTATCGATTGATTTTTGAGTAATATGGCGTGCCGCTTAAGCTGCTGCCGAGCGGCAACCACGCCCGCGGAGGAGACATCCAATATAAAAGGGCCTGGGGACTATCTACTATCGATTGGAGAATGCAGTGAGTCTTTTTAGAACCAAGAATCTCGACCACATGGTCGCCGCCGCGGGCAAGCCCAGCGGACTGAAGAAGGTGCTGGGCCCCTTCGACCTGATCCTGATGGGTATCGGGGCGATCGTCGGTACCGGTATCTTCGTGCTGACCGGCACCGGCGCCCTGACCGCCGGTCCGGCGCTGACGCTGTCCTTCGTCGTCTCGGCCATCGCCTGCGGTTTCGCCGCCCTCTGCTATGCCGAGTTCGCATCGACGGTGCCGGTGGCCGGTTCGATCTATACCTATAGCTATGTGGTGCTGGGTGAACTGGTGGCCTGGATGATCGGTTGGGACTTGCTGCTGGAATACGGCCTCGCGACCTCCGCGGTGTCGGTCGGCTGGTCGGGCTATTTCCAGTCCCTGATCGGCGGCTTCGGCCTCGAGATTCCGAAGGCCTTGTCGGCGGCACCGGGCGCGCTGCCCGGCGTCAGCACGGTGATGAACCTGCCGGCGCTGCTGATCATGCTGGTCCTGACCGCCATGCTGTCGTGGGGCGTGCGTGAGTCGGCCCGCGTCAACAACGTGATGGTCGTGATCAAGATCTCGGTCGTGCTGCTGTTCATCCTGGTGGGCTTCAAGCACGTGACCCCGGCCAACTGGCATCCCTTCATGCCCTTCGGCGTGTCGGGTGTGATGAGCGCCGCCGCCGTCGTCTTCTTCGCCTTCATCGGCTTCGACGCCGTGACCTCGGCCGCCGAGGAAGTCAGGAATCCGACCCGCGACCTGCCGATCGGCATCATCGGTTCGCTGGCCATCTGCACCATCCTGTACGTGATCGTGTCGGCCATCATGACCGGCATCGTGCCGTTCAAGCTGTTCGAAGGCATCGACCACCCGGTCTCGCTGGCCCTGCAGCACGCCGGCGAAAACTGGTTCGCCGGCTTCGTCGACCTCGGCGCCATCCTCGGCATGACCACCGTGATCCTGGTGATGGCCTTCGGCCAGACCCGCATCGTCTACGCGATGTCGCGCGACGGCCTGCTGCCGGCCAAGCTGTCGACCGTGCACCCGAAATTCGGCACCCCGTTCTTCGCCACCTGGGTCGTCGGCATCCTGTTCGGCCTGATCGCCGCCTTCGTGCCGCTGAACGTGCTGGCCGAGCTGGTCAACATCGGTACCCTGGCCGCCTTCTGCCTGGTGTCGGTGGCCGTGATCGTACTGCGCAAGAAGCGTCCGGACCTGAAGCGCGCCTTCCGCTGCCCGGGCGTGCCGGTGATCCCGGCGATCGCCGTGATCTTCTGCCTGGCGCTGATGAGCTTCCTGAGCCTCATCACCTGGATCGCCTTCGGGATCTGGCTGGCGATCGGCCTGCTGGTCTACTTCGGCTACGCACGCAGCCGTTCGCTGCTGCATGGCGTGACCCGGTAAGCGTCATTCTTTGGTGTTGCCCGATCGGGGCGCCCCGGCTGTTGCCGCGGCGCCCCGATCGTTTTTCGAAGTTCCTTCTGGAAATTCGTGAAATTTTTGTAATCCCTGTCCGACACTCAGGTAAGCCGGCAACCGATTACGTGCGCGCCGGGCGCTACGGATAATCTTGGTAGAACATTTACCAATAGATTGTCTATGACTACCACCTACGCTATGGAGTTGCCTGAGCTGACCACCGCGCCGCGAGCGCGTGCAGGCCAGGCTCTCGCAAGCTCGAAAGCCCTGTATTTCTCCCTGCTGGACAACCCGGAGGTCGCCGCCGCCAGGTCGCGCGACTACCTGCAGGCCCAGATCGAGGCCGCGCGCCTGGAACCCTGCGACCTGCCGGAAGCCTTGTGGGAGCTGCCCGGCTGGATCCAGGGCCGCGCCGAAACGGTGGGCATCGCCTATCGCGAATACCTGAGCGCCCGCAAGAACGGTGCGCCGCGCCGCTATTTCGGCAGCAAATCGCATGCGCTGTACTTCCTGAAGGGCGTCGCCCCGACCAAGCTGGTCGACGGCGCCTGGCTGTACGGCACCCTGCCGCGCTGGGAAAACCCGGATTTCCATCCCCTCATCAAGACCTATCTCGAGGAGCTGGGCGACGGCGTGCCGGACAAGAACCACGTGACCCTGTACCGCCGCCTGCTGGCGGCCCACGGCTGCGAGCACTGGGAAGGCCTGCCGGAGAACCATTTCGTGCAGGGCGCGATCCAGCTGGCGCTGGCCTACAACGCCGACCGCTTCCTGCCCGAGGTCGTAGGCTACAACCTCGGCTACGAGCAGCTGCCGCTGCACCTGCTGATCACGTCCTACGAGCTGAACGAACTGGGCATCGACCCGTATTACTTCACCCTGCACGTCACCGTCGACAACGCCGGCAGCGGCCATGCGCACAAGGCCGTGCAGGCGCTGCGCAAGCTGATGGCGCAGTCGGGCGATCCGGCCGATTTCTTCCGCCGCGTGCTGGACGGTTATCGGCTCAACGAACTCGGTGCCTGCACCACCTCGGTGATTGCCGCCTTCGACCTGGAAGCGGAACTGGTCGAGATCTTCACGGCCAAGGCCGCGGTCGGCCGCAACATGCATTCCGATTACTGCCGCGTCGCCGGCCGTTCGATCAACGACTGGCTCGGGGAGCCGAAGCAGATCCCGGCCTTCCTGGGGGCGCTGGAGAGCGCCGGCTGGATCAAGCGCGGCGAGGACGTCGAGAACAGCCGCTTCTGGCGCCTGATCCAGGGCGAGCGCGCCGAGATGTTCGGCGTCTTCACCAGCTACGAACAACAGGTGCTGCGCGACTGGATCCAGACCCCGCGCGATGCCGAGGCGTCGCAGCGCACCACGCGGGTGCTAAGCCACCGCGCGCGCCAGCGCACCCTGGACACCCTGACCCAGCACGCCGGCAAGAGCGGCTATCCGGAGCGCGGCCTGATCCGCCGTCATGCGGCCGGCGCCCTGCAGGGCGATGCCGAGTTGCGCCAGCTGGAAGAGAGCGTCGCCGGCGCCGCCGGCAAGCCGGAAGCGATGGCCATGCTGGCGCGCCTGATGTCGCCGTCCGTGCATCATACGGCCATCGGCCTGATGGCGACCCGCATGTACTCGCAACTGCTGGACGCATAGCGGCCAGGCGGGAAGGAAGCAGGACCCAACGGCGCGGAAGGGATGGCTCTCTTCCGCGCCGCTGTGCGATCAGCCTTACAAGGACCAAGGACTTAGACGTGCAAATTCTCGAACAACGATTCCTGCGTGGCCCGAACATCCATGCGGACACTCCCTGTCTGCTGTCGGTGCTGGACCTCGGCGACCTGTACGGCGTCTCCACGCGCGACATCCCGCAGTTCAACGAAGCCCTGTTGAACCTGCTGCCTTCGCTGGCCGAGCACCTGGTGCCGATCGGCCAGCCCGGCGGCTTCGCCCAGCGCCTGCGCGAGGGAACCTACCTGGCGCGCGTGGTCGAACACGTGACCCTCGGCCTGCAATGCCTTGCCGGCGCGCCGGCCAGCTTCGGCCGCACCCGTCCGGTGGCCGGCACGCCCGGCCAGTACCGCGTGGTGTGCGCCTACCAGATCGAGAAGGTGGCGCAGCCGGCCTTCCAGCTGGCGGTGGAGATCGTCGACGCGCTGGCTCACGGCCATGGCTTCGGCGACCTGGCGGCGCGCCTGGAGGAGCTGCGCGAGCTGGCCGAGCATTACGCGATCGGCACTAGTACCGCCGCCGTGCTGGCGGCTGCCCGCGAGCGCGGCATCCCGGTCCAGCGCATCACCGAGGACGCCAATCTGTTCCAGCTCGGCTGGGGCGTCAGGCAGAAGCGCATCCAGGCCACCATCACCGGCGACACCAGCAATATCGCGGTGCGCATCGCCAGCGACAAGCAGCTCACCAAGCAGCTCCTGGCGGAAGCCGGGATACCGGTGCCGGAAGGCGAAACCGTCGACACCATCGACGACGCCCTGCGCGTGGCCCGCAAGCTGGCGGTGCCGGTCACCGTCAAGCCGCTCGACGCCAACCAGGGCAAGGGCGTGACGGTCGACTGCCGCACGCCCGAAGAAGTCGAGCAGGCCTACGCCTTCGCCCGCAGGTTCGGGCGCCGGATCATCGTCGAGCGCAGCATCCAGGGCCGCGACTACCGCGTGTTCGTGGCCGCCGGCCGGGTTGCCGCCGCTTCCTGCCGCCGTCCGGCCCATGTGGTGGGCGATGGCCGGCATACCATCCGCGAGCTGGTCGAGATCGAGAACCGCAACCCGGCGCGCGGCGCGGGGCATACGAACATCCTGACCCGGATCGCACTCGACGCCCATGCCGAGGACGTCCTGCGCAAACAGGGCCAGGCGCCGGACGCGGTCCCGGCCGAGGGTTTGACGGTCGAGCTGCGCGGGAACGCCAACCTGTCGACCGGCGGCACCGCCGAGGACGTGACCGAGCTGCTGCCGGAATCGACGCGCCAGATCTGCGTGCGCGCCGCCGGCAAAATCGGCCTGGACGTGGCCGGGATCGACATCGTCTGCCGCGACATCAGCCAGCCGCTGGCGGCCCAGGGCGGCGCCGTGATCGAAGTGAACGCCGCGCCGGGCATCCGCATGCACCAGTACCCGAGCAGCGGCGAGCCGCGCGACGCCGGCGACGCCATCGTCGAGGGCCTGATGGGCAATTCGGACGGCCGCATCCCGATCATCGCCTGCACCGGCACCAACGGCAAGACCACCACCACCTTGCTGATCGCCCACACCACGCGCCTGGCCGGCCGCGTGACCGGCGCCACCACGACCCACGGCGTCTACATCGACGGCAAGCAGATCACCAAGGGCGACTGCACCGGCTACTGGTCGGCGCGCACCGTACTGGCCGCGCCGGAAGTCGAGATCGCGGTGCTGGAGACGGCCCGCGGCGGCATCCTCAAGCGCGGCCTGGCCTTCGACCACTGCGACGTCGGCATCTGCCTGAACGTCTCGCCCGACCACCTTGGCCTGGACGGCGTCGACAGCATCGAAGACCTGGCCCAGGTGAAGGCCGTGGTGCCGCTGTCCGCCACCCGCGCCGCCGTGCTGAACGCCGAGGACCCATTGTGCGTGGCGATGGCGCGCCGCGTGCGGCCTGACGTGGAGCTGGTCTATTTCGCCATGAATCCCGAAGACCCGGTGCTGCTGCGCCACCTGGAAGAGGGCGGCCGCGCCGCCTACCTGCAGGACAACGCCGTCGTCCTCGCCGACGGCAACGTGCACCAGGAACTGCTGCGGGTCGAAAGCATGCCGATCTCGATGGGCGGCCGTGCGCGCTACAACATCGCCAACGCCCTGGCGGCCAGCGCGGCGCTGATGGCCGCCGGTTTCAGCAACCTGCAGATCGCCACCGGCCTTTCCACCTTCGTCAGCGACGGCAAGACCAACCCGCTGCGCACCAATGTGTTCGAACTGCGCGGCGTGACCGTGATCGTCGACTACGCCCATAACCCGGCCGCCTATGCCGCGCTGGCGGAAATGGCGCGCTCGCTGCTGCCCGGCCAGCTGGTCGGCATCGTCACCGCCCCGGGCGACCGCCGCGACGCCGACCTGCTCGAAGTCGGGCGCGTCTGCGCGGGACGTTTCGACGAACTGGTGGTCTACGAATCGTCCAGCCGCGGCCGCGACTACGGCGGCGCCGTCGACCTGATCATGCAGGGCGCGGAACAGGTGGTCGGCAAGACCGATACCCTGCACCGCGAGCTGGAAGTGGGAGCGGCGATCCGGCTGGGCATGTCGCTGTGCGGGCGCGGGGACGTACTGGTGTTTGCCTGCGGGTCCTCGCTGCAGGTGTTCGTGGATGCGATCCGGGAGATGGATCCGGAGAGTGCGGAGCGGATTGCGGGGCAGGTGGGGTGAGCGTATCGGGGAGCTGGAGCGTATCTAAATTGCATGATATGATGCAATCAGGAAACATTTCAGCTCACTCAAAATTATATGCTCCAGAAACTCAAACGTTCGCACATCCTGTTCATCTTCGTCGCCGGCTGCTCGACTGCCGCGACGGCAACCGACTGGGACATCAGGTTCGACAACCACCTGAAATACTACGACGCGTCCGAAAGCTACCGGGAATTCTACTTCGGTGACAACATGCGGGGACCGAACTTTACCCAGTTCGAGTTCTCGCGGGCGATCCTGCCGGGAGTCAAGGACGGCGTCGACATGAAAAACCTGTGCTACCGGGTCAATGCATTGACCGGCAGGCCGGGTCTCTTCAAGAGCAAGGCGACCATCGACGTCTATTACGTCAATCTGACGAAGATCGCCAGCGTCGAGAGCATCGGCCGCAGCGGTACCGACAAGGATCCCTATTTCACCGAGATGGTCAAGCTGCGGGATGGTACGAAGTTCGAGACCGTCAATTTCGACAACCGCTACGTCCTGGCCTGCGGCATGGCAGAGGACGGCAATTTGAAAGTGATGCCCCAGCAGTGGGTCAGTTTCAGTTCCTACCAGGAGGCGGACTGCAGCTATGACGAAACCCGCATGGACCGCAGCAAGTGGCCATATGCGAACCTGTCAAAGGTATTCGCCTACGGCAGACCGTCGAACGACGTCAGGGTCTACCTGGGTTTCAACCAGTTGGGAAAAGGCTGGACCACGAGCTTCGATACCGACCAGGCTGCGCTCGCGGCGAAGTTCGAACAATGCTCGAGCGGTAGCGCAAAGTACCTGGCGCTCGAAAAGGCGCAGGCGGCCGACCAGAAAACGGCTTACGAAGCGCGCAAGCAGCAGCAGGAGCAGGAGCAGCAGGAGCGGGCGCGGCGCCAACAGGAACTGCAGGCGAAGCTGCTGGCCGAGGCGGTCGAGATGCGCAAGACGATTGCAATCGGTACCAGGACCAATTGCGGTCTCGTCTTCGACATCAAGAAACCCATGATCGGCGTGCAGACGATGATGGGGATGCAGTACATCCACATCGACCAGCTCTGGGGCCCATCGTCCGACTGCCATTTCCGCAATGGCGTGTACACGGGTCCCACTCGCTAGCCGGCATGCAGGGCGGCCTCAGGCCGCCTCGGTCTCGATCCGCCTGGCCGCCTCCGGCGACGTCGGGCGTATCGCCTCCAGCAACTCGCTGATGTCCGAGCCGCAGCCGAACACCAGCACATCGCCCTTCTCGCAGCGCGCCAGCCCGGCACGGATCGCTTCGTGCACATCCAGCTCCACGCGCAGATGGTCTTCCTCGAACTTCGCCAGGCGGATGCCTTCGACCAGCCGGGCCGCCACGGTGCCGGCGGCGCGGCCGCGGTTCTCGGTCTCGTAGACCACCAGCTCGTCGAAGCCGGCGGCGCAGGTGATGCCGATGTCGACCAGGTCGGCATCGCGGCGGTCGCCCGGCGCGGCCACCACGCCGACCAGGCGGCCCGGCGTCATCGCGCGCGCGGTCTCGGCCAGGGCCGCATAGGCGGCCGTGTTGTGGGCGTAATCGAAGATCACGGTCACGCCGTCGACGTCGAACAGGTTCGAGCGCAGCGGGTTGTGCTTCCAGTCGGACACGAAGCTGCGCAGGCCGTCGGCGATTTCCTGGTTGCCGAAGCCGCAGGCCGCCAGCGCCGCGGTGGCGGCGAGGCTGTTGGCGATGTTATAGCGGGCCGCGCCCTGCAAGGTCACCGGCATCTGGCGCACGTCGGCAATCGCTTCGTGGCGGGCGCCGTTGGCCAGCACGATCGTATTGTCTTCCAGGTAGACCGCGCGGCCGCCGTTGTCCAGGTGGCGCAGCAGGTGCGGGTTGTCGGCGTCCAGCGAGAAGTAGAGCGGTTCGACGCCCTCCGCCAGGGTCGCCGCCATCGCCACGCAATGGTCGTCCTCGGCGTTCAGCACCACCGCACGCGAGGCGCGCTGGGCCACCACGGCCTTGACCCTGGCCAGCTCCTCGACCGAGTCGACGCCGTCCATGCCCAGGTGGTCGGCCGACACGTTCAGCACCACCGACACGTCGCAGCGGTCGTAGGCCAGGCCGCGCTTGAGGATGCCGCCGCGCGCCGTCTCCAGCACCGCGAAGTCGACGTCCGGCGAACTCAGGATGCTGCGCGCCGAGCGGTAGCCGGTGCAGTCGCCCTTGACGATGCGCTGGCCGTCGACGAATACGCCCTCGGTGGTGGCGACCCCGGCGCGCAGGCCGGCCATGCGGACGGCGTGGGCGATCAGCAGGGTGGTCGTGGTCTTGCCGTTGGTGCCGGTGACGGCCACCACGGGGATGCGGCCGTCGTCCTCGCCGAACAGGGCCTCGACGATGGCGGCGCCGGCGTCGCGCGGGGTACCGCGGCTCGGGTACTGGTGCATGCGGATGCCCGGCGCCGCGTTCACCTCGATGATGCCGCCGCGCTGCTCGCGCAGCGGCTGCGAAATATCCTCGCACACGATGTCGATGCCGGCGACGTCCAGGCCGATGGTGCGGGCGGCGCGGATGCAGATGTCGCGGGTCTCTTCCGGCAGCAGGTCGGTCACGTCCTCGGCGGTGCCGCCGGTGGAGAGATTCGCGTTGCCGCGCAGTTCGACGCAAGCGTCTTCCGCCGGCACCGAATCGAGATCATAGCCCTGCCTCGCCAATATCTGGAGGGCGATCTCGTCGAGCGGGATCCTGGTCAGGATGTTGGTGTGACCGTCGCCGCGCGCGGGGTTGCGGTTCTCGGTCTCGACCAGCTCCCGGATGGAATGCACGCCGTCGCCGGTCACGTGCGGCGGGCGGCGCCAGGACGCGGCCGCGATCCTGCTGCCGGTGACCAGCACGCGGTAGTCGCGCCCGCGCAGGAATTCCTCGACGATCACGCGGCGGCCATGCTTGCGCGCGAACGCGAAGGCGCGCTCGACCTCTTCCGGTGTCGCGCAGGCCGTGGTCACGCCCTTGCCCTGGTTGGCGTCGAGCGGTTTCACGGTGACGCTGCCGCCGTTCCTGCACAGCCTGTGGGCGACGCGCTGGGCCTCGGCCAGGCTGGTGACGGTGTCGCCGGCCGGGACCGGGCAGCCGGCCTGGTCGAGCAAGGTCTTGGTGAGCTGCTTGTCGCTGGCGATGCCGACCGCGATGTTGTTGGTGGCGCCGGTGATGGTCGCCTGCAGGCGCTTCTGCTTGCTGCCCCAGCCCAGCTGGAACAGGTTCGCCTGCTCGGTCAGGCGAAGGCTCGGGATGCCGCGCTTGCGGGCGGCATCGATGACGGCACCGGTGCTGGTGCCGATCGCATGGTCCTGCGCGATCTCCTGCAGTTCCTTCAATGCGGCGCCGAGGTCGACGTCCTCGTGCGCGGCGAGGGCCCGGATCAGCTCACGGGCAGTGCGCAGGGCGGCCCCGGCTACCTGTTCGATGGCATAGCCGCAGACCACCCGCAGCCGTTCCGCTTGTGCGGGAATGGGCATGCTGGCGCTGAAATCGGAGGCGGCGCCGGCCAGGCGCTGCAGCTCCATCGTCACCGGTTCCAGGGCTTCGGCGGGCGAAGCGCAGTCGGACAGGCGGACCGCGGCTTCCGGACAGATCCCGGGCAGCAGGGCCAGCAGGCGGGCGCCGAGGCCGGCGATATGGGAATGCGCGCCATCTTCGCCGGTGTCGACGACGGCCATCAGGCAGGGCGCGGCGGCGTACAGGTTGGGGCCGCGCAGGAAGCGTTGTTCGATGATTCTCATGAGAGCGGATTCCGTTTCGTTACGTTTTCTAAAAACTCGAGCAGCGGGGCCGGGATCCGGTGCGGTTCGCAGGATTCGTCCGCCTCCGGCAGGCAGTACTTGCTGCCGGCCGGGAGCAGGTGCAGGCGTACGTCGATCAGTTCGGGGGTTTCGCGGTCGGAGATCTCGGCGATGTTGGTGCTCATGTTGCGGCCGTCGACGATGGTCACCGCGCCTTCGCCCAGCACCTCGATGCCGACCCCGCGTTCGATGACCAGGGCGGTGTCCTCGTCGATGCCGATGCCCTGCAAGTACGGATTCTGGGCCACCACCGACAGCAGGCGCGAGAGACGCTGGCGCTCCGAGAAATGCTGGTCGATGACGACCTTGTGCAGGAAGCCCAGGCCTGCACCCAGGCTCACCGAGCCTTTCTCGGGATGCAGTTCGGCGCGCCCCTGGGCCAGCATGTGGCCGGACATCGCGGAGGCGCCGGCGCTGGTGCCGCCGATGCAGGCGCCGCGCAGCTTGAGGGCGGCGTGCATTGCGGTGTCGAGGGCGGTGCCGCCGATGATGGCCAGCAGTCGCTTCTGGTCGCCGCCGGTCATGAAGATGCCGGTGGCGTCGCGGATGTCCTCGATGTGTTCAGGGTCGTTGGCGCACTGGCGGTTCCGCAGGTGCAGGTGTACGCGGTTCGTGACGCCCAGTTCGCCGAAGGCCTGGTCGTAGATCTCCCACATCTCGTCGGCGACCGTGCTGGCGGCCGAGATCACGACGATCTTCGCATTCTTGCCGCCGGCGAGGTCGACGAAGCGGCACAGGATTTCCTTGTCGCGCTTGCGGTCTTCATGGCCGCCGATGATGACCAGGTGGCCGTGGCTTTCGCGCACCTGGCGCTGCTGATCCTCTTGTTCCTGGGTTTGTTCTCGTGGTGTCATGTGGTCGGTGCTTTTCAATCCATGATGCTCAGTTGCCGATCCGCGCCTGCGGCATGTCGCGGTTGCTGAAGGCGCCGGCTTCGGTGCGGCTGACCGCGATGAGGCCGACGTCGACGTCCTTGTCGAACAGCTCGATGCCGCGCCTGAGTGCCTGTTCGAGCGGCATGCCGTCCTCGATCCAGGTGTAGACGCGGTGCGCCAGCAGGTGGCGCACGATGTATTCGCCGACGCCGGTGGCGGCCACCGCCCCATGCGGGCCGGCGTAGAAGCCGCTGCCGATAATGGGAGTGTCGCCCACCCGGCCCAGCAGGGAGGGGGCCGAGCCGCCGGTAGAGGCGGCCACGCCGAAATGGCCGTCCGCTGCGCGCACCACGGCACCCACCGTGTCGCAGGCCGCGCCCGCCGGCAGGTCCGGCGCGCTGCGGTAGTTCCAGAAGCGCAGGAAGGCCTGGTTGTCGACGCCGGGCATGGCCGGGGCCGATCCGGCCAGCGCTTCGCGCACCTTGCGGTGCTGCTCGCGCTGGTGTTCGGAGATCTGGTGCCAGACCGGGTGGCGGATGGCGGCGGCGAAGCGGTCGGCGCCGTCGCCGGCGAGGAACCAGTGCGGGGTATCGGCCACCGCGCGCGCCAGCAGCACCGGGTTCTCGATGCCGCGCACGCAGGCCACCGCGCCCAGGCGGCCGCGGGTATCCATCACCGAGGCGTCCATCTCGACGGTCTCGCCGTCCAGGCACAGCACCGAGCCGCGGCCGGCGTTGAAACGGCCGTCGTCCTCGAGGACGGTGACGGCGGCGATGGCGGCTTCGAGTGCGTCGCCGCTGATGCCGAGCTCTTCGACGGCGCGCAGGGCGGCGCGCTCGCAGCCATCCTTGTACTCGGGCTTGCCGCCGGCGCCGCCGTGGACGACGATGGCATGGCTTCCTTGGCTTACGGACATTCTTCTTCTCCAAAATGTTGCAATGCCGCGCTAGGCTTCAGCGCGGCATTCGAATGTGCACATTATGCAAATGATGTAGAAATTGAAACATCGGTGCCGGGGCCGTGTGAATGTAAGAGCCCGCTGACAAGGATTGGTGAAGAGGGATGGGAAGGGCTCAGTGCAGGGGTCAGTGCAGGGCGGAAACCTGGCGCAGGGCCTGGCGCAGTTCGCGGGCGACCTGGCGGCGCTTGGCTTCATTGACGAAGCGGCCCACTTCGATCCGTACGCCGCGCGACTCCAGGGTGATCAGGGGGCGCCGGGCGCCGGCGGGCGGCGGCTCGGCGGGCGGCAGGACCCGGGTCCAGAGCGGATCGAGGCGCGCCTGGCTGCGTACATTCGCCTGCACGCATTCGATCAGCAGGCAGCTGGTGGACAGGGAGATGCGTTCGCGGTCGAGGGCGTGGCGGGCATACAGGACCAGGGCCAGGCCCACGCAGGCCAGTTCGAGCAGCGAGAAGGCCAGCACGATCCAGACCCCGCGCAGGAAAAAGGCGAGGGCGACGGCCAGCGAGATGCTGCACAGCACCGCATAGGCGCGCGCCACCTGGCGGGGCGTCATCGAGCAATTGCGCTGCAGTGTCCACTCGAACCACATTCATTTCACCATCGGCGGGGTCTCGAAGGTGTGGAAGGGCGCCGGGCTGGGCACCGTCCACTCCAGCCCTTCGGCGCCGTCCCAGGGCTTGGCCGGCGCCGGCGGCCCGCCGCGGATGTTCGGGATGGCGATGAAGAGCAGCCAGTACACCTGGGACAGGCCGAACAGCCAGGCACCGACCGACGTAATCATGTGGAAGTCGGTGAACTGCACGGGATAGTCCGCATAGCGGCGCGGCATACCGGCCAGGCCCAGGAAGTGCATCGGGAAAAAGGTCAGGTTCACCCAGATCAGCGAATTCCAGAAGTGGAACTTGGCGCGCCACTCGTTGACCATATGCCCCGTCCACTTCGGCACCCAGTAATAATAGCCGGAGAACATGCAGAACAGCGATCCGGCGACCAGTACGTAATGGAAATGGCCGACCACGTAATAGGTGTCCTGGACCTGGATGTCGATCGGCGCGATCGACAGGATCAGCCCGGAAAAGCCGCCGATGGTGAATACCCACAGGAAGCCGACCGCGAACAGCATCGCCGGCTCGAAGGTGAGCGAGCCCTTCCACATGGTGGCGACCCAGTTGAACACCTTCACCCCGGTCGGAATCGCGACCAGCATGGTGGCGTACATGAAGAAGAGCTGGGCCGTGACCGGCATGCCGGTGGTGAACATGTGGTGGGCCCAGACGATGAAGGAGATGATGGCGATCGCCGCCGTGGCGTAGACCATCGAGGCATAGCCGAACAGGGGCTTGCGCGAAAAGGCCGGAATGACCTGCGAGATGATCCCGAAGCCGGGCAGGATCATGATGTAGACCTCGGGGTGGCCGAAGAACCAGAACACGTGCTGGAACATCACCGGATCGCCGCCGCCGGCCGCGATGAAGAAGGTGGTGCCGAAATGGCGGTCGGTGAGCAGCATGGTGACGGCCGTGGCCAGCACCGGCATCACGGCGATCAGCAGGTAGGCGGTGATCAGCCAGGTCCAGCAGAACATCGGCAGCTTCATCAGGGTCATGCCGGGCGCGCGCATGTTGAGGATGGTGGTGATGATGTTGATCGAGCCCATGATCGACGACACGCCCATGATGTGGATCGCGAAGATGGTCAGGTCCATCCCCATGCCCATCTGCAGCGACAGCGGCGGGTACATGGTCCAGCCGGAGCCGGTGGCGCCGCCCGGCACGAAGAAGGAAGCGGTCAGCAGCAGGGCGGCCGGTGGCAGCAGCCAGAACGAGAAATTGTTCATGCGCGCGAAAGCCATGTCGGCGGCGCCGATCTGCAGCGGCACCATCCAGTTGGCGAAGCCGACGAAGGCCGGCATGATCGCGCCGAACACCATGATCAGGCCATGCAGGGAGACGAACTGGTTGTAGAGCTCGGGCCGGAAGAATTGCAGGCCGGGCTGGAACAATTCCAGCCGGATCAGCATGGCCAGCAAACCGCCTTCCATCAGCATCACCGCCGAGAACCACAGGTAGAGCGTGCCGATGTCCTTGTGATTGGTGGCGTACAGCCAGCGCCGCCAGCCGTGCGGATGGACGTGCGCATGGTTTTCTCCATGTGCAAAGTCGGGGCTGCCTGCCGTGGTGCCCATAGCGTTCTCCGTGACGGGGCGGGAGCGGTCAATACACTATACGGCCAGCGGCCGGTGCGCACGATTGCGGTGTGTGGCCGGCTTGATACATCCGGCGCCCGATTGCGGCTTCCGGAACTTCCGCCGCGGCGGGAGACTCGCCGGCCCCGGCCGAGTTCTGGTAACATCTCGCCCCTTCTCTTGCTCCTCTTCCAGATAGGCTTCCATGGCGAACGCTTGCGGCGTCGATTTCGGCACCTCCAATTCCACCGTCGGCTGGGTCCGCCCCGGCCATCCCAGCCTGCTGGCCCTCGAGGACGGCAAGCCGACCCTGCCGTCGGTCGTGTTCTTCAATGCCGACGACGAACAGGTGCGCTACGGCCGCGCCGCCCTGGCCGACTACCTGGAAGGCTACGAGGGCCGCCTGATGCGCTCGCTGAAAAGCCTGCTCGGCACCAGCCTGATGGATGGCCAGACCGAAGTTGCCGGGCGCGCCTTGCCGTTCCGTCAACTACTGTCCCATTTCATCGGCGAACTGCGCCGCCGCGCCCAGCAGCAGGCGGGGCGCGAATTCACCAGCGCCGTGTTCGGCCGCCCGGTGTACTTCGTCGACGACGATCCGCAGGCCGACCGCCTGGCCGAGGACACCCTGGCCGAGATTGCGCGCGCGGCCGGTTTCCGTGAGATCGGCTTCCAGTACGAACCGATCGCCGCCGCCTTCGACTACGAATCGCGCATCGAGAAGGAAGAACTGGTGCTGATCGCCGACATCGGCGGCGGTACCTCGGACTTTTCGCTGGTGCGCCTCGGCCCGGAGCGCGCCGGCCGGATCGAGCGCCGCGACGACATCCTCGCCACCGGCGGCGTGCACATCGGCGGCACCGACTTCGATAAATACCTGAGCCTGGCTTCGGTGATGCCGCTGCTGGGCTACGGCAGCGCCCTGGTTTCGGGTGCACCGGTGCCGTCCAGTTATTATTTCAACCTGGCGACCTGGCACACGATCAACCAGGCCTATACCCGCAAGAGCATCGCCCAGCTCGACGACCTGGCGCGCGACGCTGCCGAACCGGCCAAGCTGGGCCGGCTGCGCCATCTGATCGACGAGCGTGCCGGCCACTGGCTGGCGATGCGCGTCGAAGATGCCAAGATCGGCCTGTCGGCCACGCCGCTGGTCGAGCTGGACCTGGACCGCCTGTCGCCGCCCGAGCGCCTGCAGGTGGAGCGCGCGGTGTTCGAGGCGGCCATCGCGGGCCTCGTCGACCAGGTCGGCGCCACCGTGCAGCGCCTGCTGGGCGAGGCCGGGGTGGCGGCGGACCAGGTCGACACCGTGTTCTTTACCGGCGGCTCGAGCGGGGTCGCGGCCCTGCGAGAACGGATTGCGGCCATCGTGCCCCAGGCGCGCCGCGTCGAGGGCGACCTGTTCGGCAGCATCGGCGCAGGCCTGGCCATCGATGCCGCCCGTAAATTTGGCTAAGTGAAAGCCCAACTCTGAAAGCCCACCATGTTTGAACGCCCGATCGTCATGCTCGACTTCGAGACCACCGGCCTGTCGCCGGAGTCCGGCGACCGCATCACCGAGGTTGCCGCGCTGCGCATCGCCGGCGGCGAGATCGTCGACCGCTACGTATCGCTGGTGAACTGCGGGGTGCGGATTCCGCCCTTCATCACCTCGCTCACCGGCATCACCCAGCAGATGGTCGACACGGCGCCGCTTGCCGAAGACGTGGTGCCGGAACTGATCGAGTTCATCGGCGGCGACACGCTGGCGGCCCACAACGCCAGCTTCGACGAGAAATTCCTCAAGGCCGAAGGCGCGCGCCTGGGCCACGCCTGCCGCCATGCCGGGCTGGTGTGCTCGGTCAAGCTGTCGCGGCGGGTGCTTCCGGGCATGTCCAGCTACAAGCTCGGCGAACTGGCGCGTTCCCTCGGCATCGCCTTCCGCGGCACCGCCCACCGCGCCGAGGCCGACGCCGAAGTGGCGGCCCGTCTGCTGCTGCACATCGGCCGCCGCCTGGGCGAATCCTACGGCCTGGCGCCGGTGGCGCCGGAATTGCTGGTCGAAATCAATCGCCTCTCGGCAGCCAGGGTGCATGGCTATATCGGCGATTATGCTGCGGCGCGCAAGAGGGAACGCTGAGCTTTGACGGGGCCGCGCGCTAGCCTGTGCGCGAACCCAACAGTTTGTCTCATCACAACGGCTGCCTCATCCGGTCGGCGTGATTTCCGCAACAGTTGCGCTGGCTCCGCCTAGTCGCCGATTTTCCCGGACTTTTTTTCCGCGTCGAACGGTCGCCCATCTGTGCCAGATCAAGCCCGTCGGATTCCTCCTAGTTAAACTTTTGGCAATTCTTGCGGCACTGCCATGAGGCGGTGCCGAGGCTTTTCTGTCCGATTTTTCCTGGAGCGAGCATGCAGCAGTCTGACGTCTCACCGGAGAATTCCGTGCTGGCCTGGTTCGCCCGCGCGGCCGAGCGCGGCGACCCCTATGCGCAATTCAACCTTGGGCTGATCTACAAGAACGGCGACGGCGTAAGCCGCGACGATGTCCGCGCCGCCGAATGGCTGCGCCGGGCGGCGGAGCGCGGCCTGGCCTTTGCCCAGAACCATTTCGGCTCGATGGTCTACCAGGGCCGCGGGGCGCCGCAGTCGGACGCCCAGGCGGTCGGCTGGTTCGCTCTGGCGGCGGAGCAGGGCGATCCCTCGGCCCAGCAGAACCTCGGCGACATGATGCGCCGCGGCCGCGGCGTGGCGCGCAGCCTGGAGCTGGCGCTGGTGTGGTACCAGCGCGCAGCAGCCCAGAACCTGCCCAGCGCCCAGCACCTGCTCGGCGAATGCTATCTGCGCGGCGAAGGCACGGCCGTCAACTACCCGCTGGCCGCGGCCTGGCTGCGCAAGGCCGCCCTGGCCGGGTATGCGCCGGCCGAAGTGGCTTTGGGCATGATGCTGCGGCGCGGCCAGGGCATGGCCCCCAACGATGCCGAAGCCGTCTACTGGTTCCGGCGTGCGGCCGGGCGCGGCGATGCTGCCGCCCAGCGCTTGCTGGGCCTGTGCTACCTCGAAGGCGTGGGCGTGGCGCGCGACGCCAAGGCGGCCCGGTCCTGGCTGCACTGCGCCGCCATCCAGGGCGATGCCGAAGCCCAGTTCAGCCTGGCCCTGCTGCTGGCCGGCGGCCGCGGCGGCCCCTGCGACCAGGCCGAGGCGCTGGTCCTGACCATCCGCGCCGCCAAGCAGGGCCATGTCCTGGCCCAGTACAACCTCGGCAATATGTACGCGCACGGCCGCGGCGTAGCGGCCGACGTCCGCCAGGCCGTCTACTGGTACCGCCTGGCCGCCGGGCAGGGCGCCGCGAACGCCCAGTTCACGCTCGGCGTGATGTATGCGAACGGCCAGGGCGTTCACCGCGACGAGGTGCTGGCGGTCGAATGGTACCGGCGCGCCGCCGAACAGGGCGATGCCAGCGCCCAGAACAATCTCGGCGTCATGTACGCCACCGGGCAAGGCGTCGGACAGGACGATGCCGAAGCCGTGCGCTGGTACGCCCTGGCCGCCGAGCAGGGCCACGCGCTGGCCCAGTACAACCTGGGCGGCATGTACAACAGCGGCCGCGGCGTGCCGCGCGACAGCGTGCGGTCCTATATGTGGATGCTGCTGGCGGCCGATGCCGGCGACCCGGCGGCCAGCGCCAACAAGGCCATTGTCGCCCGCCGCCTCTCGCCCCGCGAAATCGAGGACGCCCAGGACCTCAGCCGGCAATGGCATGCACGCACGCTGGCGCGCGACGAACAGCGCACCGCCTGAGTGGAACTGACGAGGGAGGATGTGCATGCTGCACTAAGGATATTTGTCGGATGGACAATTCGCGCTATCATGCCCAACGGCATGAGCCACTTCCTTCACCGTCAAGTCAATTAGAAAAAGCATGCATATGAGACAAGTCACCCTCGCCGCCGCCGTCGCGGCCGCCTTCTTCTCGTTCGGTGCCGCTTCGGCCATGGCCGCCCCGACCTGCGACACCAGCGGCACCCCGCTGAACTATCCGGTCGCAAAGAAAGTCGACCAGACCGACGATTACCACGGCACCAGGGTCGCCGACCCTTACCGCTGGCTGGAAGACGCGAACAGCGCCGAGACCAAGGCCTGGGTCGAGGCCGAGAACAAGGTGACCCAGTCCTACCTGGCGCAGATCCCGCAGCGCGAGGCCATCCGACAGCGCCTGACCCAGCTCTGGAACTACGAGCGCTACAGCGTGCCGTTCAAGGAAGGCGGCCGCTACTTTTTCAGCCGTAACGACGGCCTGCAGAACCAGTCGGTGCTGTACACCATGAAATCGCTGACGGATACGCCGCGCCTGCTGCTGGATCCGAACACCCTGGCCGCCGACGGTACCGTCGCCCTGGCGGGCACGGCGGTAAGCCCGGATGGCAAGCTGCTGGCCTACTCGACGGCGGCATCGGGTTCGGACTGGAACGAGATCCGCGTGCGCGACGTCGACACCGGCAAGGACCTGGAAGACCACATCCAGTGGGTCAAGTTCTCCAGCACCGCCTGGACCAAGGACGGCAAGGGTTTCTTCTACAGCCGCTACGACGAGCCGAAGGAAGCCACCAAGCTGGCCGACGTGAACTATTTCCAGAAGCTCTACTACCACAAGCTGGGCACCCCGCAGAGTGCCGACGTGCTGGTCTATGACCGTCCGGACGAGAAGGAATGGGGCTTCCACGCCGAGACCACCGACGACGGCCGCTACCTGCTGATTCAGGCGACCAAGGGCACGGCCCACAAATACCGGATCTTCTACAAGGATCTCGCCAAGCCGGATAGCAAGGTCATGCCGCTGATCGACAACTTCGAAGCCGCCTACGACTTCATCGACAACGTCGGCCCGGTGTTCTACTTCGCCACCGACCGCCATGCGCCGCGCAAGCGCATCGTCGCGATCGACGTCAGCAAGCCCCAGGAAGCGAACTGGAAGACCGTGGTGCCGGAAAGCCAGCAGACCCTGGTGTCCAGCCACATGGTCAACAAGCAGCTGATCAACGAATACCTGGCCGATGCGCAAAGCCGGGTCAGGATCACCGACCTGAAGGGCAAGCAGGTGCGCGAGATCGCCCTGCCGGGCATCGGTTCGGTGTCGGGCTTCGGCGGCAAGCAGGGCGATACCGAGACCTTCTTCTCCTTCACCGGCTTCACCACCCCGACCACGATCTACCGCGTCGACATGAAGAGCGGCGCCTCGACCGTCTTCCGCCAGCCGAAGGTGGCCTTCAATCCGGCCGACTACGAAACCCGCCAGCAGTTCTATACCAGCCGCGATGGCACGAAGGTCCCGATGTTCATCGTCTCGAAGAAGGGCCTGAAGCTGGACGGCAGCAACCCGACCTACCTGTACGGCTATGGCGGCTTCAATATCTCGATGACCCCGGGCTTCTCGCCGGCCAACCTGGCCTGGATGGAGATGGGCGGCGTCTACGTGGTCGCCAACCTGCGCGGCGGCGGCGAATACGGCGAAGCCTGGCACGAAGCCGGCACCAAGCTGAAGAAGCAGAACGTGTTCGACGACTTCATCGGCGCGGCCGAGTGGCTGGTCAACAACAAGGTGACGTCGCCGAGCAAGCTGGCGATCGGCGGCGGCAGCAATGGCGGCCTGCTGGTGGGCGCGGCGATGACCCAGCGTCCGGAACTCTTCGGCGCGGCGATCCCGCAGGTGGGCGTGATGGACATGCTGCGCTTCCACAAGTTCACGATCGGCTGGGCCTGGACCTCGGACTACGGCTCGTCGGAAAACGCGGACGAGTTCAAGGCCCTGGTGAAATATTCGCCGCTGCACAACCTGAAACCGGGTACCTGCTATCCGGCGACGATGATCACCACGGCCGACCATGACGACCGCGTGGTGCCGGCGCACAGCTTCAAGTTCGCCGCCACCGCCCAGGCCGACCAGGCCGGGGGCAATCCGATCATCATCCGCATCGATACCAAGGCCGGCCACGGTGCGGGCAAGCCGACCAGCAAGCAGATCGAAGAGGTGGCGGATCGCTGGGGCTTCCTGACCAAGGCCCTGAAGATGAATGAGGCGCAGACGGTGGCGGGCGGATCGGAGTAAGAGCCTGTCCTCGATGGCGCACCCTGGCGGTGCGCCATTGTCTATCGGGAGTCACGATGTTTCGTCACTGTTACCGGGCCGCTTTGGGCCCCTTGCTTTGTCTTGCCTTCATCGCATCCGGTCCCGTGTCCGCGGACGAGCCCGCGCCTGGCAGCGCGCATTGGATTGAAGTGGAGGGCGGCGCAGGCCGCTGGGAGATTACACGATCCAGTACCAGGAGCAGAGCAAGGATGGGCAGCGTTCGATACGCCTGGGCGGCGCCTGCAGCTTGCAAGGCGTCAAGGCCGAAGAGTTGAGAAAGCGCTTCCGCGTCGTGTTTGATGGCGGCACCTGTTTCTTCGACGCGACCTACGATCCGGAAGCAGGGCGCTTCCTGGACTTCGCATTTCACGGCTATGCCTGAGCCGGCGCGCGAGGCCGGCCCGGCCTCAGCGGTGCACCACCACCATCAAGGCCTTCGCCTCGGTCTTGCCGATATTCCGGATCGTATGCGCCACATCCGCCGGGTAGCGCGCCGTCGCCCCATGCTTGACCTTTTTCTTCTCCGGCCCCACTTCCAGCTCGACCGCACCGGTCACCACGGTCAGGTGCTCGCTGGTGCCCGGGTCATGGGCCTGGGAGGCCAGTTCGCCGCCCGGCTGCAAGGTCAGCTCATACCACTCATATTTGCCGGCCAGGTCCATCGGACCGAGGATGCGCAGCGAGTAGCCGGCGTGGGCGCCGGGCAGGGTGGGGATCTCGTGGGCGTCGACGACCCGGATCAGGTCGGTGCTGCGCACTTCCGACGACAGCAGTTCGCCGATCTGCACGCCCAGCGCGTTGGCCAGGCGCCAGGTGATGGCGATGGTCGGATTCGCCTTTTCGCGTTCGATCTGCGACAGCATCGACTTCGACACGCCGGCGATGCGCGACAGGTCTTCGAGCGTGAGGCCGCGCGCCAGGCGCAGGCGCTGCAGGGTGGCGCCGACTTCGGGCGGTGCGCCGACCGGTGCGGCGGGGGCGAGTGTTGTCACAACTTTATTCATCTACGCTTATTTGGCAATTGCTTGCCAACTCACTTGTCAACTGCGATGGCCGGGGGTAATATTCAATATATCGAATTTTTGTTCGAGATAAAGAACTCGGTTCAATACATCGAACGAACGGATCAACGGTACAACATCCGATAACCACCGGTCAAGCCGGAAAAGACAAGGACGAGGAAGACAATGAGCGACCAGGCATTCTATAGCGCCCTCCAGACCAAACTCGACACGCTGCAGACAGAGGGCCTGTTCAAGCCCGAACGCGTGCTGGCATCGCGCCAGGGCGCCGAAGTCGTCGCCGCGGACGGCCGTACGCTGATCAATATGTGCGCGAATAACTACCTCGGCCTGTCCGGCGACGCGGAAACCCAGAAAGCGGCCGAAGCCGCGTTGCAGAAGTACGGCTACGGCCTGTCCTCGGTGCGTTTCATCTGCGGCACCCAGACCGTGCACAAGGAACTGGAGCAGAAGCTGTCGGCGTTCCTCGGTACCGAAGACACCATCCTGTACGCGGCGGCCTTCGACGCCAACGGCGGCGTGTTCGAGCCGCTGTTCGACGAGAACGATGCGATCATCTCGGACGCCCTGAACCACGCTTCGATCATCGACGGCATCCGCCTGTGCAAGGCCGCGCGCTACCGTTACGCCAACAACGACATGGCCGACCTGGAGAAGCAGCTGATCGCCGCCCGTGACGCCGGCAAGCGCCACAAGATCATCGTCACCGACGGCGCCTTCTCGATGGACGGCACCATCGCCCAGCTGGACAAGATCGTCGAGCTGGCCGAGAAGTACGGCGCCCTGACCATGATCGACGAGTCGCACGCTTCCGGCTTCATGGGCAAGACCGGCCGCGGCACCCACGAGCATTTCAATGTGATGGGCAAGATCGACATCATCACCGGCACCTTGGGCAAGGCCCTGGGCGGCGCGATGGGCGGCTTCACCTCGGGCCGCAAGGAAGTCATCGAGACCCTGCGCCAGAAGTCGCGTCCCTACCTGTTCTCGAACACGCTGGCGCCGATGATCGCCGGCGCATCGATCGCGGTGCTGGACCGTATCAGTAAAAGCACCGAACTGCGCGACCGCCTCCACGAGAACACGGCATATTTCCGCAAGGAGATCGAGCGCATCGGTTTCACCATCAAGCCGGGCACCCACCCGGTGGTGCCGGTGATGCTGTTCGACGCCCCGGTGGCGCAGAAATTCGCGGCCCGCATGTTCGAACTGGGCGTGCTGCTGTCGGGCTTCTTCTACCCGGTGGTGCCGATGGGCCAGGCGCGCGTGCGCGTGCAACTGTCGGCCGCGCATACCCGCGAACAGCTCGACACCGTGCTGAAAGCCTTCGAACAAGCCGGCCGCGAGCTGGGCATCATTAAAAGCAACTGAGAACAGGTAGGTAAAGAATGGAACGCATCCTCATCATCGGCGCCAACGGCCAGATCGGCAGTGAACTCGTGTCCGCGCTGGCGGAACAGCATGGCGCGCAAAACGTCATCGCTTCGGACATCAGCGAAACCAATGTGTACGGCGCGGAGCGCTATACCCGCCTCGACGTGATGGACCGCGATGCCGTGTCCCGCCTCATCGCCGACGAGGGTGTCACCCAGGTCTACCAGCTGGCCGCGCTGCTGTCCGCGACCGGCGAGAAGGCGCCGCTGAAGGCATGGTCGCTGAACATGGACGGCCTGCTGAACATCCTCGAAATCGCCCGCGAACGCGTGGAAGCCGGCAAGCCGCTGAAGGTGTTCTGGCCGTCGTCGATCGCCGCCTTCGGCCCGAACACCCCGGCCGAGAACACGCCGCAGTACACGGTGATGGATCCGACCTCGATCTACGGCATCAGCAAGCTGGCCGGCGAGCGCCTGTGCGAGTACTACCACGCCAAGTACGGCGTCGACGTGCGCAGCATCCGCTACCCGGGCATCATCAGCTTCAAGTCGCCTCCGGGCGGCGGCACCACCGACTACGCGATCGCCATCTTCCACTCGGCGCTGAAGGGCGAGACCTACGAGTGCTTCCTGGGCCCGGAAACCACGCTGCCGATGATCTACATGCCGGACGCGATCCGCGCTACCATCGAGCTGATGGAAGCACCGGCCGAGAAAGTGGTCATCCGCTCCTCGTACAACGTGGCCGGCGTGTCCTTCAACCCGCGCGAACTGGCAGCCAGCATCCAGCGCAGGCTGCCCGACTTCCGGATCGCCTACAAGCCGGACAGCCGCCAGCAGATTGCCGATTCGTGGCCGAAGAGCCTGGACGATGCGCGCGCGACCGGCGACTGGGGCTGGAAGGCGAAGATTGGTGTCGAGGAGATGGTCGAGTCGATGCTCGAGAACGTCGACGTTGGCCAGACTGCCTGAATTTAGTGACGTCATTCCCGCGAAGGCGGGAATGACTTTTTTTAGCCAACGACCTCGTTACCGGTCGTAGGCTGCGAAGCCCATAGATAATAAAGAAGCTTTTTCAGGAGACAGCTCATGGACATGAGCGTATTTGACTTATTCAAGATCGGCATCGGCCCCTCCAGCTCCCACACGGTCGGCCCGATGGTCGCCGCGCGGCGCTTCCTGCTGGAGTGCGGGGACCTGGGCCAGGCGGTCGGCGTCGAAGCCCACCTGTATGGCTCGCTGGCCCTGACCGGGGTCGGCCACGCCACCGACAAGGCCGTGATCCTGGGCCTGATGGGCGAGACGCCGCAGGACGTCGATCCGGACAGCGTCGAGGACAAGCTGGCCGAGGCCGAACTCGATGGCGTCCTCAAGCTGCTGGGCACCAGGGAAGTGCCGTTCTCCAGCAAGACCAATCTGGTCTGGCACAAGCAGTCGACCCTGCCCGAGCACCCGAACGGGATGCGCTTCGTGCTGCAACTGGGCGACGGCAGCGTCATCGAACGCATCTTCTATTCGATCGGCGGTGGCTTCATCACGGCCGCCGGCGAGGCCCAGGCGCCGGCCAGGGAGACCGACGCGGCGCCCGTGCCTTATCCCTTCGACACCATGCGCGAGCTGCTCGACCACGGCAGGCGCGACGGCCTGTCCATCCCCGCCATGCTGCGCGCGAACGAGCTGTCGCGCATGAGCGAGGCCGAACTGGACGCCGGCCTGGACCGTATCTGGCATGTGATGCACGACTGTATCGCCCACGGCCTCGTCACCGAAGGCCAGCTGCCGGGTGGCCTGAACGTCAAGCGCCGCGCCGCCAAGCTGTGGAAGCAGGCGCACTGCGATGCCGGCAACCGCCGCAACGAACTGCCGCACGACGCGACCCACCACGTGACCCTGTACGCGATGGCGGTCAACGAAGAGAACGCGGCCGGCGGCCGGGTCGTGACGGCGCCGACGAATGGCGCGGCCGGCATCATCCCGGCGGTGCTGCGTTACTACGCCGAAGACTGCCGTCCGATCGATCCGGTGAAGGGCATCCGCGACTTCCTCCTGACCTCGGCGGCGATCGGCATGCTGTGCAAGAAGAACGCCTCGATCTCGGGCGCCGAGATCGGCTGCCAGGGCGAGGTCGGCGTGGCTTGCGCAATGGCGGCGGCCGGCCTGGTGGCGGCGCTCGGCGGCTCCAACGAGCGCATCGAGAACGCGGCGGAGATCGGCATCGAGCACCACCTCGGCATGACCTGCGACCCGATCGGCGGCCTGGTGCAGATCCCCTGCATCGAGCGCAACGGCATGGGTGCGATCAAGGCGATCACCGCGGCCTCGCTGGCCATGAAGGGCGACGGCACCCACTTCGTCAGCCTCGACAACGTGATCGATACCATGCGCCAGACCGGCTACGACATGCAGGCCAAGTACAAGGAGACGTCGCTTGGTGGCCTGGCGGTGCACGTGGTGACCGTGAACCACGCGGCTTGCTGAGTTCGGGCGTGGGCTCACCGTGCCCACAGCCTCCCATCTGAACAATATTCGGTAAAAAGACAAGTTTGCTGCAGGCGCACTATAATAAATAGTCAATGCCCGCCAACTTCGATCCTGCTTACCGTATGCACTATGTCTCCACCCGCGCGACCAGCGCGTCCGCAGCACGCAATCCCCAACGATTCTCCGACATCCTGCTGGGCGGCCTCGCGCCTGACGGCGGGCTGTATCTGCCGGCCGACTACCCGCAGGTGACCGGCGCCGAGCTCGATGCCTGGCGCTCGCTCTCCTACGCGGACCTGGCCTACGAGATCCTCCGCAAATTCGCCACCGACATCCCGGAAGCCGACCTGAAGGCCCTGACCGCGAAAACCTATACGGCCGCGGTCTACCGCAATGCGCGCGCCGACGAGTCAGCCGCCGAGATCACGCCGCTGCGCGTGCTGGAAGAGGGCGCCAAGGGCAAGCTGATCCTGCAGGGCCTGTCGAACGGTCCGACCCTGGCCTTCAAGGACATGGCCATGCAGTTGCTCGGCAACCTGTTCGAGTATGCGCTGGCCAGGAACGACGATGAGCTGAACATCTTCGGCGCCACCTCGGGCGACACCGGCAGCGCGGCCGAATACGCGATGCGCGGCAAGCGCGGGATCCGCGTATTCATGCTGTCGCCGCACGCGAAGATGAGCGCCTTCCAGACCGCTCAGATGTTCAGCCTGCAGGATCCGAACATCTACAACATCGCCGTCGAGGGCGTGTTCGACGATTGCCAGGACCTGGTCAAGGCGGTGTCGAACGACCTCGAATTCAAGGCCCGCCACAAGATCGGCACCGTCAATTCGATCAACTGGGCGCGCGTGGTGGCGCAGGTGGTGTACTACTTCCGCGGCTACCTGAAGGCGACCACCTCGAATGAGCAGAAAGTCTCGTTCACCGTCCCCTCGGGGAACTTCGGCAATGTCTGCGCCGGCCACATCGCCCGCATGATGGGGCTGCCGATCGACAAGCTGGTGGTCGCGACCAACGAGAACAATGTGCTGGACGAGTTCTTCCGCACCGGCGTCTACCGCGTGCGCAAGCCGGCCGAGACCTTCCATACCAGCAGCCCGTCGATGGACATCTCGAAGGCCTCGAACTTCGAGCGCTTCGTCTACGAGCTGGTGGGCCGCGACGCCGAGCGCACCCACGCGCTGTTCCGCAAGGTCGATACCCACGGCGGCTTCGACCTGTCGGGCGCGCCGGGCAGCGACGGCGACGAATTCAAGCACGTGGCGCGGTACGGCTTCGTGTCCGGCTGCTCGAAGCATGAAGACCGCCTGAACACCATCCGCGAAGTCTTCGACGACTACGGCATCACCATCGACACCCACACGGCCGATGGCATCAAGGTCGCGCGCGAACACGTCGCGCCGGGCGTGCCGATGATCGTGCTGGAGACCGCGCTGGCGGCCAAGTTCAACGAGACCATCCTCGAAGCCCTGGGCACGGACGCCGAACGCCCGGCCGGCTTCGAGAACATCGAGGCGCTGCCGCAGCGCTTCGTGGTCATGCAGCCGGACGTCGAGCTGATGAAGGCGTATATTGCAGAACGAACCGGCGCAGAGAGGACCGCGCCATGAGCGCAGCCGCCGCACCGGCGCGCAAGCCGCTGATGCCCGTGCGCGAAGCGCTGGACTTCCTGCTCGCCGCCGCGCGTCCGGTGACCGGGGTCGAGCTGGTGCCGACCCTGGAGGCCAACGGCCGGGTGCTGGCCGAAGACCAGGCCTCGAAGCTGGACGTGCCGGGCGCCGACAATACCCAGATGGACGGCTACGCGGTGCGCGCGGCCGACTGCGCCGGCGCTGCCGCCAGGCTGAAGGTGGCGCAGCGTATCCCGGCCGGCCAGGTCGGCAGCTTCCTGGAGCCCGGCACGGCGGCGCGCATCTTCACCGGCGCCCTGATTCCCGAAGGCGCGGACGCCGTCGTCATGCAGGAGCAGTGCGAGCTGGATGGCGACGTCGTCACCGTCAGGCATGCGCCGCAACCTGGTGAATGGATCCGCCGCCGCGGCGAGGACGTGCGCGCCGGCGCCGTCATCCTGCCGGCCGGCACCCGCCTGCGCAGCCAGGAGCTGGGGCTGGCGGCCTCCGTCGGCCTGGCACAGCTGCCGGTGCGGCGCCGCCTGCGCGTGGCCGTGTTCTTCACCGGCGACGAGCTGGCGATGCCGGGCGAGCCCTTGACGCCTGGCGCGATCTACAACTCGAACCGCTTCACCCTGCGCGGCCTGCTGGAGAACTTCGGCTGCGAATTCACCGATTACGGCATCGTGCCGGATTCGCTGCAGGCGACCCGCGACACCCTGCGCGCGGCCGCCCAACAGCACGACCTGATCATCACCTCGGGCGGCGTCTCCGTCGGCGAGGAAGACCACATCAAGCCGGCGGTGGAAGCCGAGGGCAGCCTGAACCTGTGGCAGATCGCCGTGAAGCCGGGCAAGCCGCTGGCTTTCGGTGAAGTCGACCGGGTCGAAGGGGGATCGGCGTTCTTTCTCGGCCTGCCCGGCAATCCGGTGTCGAGCTTCGTGACCTTCCTGCTGTTCGTGCGCCCCTTCCTGCTGCGCCTGCAGGGCGTGAGCGGCGAGGTGGTGCCGAAAGCGGTGACGATGCGCGCCGACTTCGACTGGCCGAAGCCGGACCGCCGCAACGAATTCCTGCGCGCCCGCATCAACGGCGAGGGCGGGCTGGGCCTGTTCCCGAACCAGGGCTCGGGCGTGCTGACCTCCACCGTGTGGGCCGACGGCCTGATCGACTGCCCGCCGGGCCAGGCGATCGCGCGCGGCGACCTGGTCCGCTTCATCCCATTCGCTTCACTTCAACACTGACATGAACATCAATTTGCGATTCTTTGCCAGCGTGCGCGAGGCTGTTGGTACGGCTGGGGAGGCGGTGACGCTGCCCGAGGGCGTGGCGACGGTCGGCGCGGTGCGCGATTTCCTGATCGCCCGCGGCGGCGCCTGGGCCGAAGCCCTGGGCCGCGAGCGGGCGCTGCGCATGGCCTTCAATCATG
This sequence comes from Massilia sp. 01N417, assembly GCF_056399645.1. NCBI lineage: Bacteria > Pseudomonadati > Pseudomonadota > Betaproteobacteria > Burkholderiales > Oxalobacteraceae > Massilia > Massilia sp. 01N417. Next base: position 91,199 of record NZ_JBFTRS010000004.1, on the reverse strand, counting down.
TGATGTGCGAGCCGGAGACGGCGATTCGCGAGGGTGGGGAGGTGGCTTTCTTTCCGCCGGTGACAGGGGGGTGAAAGGTCCGTAATCCAACGGGCAGGCGGCGTTAAGGACACCACGCGGCGTGTAAACGTCGTCCCCGCGGAAGCGGGGATCCAAGTTCGTCGGTCAGCCACTTACCTCAAACGAAGTTGGCAGCGCACATGAACTTGGATCCCCGCCTTCGCGGGGACGACGGTTTGAAGGCTAACGACTGGTTTCAGGCCAGCGTCTTCTCCGCCAAAGCCAGCAAGCGCGCGCAATTTTCGTTACGCGACCCATAATCCTTCCAAGCCGTCTCCCGTGCAATCTCCTGCCACTTGCGCAGCGATTCCCCGGTCAGGTCCACGGTGCGCCCGCCCTTGCCCTGGAACAGGGCGGCGACCGCCGCATCGTCCCTCTCGGCCGACCTGCGGGCGAAGGCTTCCAGTTCGGCGCCGACCGACATCAGGATACCCTGCTGCTCGCGTGGCAGGCGGTCGAAGGCGGCTTTCGAGATCAGCAGCGGCTCCAGCATGAACCAGTAGGCGCCGCCGCGGGCGGTGGTCACGTATTTCGAGACTTCGTCCAGGCGGAAGGAGATCAGCGAGGACGAGGAAGTCATGGCCGCATCCAGCTGTCCCTTCTGCAGGGCGGCGCGGATTTCGTTGGACGGCATGCTGACCACGCTGGCGCCGGCTTCCTTGAGCAGCATGTCCATCTCGTGCGAGCCGCCGCGCACCTTCAGGCCGGCCGCGTCTTCCGGATTCACGATCGGCTTGCCGCGCGAGGCGACGCCGCCGGCCTGCCAGATCCAGCTCAGGATCACGATGCCGCGGTCGGCCAGCATGCGGGTGAATTCCTTGCCGATCTCGGCATCCTTCCAGGCATAGCCCTGCTCGTAGGAGGTCACCAGGCCCGGCATCAGGCCGATGTTCACTTCCGGCAGTTCGGCGCCGGCATAGGTCAGCGGCACCAGCGACATGTCGAGCTGGCCCCTGGACAGGGCCGGGATCTGGTCTTCGCTCTTCATCAGCGAGGAGTGCGGGTAGATCGAGAACTTGAGCCGGCCCCTGGTACGGCGTTCGACGCCGGCCGCGAACATGCGGCACAGACGGTCGCGGAAATCCCCTTCGGCGACGCTGCCGCCGGGGAACTGATGGGAGATCTTGAGATTGGTGGGCTGGGCCCATGCTGCCTGAAGCCAGAGCGGGCTGGTCGCGATCGCGCCCAGCAATGTCCTACGTGTCATTGCCGACATTTACATCCTCCAAGATGATGTTACGGACTACCGGACTACGTGGTTCTTTATTGTTGTACGCATAAGAATATGCTCAGCAGCATACAAGTCAAGAAAATTGTTGTGCATCTGCTAAACAAAAAATGCTGCAGTGCATAGCGAAAAAGCCCGATGCGGCATGAGTATTACCCATGTGTTCGGGGGCTCTTTGCGCTGGCGCTGGAGAGGGCGGGATCGAAAATGACAACGCCGCGGCATGCTGCGCCGCGGCGTAGGAAATGCGGGCAGCCGGAACGCCGTGTGGCGAATCCGGCCGTGGCGGAAGATCAGCGCGCCGGCAGCGGGTAGGTCGCCGGGCTGACGTTGCCGTCCTTGTCCACGGCCTGCACGCCGTACAGTACGTTATCCTTGGACATGTCGATGCGGGCGGTGGTCACGTTGCCGACGTAGCGCGAACCCTGCCACAGCGGGGCGGTGGTCTCGCGCCAGACGATGCGGTAGCCGGCAAGGTCGGGTTCCGCATTCGCCTTCCACACCAGGTCGGTGCCGTTGTCGAGGGCCGCGGTCTTCACCTTCACTTCCTGCGGCGCCGCCGGGGCCAGTGCCAGCGATGCCAGCGAAGCCGCGTTCACGCGCGCCACCTGGGCCACGTAGTCGGGGTCGACGAATTCCGGCAGGTCGCCGATCTTGACGCCGTTCTCGCTGCGCAGGTCCTGGTGCTGGTGCTTGAAGTCCTCGTTCGGCTCCGTGAAGCGCACCGCCGCATAGCCGGCGTCCAGGAAGGGGCTGTGGTCGCCGCCACGCAGGTAGCGGTCGCGCCGGTAGATGATGTCGACCTTGAAGTTCGGGACGTAGCGTTCGCCGGTTTCCTTGACGTGGCGGGCCAGCTGGCGGGTGATCGAATCGTTCTCGCCGCCGGTCACGAGCAGGGTGCGCAGCTCGGGCGAGGGCGCTTCCTTCAGCGGCGGCACGCCTTCGGCGAACAGGCGCACGCGCGAGTTGTCCTGCTTGCCCTTTTCGTCGTGCGAGCTGCCGATGATGTCGTTGTTCAGCATGCCGGCGATATTCAGTTTGCTGGCCTTGGCTTCCCTGGCGAAGTGGCCGGCGCCGTACAGGCCCTGTTCTTCGGCCGCCACGGTCATGAAGACCAGGGTGGCGTCGAACTTGTGGCGCGCCAACACGCAAGCCATCTCGATCACGGCCGCGGTGCCGGACGCGTCGTCGTTGGCGCCCGGCGCATCGGCGGTGTAGTTCATGACGTCGGTGACGCGCGAATCGTAGTGGCCGCTGACCACGTACAGGCGGTCCTTCGAGACTGCCTGGGTGCCCGGCAGGGTCGCGACCACGTTGACGATCTCGGTCGGGCGCGAGATGCGGTTGTCGATCGGGTGCAGGTGGCTGTCGAAGCGTACCTCGAGGCGGCCGGCGCCGCAGCGCTCCATCTCCGACTTGATCCAGCGGCGGGCGGCACCGATGCCGCGCGTGTCGGAAGTGGTGTCCGACATCGTGTGGCGGGTGCCGAAGCTGACCAGCTTGTTGACGTAGGCCTGGATGCGTTGCGGCGAGATCTCCTTGACGATGGCGTCGATCTCGGCCTGGCGAAGGGGAAGCGGGCGGTCCGCGGCGGCGGTGTCGGTGGCGGCTTGCGCGCCGCTCTGGATGGACGCGGCGCCGGCGAACAGCAGGGCCACGGACAGCTTGGTAAGACGAGGCATAACTCTCCTTGCGATGAATACGTAGACGGCGCGGCAGCCATCGGGCCGCGCCGTCGAGCATATATCACTTCGCGGCGGCGCGGAAGGTCACAGCGAGGCCAGGTACTTGCGGAGCGCGTCGTTGACCTGCTGCGGCTGGTCGATCATCGCGAAGTGGCGGGCCGGCGCCACCGTCACCACCTCGACCTTCGGCGCGCCCTGCAGCAGCGAGCGGTAGTAGTCGGCCTTGGCGTTGGCGGTGAGGCCCTGCTGGCTGCCGTCAGCGTCGAAGTATGGCGAGATCACCAGCACCGGCGCCTGGATGTTCTTCAGGCCGGGACGCAGGTCGAGCTCCAGCACGTCGGCCGCGTACTGGCCGGTGGAAGCCGGGTCGCTGCGGCCGGTCAGCAGGGCGAGGTCGTCGGCTTTGCTCATGTCCATCACGCCGATCGTGCGCATATAGCCCTGCTGCTGGGATGCGAACAGCGCCGGGTTCATGCCGGCCAGGCGCGCCTTCATGGTCTGGGCATACTTGCTGCGCTCCGCCGGCGGCAGGGCTTCGGTGCCCGGCATCACCGGCAGGCCGTCGATGGCGACCACGCCGCCGACGCTCGCCGGCTTGTCCTCGGCCACCGCCAGCGCCATGGTGGCGCCCAGGCTGTGGCCGACGATGACCGGCTTGTCCAGGCGGCGCTGCTCGACCAATTTCTCGACCGCGGCCCGCGCCGAGGCGAAGGCGTTGGCGGGCGCCGCCGGGCGGCCGTCGAAGCCGGGCAGGGTCAGGACGTACACCGCGTGGTCGGCGCTGAAGGCGCGCACCGTCTCCTGCCATACCCAGCCGCCGCTGGCCAGGCCGGGGATCAGGACCAGCGGACGGCCCTTGGCACCCGCTTTTGGCCCGAACCGCTCGACCAGCACGCCGTCGACTTCGAAGCGCTCGGCCGGGGCGATGGTGGCGGCGAAGCGGTTCGCCGGCGGCGCGGCCGCTTCGGCGGCGTGGCTGGACCCGGCGGACATCAGGGCGACGAGGACGCCGACGACGATGGGGTAGAAGGCGAAGGGCTTTTTGCAGGCAAACGGGTTCATGCTGGCTCCTGTTCTGGGAAGAAGATTGCTTCGATCGGTTGTTCAAAGAGTTTCGAAATCGTGAAAGCCAGGGGCAGGCTGGGGTCGTAGCGCCCGGTCTCGATGGCGATCACGGTCTGGCGCGAGACGCTCAGCAGGTCGGCCAGGTGGGCCTGGCTCCAGCCGCGGGCGGCGCGCAGTTCGCGGATCAGGTTCTTCATTTTTCGAGCAGGCGGCGGGCAAGGTTGACGATGGCCACGCTCGAGCACATCACGACCCATACGTAGAACATGGAGAGCTTGGGGAAGCCGGCGGTTTCCATGAAGCCGTAGGTGAAGGTCACGGCGCCCGTGATGGCGGTGGCGATCGCGAGGTTCTCCAGCATGCGCATGCGCTGGTATTCGTCGATGCGGGCGAAATGGCGCGCGATGGTGCGGATCATCAGGCCGAAGCCGATCATGGGGCTGACCAGCACCAGGGTGCGGAGCCAGCCGTCTTCCATCGGGCGGCCGTAGCGGATCGCCGCCATCAGCAGTACCGTATAGACGGCCAGCGCGATCATCAGCTCGAGGGTATAGGCCCGCGCAACTCTTTTCTCATGCATTTGGACATCTCCTTTTATGTAAAGTAGACTTAACATGTAAAGCATGCTTGACACTGTAGGACGCAGCGAAAGCAATGTCAAGGCCCCTTTACATATATTTTTGAACACCCACTTCGTCTACAATGCCGGCCCATGAATGCCAACCCCGAATCCCCGCGCCGCGCCATCGTCGTCGGCGGCGGTCCCGCCGGCCTGATGGCCGCCGAAGTGCTGTCCGCCGGCGGCGTGCAGGTCGACCTGTATGACGCCATGCCCTCCGTCGGCCGCAAGTTCCTGCTGGCCGGCAAGGGCGGCATGAATATCACCCATTCGGAAGATCTCGAGGCCTTCGCCGCCCGCTACGGCGAGCGCCGCGCCGAGGTCGGGCAATGGCTGGACGCCTTCACGCCGCTGCAGGTGCGCGAATGGATCCATGGCCTCGGCATCGATACCTTCGTCGGCAGCTCGGGCCGCGTGTTCCCGACCGATATGAAGGCCGCGCCGCTGCTGCGCGCCTGGCTGCACCGGCTGCGCGAGGCCGGCGTGCGCTTCCACATGCGGTACCGCTGGCTGGGCTGGCGCGACGGCGGGCTCCTGTTCGGGACTCCGGACGGCGAGCGGGTGGCGTCCGCCGATGCGGTGGTGCTGGCGCTCGGCGGCGCCAGCTGGCCGCGCCTGGGCTCGGACGGCGCCTGGGCGCCGCTGCTGGGTGAGCAGGGCGTCGAGGTGGCGCCGCTGGTGCCGATGAACTGCGGTTTCGAGACCCAGTGGAGCGAGCATTTCGCCAGCCGCTACGCCGGCGCGCCGCTCACCACCGTGGCGCTGGCGGCCGAGGATGGCGATGGGCGAAAGATCTATCGCAAGGGGCAGTTCGTGATCACGGCCACCGGTATCGAGGGCAGCCTGGTGTACGCCTTGTCGGCACCCATTCGCGACCGCATCCTGCGCGATGGCCGGGCCACGGTCTGGATCGACCTGCTGCCCGACCACGATGCCGCGCGCGTGGCGGAGGAAGTGATGCGCCCGCGCGGTGCGAAGTCGATGTCCAGCCACCTGCAAAGCCGGCTGGGGATCAAGGGCGTGAAATCGGGTCTGCTGCACGAAGCCCTGGGCAAGGAAGACTATGCGGACCCGGCGCGGCTGGCGGCCGCCATCAAGGCCTTGCCGCTCACGCTGGAGCGTCCGCGCCCGATCGCGGAGGCGATCAGCAGCGGCGGCGGGGTGCGCTTCGAGGCGCTGGCTTCGCCGGCCGGCATGCTGCGCGCGCTGCCGGGCGTGTTCGTGGCCGGCGAGATGGTCGACTGGGAAGCGCCCACCGGCGGCTACCTGCTGACCGCCTGCTTCGGCAGCGGCCGCGCCGCCGGCCAGGGTGCGCTGGCGTGGGTGAAGGGTGGCTGATCAGTCCTGGAAGCTGACGCTGCCGCTGCCGTTGCGGCTGACTTCGCGGCGGTCGGGATTGCCGAACACCGTGATGCTGCCGCTGCCGGTCATTTCCACGTTCACGTGCTTGCTCGCGTAGACGGCGCTGCTGCCCGAACCGTGGTGGGTCAGGTCGACGTCGTCGGCGCGCAGGTGGCGGGCGTCCAGTTCGCCGGCGCCGGCGACTTCCGCATGCAGTTCGCGCGCGCCGCCCACCAGCGTCATGTGCCCGGTGCCCTTGACGTCGGCCGTCACCCGGTCGGCGTTGCCGCCGGTGACATCGATGTCGCCGCTGCCGAGCAGGCTGGCGTCGATCTCGCGGTAGCGGCCATTGAAGCGCAGGCCGGCGGAGCCGGTGACGTTCAGTTCGATGCGCTCGCCCGAGAAGCCGCTGACGGTGTGCTGGCCGTTGCCGCCGAGGGTCAGGTGTTCCAGCGCCGGCAGCACCAGCGTGACTTCGATCGGCTGGCGGTGGCGCAGCAGGATGCCGCGCGGGCCGATGTGCAGGGTATTGCCGTCCACCGTGGTGTCGACGTTGGCCAGCAGGCGCTGTTCGCCGCGCACTTCGAGCGCGGCCGAGGTGCCCTGGCGCAGGGTCAGGTTGATCGGTCCGCTGACCTCGACCTCGCCGATGCTGGCGCCGAGCCTGCGTTTTTCGGTGGCGACCAGGCGGCTGCCCGGGCTGGCGGCGCCGGCGCTGCTGCCCTGGGCCCGCAGCATGCTCCAGGAAGCGCCGATCAGCAGCAGGGCCAGCAGCAGCAGGGCGAATCCGGTCTTGATCAATGCGCGCATCGGTCTCCTCGCTCTCTCAATGTCCCTTGAGCAGGGAGAAATTCATCTGGACGTAGCGCTTGATGCCTTGCGCCGTGAAGCGCGTCGCCACCAGCGACAGCAGGAACAGCGCGATTCCGCCCAGCACCATGCCGAAGCCGAACAGGGTCTGGGTGGTGCGCGAGTCGGCGTCCATGTCGGTGGTGATGTGCAGGCTGTTGCCGGCCACGACCTCGGCGCCACGGCGCAGGCGCGAGCCGCCCGCCTCGTCGTCRTTGCCGGCGTCGGCGCCTTCCTCGTGGACGTGGATGCCGGTATCGTCGATCCGGACGCGGATCTGGCGGCGGTCCGGGTCTTCGTCGTCGATCTGCACGTAGCGGGTCGGCAGGTCGAGCAGCAGTTCGCTGTTGCCGGCCAGGCCGCTGGCGGTGATGGCGATGCCGCTCAGGTAGAAGGCCAGGGCGCACACATACAGCGCGAACAGCAGGGCCGAATACACCATGGCCGGCACGATCATGAACAGGTTGAAGATCGCCAGGCCGGCGCCGGACACCAGCACCCGCAGCACCCCGACCGGATTGCGCTTGTCAAGAACGGGAGTCGGCCTGGGAGCGGCATGGCCGGCGGCTTGCGAAGTGAATTGCGCCGTGGCTTGCGGCGCGGCCTGCGCGCCCAGCTGCGCACTATGGCTGCTGGCGCGCAAGGTCATCGCGATCCTGGTCGGGTCGTCGAGTTCGCGCGCCACGTCCTGTTCGCTGCGTCCGGTATTGACGCCGTCGACGAAGCGCTGCTCGTAATAGCCGAGGGTCTTGGCCTGCACTTCGGGCGGCAGGCCCAGCATGGCGCGCTTCAGCAGTTCGAGGTATTCCAGTTTGCCCATCGCCTGCTCCACCTCAGTTCCGCGCCACCATCAGCATGGCATGGACGGCCGCATCGTTCGACATGCCGAGGCCGGGCCGCACCAGGACGGCCGTTGCCACGACCACGAAGGCGAGCAGGAGCAGGGTACGCAGGGCCAGCAGGCTGTTCATTTGCAGATCCGATAACATTGGTGTCGATGCTGCCACTGTACCCATCCGGGCCCGGGCACGCCACGCATGTGCGACAGGATGCAGTTTTGACGGGGCAGGCTGCACCTGGGGGCGATAACCGTAGCTCATGGCTCGAGGCCCAGCGCCAGCCGGGCGGCGGCCAGGCCGCTGCGCGCGGCCGTCTCCAGGGTCGCCGGATAGTCGCCGGCGGTGTAGTCGCCGGCCAATACCAGGCCCGGCAGGCCGGTGGCATTGGCGGGACGCACCAGGCCCGGGGTGCAGGCGAAGGTGGCGCGCTTCTCGGTCAATACGCGGGTCCAGCGCGGCCGGGCCAGGGCGGGCCGGCTGAAAGCGCCCGCCAGCTGCGCGGCGACCTCCCGGGCCAGTTCATCCTGGTCGAGGGCCGCAGCCTCGGCCGCCGTACTGACGACCACCGCCAGCAGGCCGTCCTGGCCGGGATCGAGCTGGCCGCGGTCGAAGGCGAACTGGCCCCAGGCTCCATGGCCGGGGTCGTCGAGCAGGGCGCAGAAGGGCAGCGGCAGGCGTTGCCCGGCGTCGTATTGCAGGTAGACCGTCGAAATCGGCTCGTACTCGAAGGCTTCGAGCTGGGCAGCCAGCGCTTCGGCGCCGGCATGGGGCCGCAGCAGGGCCGCGCTCTGCCAGGCCGGGGTGGCCAGTACCACGGCGTCGAAGCGGGCGGCATCGGCGCCGCTGGCGACCTGCCAGCCTTGGTCCGCCGGCGCGATGGCGTCTACCCGGGCGCCGCACAGGACGCGGCCGCCGCGCTCTTCGATATGGCGTTGCGCGGCGTGGGGGAAGAGGGCGTCCAGCATCACCCGCGGGATCAGCATGTCCGAAGCCTTGCGTTTGGCGCCCAGGCTGTCGCGCAGCACCGCCAGGAAGACCTTGGCGGAGGCGCGCTCGATCGGCGTATTCAGGGCCGCCAGGCACAGCGGCCGCCACATCAGGCGGGTCAGGCGCGGGGTCTGGCCGAAGCGCTCCAGCAGCTCGGCCACGCTGCAGTCGGTGTTCAAGCCCCACTGCATCCAGCGCGCACTGGTGCTGAAGCGCGCCAGCGCCAGCTTGTCGTCGCGGTCCAGGCCTTTGGCGCGCAGCAGGGCCAGCGCCATGTGCAGCGGCGCCGGCAGGGGCGGCGCGACGAAATCGAGCAGCCCGCTGCCGGGCGGATAGCGCATCTGCAGGGGCAGGCGCAGCAGGGCGTCGCGCTCCGCGACGCCGACCCGGCGCAGCAGCGCCAGTGTCTGCGCATACGCGCCCAGCATGATGTGCTGGCCGTTGTCGAGCAGGGCTTCCTTCGCCTGCACGGCGCGGGCGCGGCCGCCCAGGGTGCGGGCGGCTTCGAACAGCGTGACGCGGGCGCCGCGGGATGCCAGTTCGACGCCGGCGGCGCAGCCGGCCCAGCCGCCGCCGATCACGGCGACGCGCGGACCGGCGGCAGCGTTGCGCTTATCCGCGGACATAGGTCTTCCACGCCAGCCACAGCTTGCGCAGCGGCGTGAGGGAGATACGCTGGTTCAGGACCTTGAAGTTGTCGCGCTCGATCTCGTCGAGCACGGTGCGGTAGATCGCCGCCATCATCAGGCCGGGGCGCTGGGCGCGCCGGTCTTCCTTCGGCAGCAGGGCGAAGGCCTCGTCGTAGACGGCGCGCGCGCGGTCGGCCTGGAACTTCATCAGCGCCTCGAACTTCTCGTTGTGGCGGAAATTCAGGATGTCCGCGGCGGTCACGTTGAACTGCTGCAGTTCGTTGACCGGCAGGTAGATGCGGCCCTTGCGCGCATCGTCGCCGACGTCGCGGATGATGTTCGTCAGCTGGAACGCGAGGCCGAGCTTCTCCGCATATTGCAGGGTCCGGGGATTCGTCACGCCGAAGATGCTGGCCGACAGGATCCCGACCACGCCCGCCACATGCCAGCAGTATTTGCGCAGGCCGGCGTAATCGAGGTAGCGCGACTGGTCGAGGTCCATTTCCATGCCGTCGATGATCGCCTGCAGGTGCTGCTCCTGCAGGTCGTAGGCGGCCAGGTGGGGCTGCAGGGCCTGGGTCACCGGGTGGGTCGGCGCGCCCTTGACCATCGCCGACACTTCGGTGCGCCACCAGGCCAGCTTGATGCGCGCGACCGACTGGTCGTGGGTCTCGTCGACGGTGTCGTCGACCTCCCGGCAGAATGCATACAGCGCCGTGATCGCCCTGCGGCGCTCCGGCGGCAGGAACAGGAAGCTGTAGTAGAAGCTGGAGCCGCTTTGGACGGTCTTTTGTTGGCAGTATTCGTCGGGAGACATAAATAGTAGTGGTTGATGCCTGATGCTAGTCCGCTATTTTACATGCGGAACGCTCGCCCCAGCAGTATCGCCCAGTCCAGCCGCCCGAGCTGGGGCCGGCGCTGGAACACATCGTAGTCGGCGCGTTCGATCCCTTCCAGGATCCGCAGCCCGCCCTGCACGACCAGGCGCAGCTCCCAGCCTATCCGTCCCGGCAGGCGGGTGGCCAGCGGCGCGCCTTCCAGCATCAGGGCGCGCGCCCGTTCGACCTCGAAGCGCATCAGGGCGCGCCAGGCGGGGCCGGTGTGGCCTTCGGCGATCTCGTCCTCGCCGACCTGGTGGCGGACCAGGTCTTCCTGCGGCAGGTAGATGCGGCCTTTTGCGATGTCGATGCCGACGTCCTGCCAGAAGTTGATCAGCTGGAGGGCCGAGCAGACCGCATCCGATTCGCGCAGGCTGGCCTCGTCCACGGTGCCATAGAGGCCCAGCATCAGGCGTCCGACCGGATTCGCGGAACGCCGGCAATAATCGAGCAGGGCTGTATAGTCGGGGTAGCGGGTGGTGACGACGTCCTGGCGGAAGGCGCTCAGCAGGTCGCGCAGCGGCTGCAGGGGCAGGGCGTGGCGTCGCAGGGCGTCGGCCAGGCGCGCGAACATCGGGTTGGCGGGAGGCTCGCCGCGCTCGATGCCGTCCAGCGCGGCATCGTAGGCGCGCAAGGCGGCAAGCCGCTCGGCGGGCGCCGCATCGCCTTCGTCGGCGATGTCGTCGGCGCTGCGCGCGAAGGCATAGATCGCCTCGACCGCCGGCACCAGGCGGCGCGGCAGCAGGATGGAAGCGACTGGAAAGTTTTCGTAATGGTCTATGGGCATGGAGCGGACATCGAGAACTGACTCTAACGTCATTTACTGGCTGTATTTGCATGATTATAATTGTTGCGCTTTGAGATAAGAATTCGGACAAGAATATTGCCGCCTTCGCCGCGGCCTTCCCCCAAGAGGAAACCACTGTGCAAGTACTCCGCATTCCCGTTCCGCGCACCCTGATCACCGCGGCCCTCGCCCTGTCCCTGCTGGCCGCCTGCTCGAAGGATGCGCCGCCGCCCGAGGACGTGCGTCCGGTGCGGGCCCTGACCCTTGCCGCGGGCGGCGTGCGGGACAGCGCCGAATTCTCCGGCGACGTGCGGCCGCGCTACGAGTCGCGTCTCGGTTTCCGGGTCGGCGGCAAGATCAGTGCGCGCAAGGTGGACGTCGGTACCAGCGTCAAGCGCGGCACCGTCCTGATGCAGCTCGATCCCCAGGACCTGCGCCTCGGCCAGGTCCAGGCCCAGGCCAATCTGCGCGCGGCCCAGACCAATGCCGAGCTGGCGCGCGCCGAGCTGAAGCGCTACCAGGACCTCCGCAGCCAGAATTTCGTCAGCCAGGCCGTGCTCGACCAGAAGGTGGCGGCGGCGCACTCCAGCCAGGCCAGCGCCGAGGCCGCGCGCGCCCTGCTGCGCGAGCAGGCCAACCAGACCGGCTATGCCAGCCTGGTGTCCGATACCGACGGCGTGGTGACCGGCATCGATGCCGAGGTCGGCCAGGTGGTGCAGCCAGGCACGCCGGTGGTGCGGGTCGCCCGTACCGACGAGAAGGAAGTCGTGATCGGGGTGCCGGAAGACCAGGTCGAGCAGCTGCGACACGTGGGCGAGGTGAAGGTGCGCCTGTGGGCCGATCCGGACCGCAGCATCCCGGGCACCATCCGCGAGGTGTCGCCGGTGGCCGATCCGGCGACCCGCACCTACACCGTGAAAGTGTCGATCCCGCCCAGTGACGACGTGCGGCTGGGGATGACCGCCGTGGTCGAGCTGGTGCGCCGGGCCGGCGAGGCCGCCGCCACGCAATTGCGCGCGCCGCTGTCCGCGCTGGTCCAGAGCCAGGGCGGCAGCGCGGTCTGGGTGATCGACAACGCCAACGGCGTCCAGCAGGTGCGGCTGCAGCCGGTGCAGGTGGCCGGCGTGGCCGGCAACGACGTGCTGCTCAGCGGCGGCGTGCGCCCCGGCCAGGCCATCGTCACCGCCGGCGTCAACCTGCTGAAGAACGGCCAGAAGGTGAAGATCCTGACCGCCGACGTCGCGCGCCGCGCCGACGCGGAGCTTGAAGCGGCCGGTGGCGGAGCCCGCAAATGAGGGGGTTCAACCTGTCGCGCTGGGCACTGGAAAACATCCCGCTGACCCGCTACCTGATCGCCGTCCTTCTGCTGCTGGGCATCCTCAGCTACAACCAGCTCGGCCAGGACGAGGATCCGCCCTTCACCTTCCGCGGGATGGTGATCCAGGCGCGCTGGCCGGGCGCCACCGCCGTGCAGATGGCCCAGCAGGTGACCGACCCGCTGGAGCGCAAGCTGCAGGAGACGCCCTACGTCAACCGGATCCGCAGCTTTTCCAAGCCGGGCGAGACCACCATCATCCTCGAGCTGCGCGAGTCGACGCCGCCATCGGCGGTGCCGCCGACCTGGTACCAGGTGCGCAAGAAGATCGGCGACATCGCCCTGACCCTGCCGCAGGGCGTGATCGGGCCCTTCTTCAACGATGAATTCGGCGATACCTACGGCTCCATCTTCGCGCTGTCCGGCGACGGCTTCACCTATGCCGAGATGCGCGACTATGCCGACTTCGTGCGGCAGCAGCTGCTGGGCGTGCCGCTGGTGGCCAAGGTCGAGCAGTTCGGGGTGCAGCAGGAGAAGATCAACATCCTGTTCTCGCAGCAGAAGTTCGCCCAGCTGGGCGTGCCCTTCGACGCCATCGTCAACCAGATCGCGACCCAGAACGGGGTCGAGTCGGCCGGCGTGCTGGTGACGCCGGGCGAGAACCTGCAGGTGCGTGTTACCGGCGCCCTGAAGTCGCCGAAGCAGCTGGAGGATCTCAGCCTGCGCGCCGGCACCACCACCTTCCGCCTGGGCGACTTCGCCACCGTGCAGCGCGCCTACGAGGATCCGCCGCACGACAAGATGCGCTTCAACGGCAAGGAAGTGATCGGCCTGGGCGTGTCGATGGAGAAGGGCGGGAACATCATCCAGCTCGGCAAGGGCCTGGAGCAGACGGTGGCGCGTATCAAGTCCCAGCTGCCGGTCGGAATCGAGCTGGAGCGGGTGTCGAACCAGCCGGCCGCCGTCACGGCCTCCGTCAGCGAATTCATGCACACCCTGGTCGAAGCGGTGGTGATCGTGCTGGTCGTGTCCTTCCTGGCGCTGGGCCTGCACAGCAAGCCGCGCTGGCGGGTCGACGTGCGCCCGGGCCTGGTGGTGGCGCTGACGATTCCGCTGGTGCTGGCGATTACCTTCCTGTTCATGAACCTCCTCGACATCTCGCTGCACAAGGTGTCGCTGGGCGCGCTGATCATCGCCCTCGGCCTGCTGGTGGACGATGCCATCATCGCGGTCGAGATGATGGTCCGGAAGATGGAGGAGGGCATGTCGCGCTTCGAAGCGGCCACCTTCGCGTATACCTCGACCGCCTTCCCGATGCTGACGGGGACCCTGATCACGGCGGCCGGCTTCCTGCCGATCGGTCTGGCGAAGTCCGCGGCCGGCGAATACACCTTCTCGATGTTCTCGGTGAACGCGCTGGCGCTGGTGATTTCCTGGGTCGTCGCCGTCACCTTCACGCCCTATATCGGCTTCATCCTGCTGAAGGTGCAGCCGCATCCGCCCGGCGAGCATGGCGGCCACGACGTCTTCGACACGCCGGGCTACCAGCGTTTCCGCCGCCTGGTGAACCGCTGCGTGGAATGGCGCAAGACCACCATCGCGCTGTCGCTGGCGGTGTTCGCGCTGGGCGTGTTCGGCTTCAAGTTCATCGAGAAGCAGTTCTTCCCGGATTCCAGCCGCCCCGAGCTGATGGTCGAGATGTGGCTGCCGGAAGGGACCAGCTTCGCCGCCAACGAGGCGCTGGTGAAAAAATTCGAAGCCTGGGTCCGCCGCCAGCCGGAACTGGAAAGCGTGACCAGCTACGTGGGCACCGGCAGCCCGCGCTTCTACCTGCCGCTGGACCAGATCTTCCCGCAGTCGAACGTCTCGCAGATGGTGGTGCTGCCCAAGGACACCCATGTGCGCGAGAAGCTGATGCACAAGATCGAGACAGTGCTGAAGACCGACTTTCCGGAGGTGCGCGGGCGCGTGAAGCTGCTGCCGAACGGGCCGCCGGTGCCGTATCCGGTGCAGTTCCTGGTTTCCGGTCCGGACATCGCCGTGGTGCGCGGCGTGGCCGACCAGGTCAAGGAGATCATGCGCGCGAACCCGAATGCGGTGGGCGTGAACGACAACTGGAACGAGGCGGTGAAGGTGCTGCGGCTCGACCTCGACCAGGACAAGCTGCGCGCCCTGGGCGTGACCAGCCAGGCCGTGCGCCGCACCGTCGCCACCGTGCTGTCCGGCACCACCATCGGCCAGTTCAGGGAGAGCAACCGCCTGATCGACATCGTGGTGCGCCAGCCGGTCGAGGAGCGTTCGACCATGTCGGTGCTGGCGAATGCGAATGTCGCGACGCCGTCCGGCAAGCCGGTGCCGCTGTCCCAGGTCGCCCGCATCGAATTCGTGTGGGAGCCGGGCGTGGTGTGGCGCGAAGGGCGCGAGTGGGCGATCATGGTGCAGTCCGACGTGGTGCCCGGCATCCAGGGCGCGACGGTGTCGACCCAGGTCGGCGAGAAGCTGGCCGCATTGCGCGCCAGGCTGCCGGCCGGCTACAAGGTGACCCTGCGCGGCGCCGCGGCCGACAGTTCGGAAGCGGAAGCCTCGATCTCGGCCAACGTGCCGCTGGTGCTGTTCATCGTCTTCACCCTGCTGATGCTGCAGCTGCACAGCTTCTCGCGCTCTGTGCTGGTGTTCCTGACCGGACCGCTGGGCGTGGCCGGCGCGGCGATGGCCCTGCTGCTGCTGGGCCGTCCCTTCGGTTTCGTCGCCAACCTGGGCGTGATCGCGCTGTTCGGCATGATCATCCGGAATTCCGTGATCCTGGTCGACCAGATCGAAAAGGATATCGCAGCGGGCGCCGAAGCCTGGGATGCGATCGTCGAAGCGGCGGTGCGGCGCTGCCGTCCGATCCTGCTGACGGCGGCCGCGGCGGCGCTGGCGATGATTCCGCTGTCGCGTTCCGTCTTCTGGGGACCGATGGCGGTGGCGATCATGGGTGGCCTGCTGGTGGCGACCGCGCTGACCCTGCTGTTCCTGCCGGCGCTGTATGCCGCATGGTTCCGGGTGAGGAAGCCGGATTCGGCTCATCCGCACGGCAGAATCAAAAATCGCCCAATGGTGTCAGAAAATCCAGTAAAATAACTGGTTGAAGTTGTAGCCCCTAAACAGATGGAGTGCAGGGCGACCGGAAGTATCGTCGGGCGCCCTTTGTTTTTGCGGCAAGATGCAATCCTGAGCGAGGATGGCGAAATTGGTAGACGCACCAGGTTTAGGTCCTGACGCCAGCAATGGTGTGGGGGTTCGAGTCCCCCTCCTCGCACCACGAATAATTATTTTTTTGGACGATTTTTACAATGGCAACTGCAGTCGAAAACCTGGGTAAACTCGAGCGTCGCTTGACTCTCACTTTTCCGCTGAGCGACGTACGTACGGAAGTTGAAAAGCGCCTCAAGAAGCAGGCCAAGACCGCTCGTGCGCCGGGCTTCCGTCCGGGCAAGGTCCCTCTGAAAATGGTTGCGGCTCAGTACGGCTACCAGATCGAGTCCGACGTGCTGAACGACAAGGTTGGCCAGGCATTCGGCCAGGCCGCCGAAGAGAACCAGCTGCGCGTTGCCGGCATGCCGAAAATCGAGCCGAAGGAAGAAGCGCCGGAAGGCATGCTGGCCTTCGACGCCACCTTCGAAGTCTACCCGGAAGTGACCCTGCCGGACCTGTCGGGCATCGAAGTCGAGACCGTCAAGGCCGACGTGTCGGACGCCGAGATCGACAAGACCATCGACATCCTGCGCAAGCAGCGCGTGCACTTCCACACCAAGGGCGAAGCCGGTGAGCACGGCGACGGCGGCGAGCCGGTGGCCGCCAACGGCGACCGCGTGACCGTCGACTTCGTCGGCACCATCGACGGCGTCGAGTTCGCCGGCGGCAAGGCCGAGGACTACGCATTCGTGCTGGGCGAAGGCCGCATGCTGCCGGAATTCGAAGCCGCCACCGTCGGCCTGAAAGTGGGCGAGGCGAAGTCCTTCCCGCTGGCTTTCCCGGAAGACTACCATGGCAAGGACGTGGCCGGTAAAACCGCCGAGTTCACCATCACCCTGAAGAAGCTGGAGTGGGCGCACCTGCCGGAAGTCGACGCCGAGTTCGCCAAGTCGCTGGGCATCGAAGACGGCAGCGTCGAGAAGATGCGCGAAGACATCAAGGTCAACCTGGAGCGCGAAGTCAACGCCCGCATCAAGGCCCGCAACAAGGAAGCCGTGATGGACGCCCTGGTCAAGGCCACCGAGATGGACGTGCCGAAGGTCATGATCGAGCAGGATTCGCAGCGCCTGGCCGAGCAGACCCGCCAGGATATGGCCCAGCGCGGCATGGACGTGAAGAGCCTGCCGTTCCCGGCCGACCTGTTCGCCACCAAGGCCGAGCGCCGCGTGCGCCTGGGCCTGATCCTGTCGCAGCTGGTGGGCGACAACAACCTGCAGGCAACCCAGGAGCAGGTGAAATCGCAGATCGAAGACTTCGCGCAAAGCTACGAAGATCCGAAGGAAGTCCTGAAGTACTACTATAGCGATCGTCGTCGTCTGGGCGAGATCGAGGCTCTTGTTTTGGAAGAAAACGTCGTTAACTATGTGCTTGGCAAGGCAAAGGTGACGGCCAAGGACATCGCCTTTGACGAGCTGATGGGTAGCGCGCCGCAAGCCTGAGCTTCGGTGTAAGCTTGAGGTGACGAGCCTTGCCGACCGGCGCCCTGTGCGCCGGTTGGCGTCTCTGAACATCTTCTTTAAGGAAAGTGACAGGTATGAATCGTAATCCTGCGTTGGATACCCAAGCCCTCGGCCTCGTGCCGATGGTGATCGAGCAGAGTGGCCGCGGCGAGCGTGCCTACGACATCTATTCGCGCCTGCTGAAAGAGCGCGTGATCTTCCTGGTCGGCCCTGTCAACGACCAGATGGCCAACCTGATCGTGGCCCAGATGCTGTTCCTGGAGAGCGAGAATCCCGACAAGGATATTTCGCTCTACATTAACTCGCCGGGTGGTTCGGTGTCGGCCGGCCTGGCCATCTTCGACACGATGAACTTCATCAAGCCGGACGTCTCGACCCTGTGCACGGGCCTGGCTGCCTCGATGGGCGCCTTCCTGCTGGCCGCGGGCGCCAAGGGCAAGCGTTTCTCGCTGCCGAACTCGCGCGTCATGATCCACCAGCCGTCCGGTGGTTCGCAGGGCATGGCTTCGGATATCGAAATCCAGGCCAAGGAAATCCTGTACCTGCGCGAGCGCCTGGCGCGCATCATGGCCGACAATACCGGCCAGACGATCGAGCAGATCCACAAGGACACCGACCGCGACCGCTTCATGTCGAGTGAAGAAGCCGTTGAATATGGTCTGATCGACAAGGTCTTGACCAATCGCTCCTGAGCACCATAATAGGTGTTGCTGAAAGACGCCCGAGCGCAACAGCGTACCGGGCGTTCTTTTTTTATTTCAGGTAGCATGGAGATGTGCGCACTTGTTGCGCCCCCGTATTAGCGTTATATTCGAAGCAATTCAACAGAAACCTGCCCCATGTCTGACAAAAAATCCTCTAGCGGCGAAAAACTCCTGTACTGCTCCTTCTGCGGCAAGAGCCAGCACGAGGTGAAGAAGCTTATCGCGGGACCGTCGGTCTTCATCTGCGACGAGTGTATCGACCTGTGCAACGACATCATCCGCGACGAGACCTCCAATGTCGAATCGGTGGCGGGCGCGAAGTCCGACCTGCCGACGCCGCACGAGATCGCCGAACTGCTCGACCAGTACGTGATCGGCCAGCAGACGGCCAAGCGCATCCTGTCGGTGGCCGTCTACAACCACTACAAGCGCCTCAAGCACCTCGGCAAGAAGGACGATATCGAGCTGTCCAAGAGCAACATCCTGCTGGTGGGCCCGACCGGCTCCGGCAAGACCCTGCTGGCGCAGACCCTGGCGCGCACCCTGAACGTGCCTTTCGTTATTGCCGACGCGACCACGCTGACCGAAGCCGGCTACGTGGGCGAGGACGTCGAGAACATCATCCAGAAGCTGCTGCAGAGCTGCAACTACGAAGTCGAGAAAGCCCAGCGCGGCATCGTCTACATCGACGAGATCGACAAGATTTCGCGCAAGTCCGACAATCCCTCGATCACCCGCGACGTGTCGGGCGAGGGCGTGCAGCAGGCCCTGCTGAAACTGATCGAAGGCACCATGGCCTCGGTGCCCCCGCAGGGCGGGCGCAAGCACCCGAACCAGGACTTCGTGCAGATCGACACGACCAATATCCTGTTCATCTGCGGCGGCGCCTTCGACGGCCTCGACAAGGTGATCCAGAACCGCTCGGAAAAATCGGGCATCGGCTTCGGCGCCAACGTCAAGAGCCAGACCCAGCGTTCGGTCAGCGACGTGCTGATGGAAGCCGAGCCGGAAGACCTGGTCAAATTCGGCCTGATCCCGGAACTGGTGGGCCGTCTGCCGGTCGTCGCCACCCTGAGCGAACTGACCGAAGAGGCGCTGATCCAGATCCTGGTCGAGCCGAAGAACGCCCTGCTCAAGCAGTATTCGAAGCTGCTCGACATGGAAGGCGCGGAACTCGAAATCCGCCCGGCGGCCCTGCATGCCATCGCCAAGAAGGCGCTGGCGCGCAAGACCGGCGCACGCGGCCTGCGTTCGATTCTCGAACATGCGCTGCTGGACGTGATGTATGAACTGCCAAGCCAGCAAAATGTGGTGAAAGTCGTGATCGATGAAAATACGATCACGAACGGCGCGAAACCTTTGCTGATTTATAGCGAATCCGCCAAAGCCGCCGGCGAAAATTAAAAATTTCCGGGCGCACACACAACAAAAGGTCTTGAATCGCTGATTCTTGGCGGTACAATCAATCTCAACAAAAGACCAGGCTTCAATCGAAAAGCCACTCGTGATTCCGGTCGCGTGGTGGCTTTTTTATTTCGAAAATGCCCTTTTGTCAGAACGGCTAAATGTAAATAACTGTTGCGATAGAAAATTATTTTTCGGCCGCTCTTGTGAATTGACGGTGGACTCCCAACATCGTCAACACGCTTTTTATAAGGTATGCCATGACGACTACTAAATTTACTGAACAGATGACCTTGCCGCTGCTGCCCCTGCGCGACGTGGTCGTGTTTCCGCATATGGTGATACCTCTGTTCGTCGGCCGCCCGAAATCGATCAAGGCGCTCGAAGCCGCGATGGAACAGGGTAAGAGCATCATGCTCGCTGCCCAGAAAGCAGCTGCCAAGGACGAGCCTTCCGCCGCAGACATCTACGAGATCGGCTGCGTGGCCAATATTCTGCAAATGCTGAAGCTGCCCGACGGTACCGTGAAGGTGCTGGTCGAAGGGGCCCAGCGTGCCCGCATCAACCATATCACCGACGCGCCGAGCCATTTCGTGGCCGACCTGACGCCGATTAATTCCGAAACCGGCGACGATTCGGAAGTCGAGGCCATGCGCCGCGCGATCGTCCAGCAGTTCGACCAGTACGTCAAACTGAACAAGAAAATCCCGCCCGAGATCCTGGCTTCGCTGGCCGGTATCGACGACGCCGGCCGCCTGGCCGACACCGTCGCCGCCCACCTGCCGCTCAAGCTCGAGCAGAAGCAGGTCATCCTCGAGATCTTCAACGTTTCCAAGCGCCTGGAGCATCTGCTCGGCCAGCTGGAAGGCGAGCTCGATATTCTGCAGGTGGAAAAGCGCATCCGCGGCCGCGTCAAGCGCCAGATGGAAAAATCGCAGCGCGAGTATTACCTGAACGAGCAGGTGAAGGCGATCCAGAAGGAGCTGGGCGAAGGCGAAGACGGCGCCGACATCGAAGAGCTCGAGAAGAAGGTGATCGCCGCCAAGATGCCGAAGGAGGCCATGGAAAAGGCCCAGGCCGAGATCAAGAAGCTGAAGATGATGTCGCCGATGTCGGCCGAGGCCACTGTCGTGCGCAACTACATCGACACCCTGGTGTCGCTGCCGTGGAAAAAGAAATCCAAGGTCACCATCGACCTGGAGAAGGCCCAGCAAGTGCTGGAAGCCGATCACTACGGCCTCGACAAGATCAAGGAACGCATCCTCGAGTACCTCGCGGTGCAGCAGCGCGTCGACAAGCTGAAGGCGCCGATCCTGTGCTTCGTCGGTCCTCCGGGCGTGGGCAAGACCTCGCTGGGCGAATCGATCGCCCGCGCCACCAACCGCAAATACGTGCGCATGGCGCTCGGCGGCGTGCGCGACGAAGCCGAGATCCGCGGCCACCGCCGTACCTACATCGGCTCGATGCCGGGCAAGGTGCTGCAGTCCCTGTCGAAGGTCGGCGTGCGCAATCCGCTGTTCCTGCTCGACGAGATCGATAAGATGGGCGCGGACTTCCGCGGCGACCCGTCGTCGGCACTGCTGGAAGTGCTGGACCCGGCGCAGAACCACACCTTCAGCGACCACTACGTCGAAGTCGATTTCGACCTGTCGGACGTGATGTTCGTGGCGACCTCGAACTCCTTCAACATCCCGCCGGCGCTGCTGGACCGGATGGAAGTGATCCGCCTGTCGGGCTACACCGAGGACGAGAAGACCTCGATCGCCCAGCGCTACCTGCTGCCGAAGCAGATCAAGAACAACGGCCTGAAGGAAGAAGAAATCAAGGTCGAGGAGTCGGGGATCCGCGACATCATCCGCTACTACACCCGTGAAGCGGGCGTGCGTTCGCTCGAGCGCGAGATCTCGAAGATCTGCCGCAAGGTCGTCAAGATGCTGCTGCTGAAGAAGGACAGCAAGCGCGTCATCGTCAACGGCAAGAACCTGGACAAGTTCCTGGGCGTGCGCCGCTTCGACTTCGGCGTGGCCGAGAAGGACAACCAGGTTGGCCAGGTGGCCGGCCTGGCATGGACCGAAGTGGGCGGCGACCTGCTGACCATCGAAGCCGTGCAGGTGCCGGGCAAGGGCGCCGTGATCCGCACCGGTACGCTGGGCGACGTGATGAAGGAATCGATCGAGGCGGCACGTACCGTCGTACGTTCGCGTGCTGCCCGCCTGGGCATCAAGAACGAGGTGTTCGAGAAGACCGACATCCACATCCACTTGCCGGAAGGTGCGACGCCGAAGGACGGTCCGTCCGCCGGTATCGGCCTGACGACGGCGCTGGTGTCGGTGTTCACCGGCATCCCGGTCCGCGCCGACGTGGCGATGACAGGCGAGATCACGCTGCGCGGCGAAGTCCTGCCGATCGGCGGCCTGAAGGAAAAACTGCTGGCGGCCCAGCGCGGCGGCATCAAGACCGTGCTGATCCCCGAGCAGAACGTGAAGGACCTGGCCGAGATCCCGGACAACGTCAAGAACAAGCTCGAGATCGTTCCGGTGCGCTGGATCGAGAAGGTGCTCGAAGTGGCGCTGGAACGCCAGCCCGAGCCGCTGGTCGACGTCCCGGCGGTGGCCAGCAGCCCGGTGGCGGCGACCGCCGAAGGGCAGGGCGGCGTGGTCAAGCACTAAAGCAAGTCAGCGGTCGTACCGTCGTACACGCATCTCCCCGCCTTCGCGGGGAGTTTTTTTTGGCAATGCCCAAAAAAACAAAGTTTTGAATCTCTTCCTGCCGTTCGAAAGGCAACGTTGCTTGACACAAAGTATTCCCGCCTTGTCTAATACGCGCTTGCGGTTTTTTGCCGAATGTCTAACGAGGGAAAAGAAGTGAACAAAACTGAACTGATCGAAGAAATTGCGAAGTCCGCGGACTTGACCAAAGCCTCTGCGGCACGTGCCCTCGACGCGATGATCGACGCCGTGACCAATACCCTGAAAAACAAGGACAGCGTGACCCTGGTCGGCTTCGGCACATTCACCGTCGGCGAGCGCGCTGCCCGTACCGGCCGCGATCCGCGCACCAAGGAAGCCATCAAGATCAAGGCTGCCAATGTCCCGAAATTTAAGGCTGGTAAAGCCCTGAAAGATGCAGTAAACTAATGCCTTCGCTGCGCTGAGCGCGGCGAAAAGTGTCGCCTTATTGCGTGGAGCGGTAGTTCAGTTGGTTAGAATACCGGCCTGTCACGCCGGGGGTCGCGGGTTCGAGCCCCGTCCGCTCCGCCACCAAAAAGACGATACGCATGCAGCACAGAATCTGGAGCGGTAGTTCAGTTGGTTAGAATACCGGCCTGTCACGCCGGGGGTCGCGGGTTCGAGCCCCGTCCGCTCCGCCAGAATCAGGTGTGAAAAAAAGGCGAACCACGGTTCGCCTTTTTTTTCGGCTTTTTGTAATCGCATTTTCAACCTTGATTGGCTGACCATGTTTGAATTTATCCGTACCCACCAGCGGCTGATGCAGTTCGTCCTGCTCCTGCTGATCCTGCCTTCGTTCGTGCTCGTCGGCGTCAGCCAGTATGAGAAGCGCGGCAGCAACGATGGCGTGGCCACCGTCGACGGCCGCACGATCACGCAGCAGGAATGGGAAGCGGCGCAGCGCCGCCAGATCGACCAGGCCCGCGCCATGATGGGCCCGCGCTTCGACCAGAAGCTGTTCGAGACCCCGGAAGCGAAGCAGGAAGTCCTCGACGGCCTGGTCTCCGAGCGTGCGATCAGCGCCGAAGTGGCGCGCAGCCACCTGGCCGTCGGTAATGCCTCGCTGGCCAAGGCGATTCAGGAACAGACCGGCCTGCGCAAGCCGGACGGCAGCTTCGACCTCGACGCCTACAAGGCCTTCCTGACCTCCCAGGGCCTGACCGCCCAGGCCTTCGAGCAGCGCATCGGCTACCAGATGGCCGTGCAGCAGCTGGCCGAATCGGTGCAGGCAACGTCCTTCGCGCCGCGCTCGGTGGCCGGCCGCCTGTCGGACATCAACGACCAGCAGCGCGAGGTGCAGGAACTGCTGCTCCCGATCGCGAGCTACGCGTCGCAGGTCAAGGTCACCGACGACATGGTCAAGGCCTACTACGACAAGAACGCGACCCTGTTCCAGGTGCCGGAGCAGATCAAGGCCGAATACGTGGTGTTCAACGCCGACGCCGTCGAGAAGCAGGTGAGCGTCACCGACGCCGAGATCGCCGATGCCTACAACAAGAACAAGGCCCGTTTCTCCACCCCGGAAAAGCGCAGCGCCAGCCACATCCTGATCACCGTGCCGAAGGACGCCAAGCCGGCCGACGACGCCGCTGCCAAGGCCAAGGCGCAAGCCATCCTGGCTGAAGTCCAGAAGAACCCGAACGAGTTCGCGAAGATCGCCAAGGCGCAATCGCAGGATCCGGGCTCGGCGGAACTGGGCGGCGACCTCGGCGTGGTCGAGAAAGGCCTGTTCGACAAGCCGGTCGAAGATGCCATCTACCAGCTGAAGGAAGGCGAAGTCAGCGGCCTGGTGCGCTCGAGCTTCGGTTACCACATCGTCAAGGTGACCAAGGTCGTGCCGTCCACCCAGAAGACCCTGGAAGAAGCCAAGCCGGAAATCGTCGCCGACCTGAAGAAGACCAAGCTGTCGAACAAGTATTCGGAACTGGCCGAGATCTTCTCGAACACCGTGTACGAGCAGTCGGACAGCCTGAAGCCGGTGGCCGACAAGCTGGGCCTGACCATCCAGACCGCCGACGGCCTGACCCGCACGCCGAACCCGGCGCTGGGCAACTCGCCGGTCAACAACGACAAGTTCCTGAAAGCGATCTTCTCGCAGGACGCCATCGCCAACAAGCGCAACACCGAGGCGGTGGAAGTGGCGCCGAGCACCCTGGTGGCGGGCCGCGTGGTCGAGTTCAAGCCGGCCGCCAAGCGTCCGCTGGCCGAAGTGGCCGACCAGATCCGTCAACGCGTGACCCAGGAAGAAGAGCTGCGCCTGGCGCGCCAGGCCGGCGAGGCCAAGCTGGCCGCGCTGAAGGCATCCGGCGACGCCACCGGCTTCGGCGACGTCAAGGTCCTGTCGCGCACCATGACCACGGATCCGGGCATCAACCACGCCGCCGCGCTGGCCGTGCTGAAGGCCGACGTGAGCAGGCTGCCGGCCTATATCGGTCTCGAGCTGCCGGGCCAGGGTTATGGCATCTACCGCATCGGCAAGGTCACCATGCCGGCGAAACCTGACCAGGATCGCCGCAAGCAGGAAGCCGACTCGATCGCCCGCGCCATCGGCAATGCCGAGACCTACGGCTACATCGAGGCGCTGAAGAAGAAGGCCAAGGCCAAGCTGAACGTCAAGCCGGCCGACCTGGGCACCAGGTCCGAGTAAGCGCCCAGGCGCAAAAAGAAAGCCCGGTTCGCTTTTGCGGCCGGGCTTTTTAATTGATGTTGTTTGAAGCGTGGGCACCGGGTGCCCACCGTACGGGAGCGGCGGGCAGTCGCGGTAGGGTGGGCACACCGTGCCCACGCTGGCATCGACGGATTACGCGGCGTGCAACTTGCGCGCAGCCGCCAGGAAATCCTCTTTCGAAATATCCCCCAGCTCCACCACCTCCGCCTGCGGATACTGCACGAAATTCCGGTCGATCGACCGCAGGTAAGCCGGGTCGTAATGCTGCACCAGCAGCTCGTCGACCAGCTCCGGCAACTGGCCGCCGTTCGCCATCCCGTGCCAGGTTTCGATCCTGGCGCGGCCGTGCAGCTGCACCAGATGGTCGAGCTGGCGGTTCAGGGCCGAGGGATCGGCGCAGAAGTGCTGGTAGTCTTCCATCAGCAGGCGCACGCGGTTCGGGCGCGACAAGGTCAGCGAGATGCAGGGCGCGGCGCGCATGCGCTCCATGACCACTTCCGGCACCCGCAGGTTGCCGACCTTCTTGCTCTCCGATTCGACGAACACCGGCTTGCTCGGATCGAAGCGGCGCAGCTTGTCCCAGATGCGGGTCTCGAACATCTTCTGGCTGGGCTGGGGCTCGTTCGGCAGGTGGCCCAATACCGAGCCGCGGTGGGCCGCCAGGCGTTCGAGGTCGAGCACCTGGGCGCCGATCGCGTCGAGGGTCTCCAGCAGGCGGCTCTTGCCGCTGCCGGTGGTGCCGCACACCACGCGGAATTGCAGCTCCGGCGGATTCTCCAGGGCCGAATTGACGTAGCCGCGGAAAGCCTTGTAGCCACCGTCCAGCTGCACCACCGGCCAGCCGACCTTGGCCAGGATGTGGGCCATCGAGCCGCTGCGGTTGCCGCCGCGCCAGCAGTAGACCAGCGGCTTCCAGTCGCGCGGCTTGTCGGCGAACAGGGTGTCGATCGCGTGGGCGATATTGCGTGCCACCAGCGGCGCGCCGATCTTTTTCGCTTCGAAGGCGCCGACCTGCTTGTAGGTGGTGCCGACCAGGATGCGTTCCTCATCGTCGAGCACCGGGCAGTTGATGGCGCCGGGAATATGGTCGAGCGCGAACTCCGATTCGCTGCGCGCGTCGATGATGGTGTCGAATTCGTCGAGCTGCGGCAGGACGTCGTTGAAGCTCAGGACTGCGGGGTATTTCATTGTTTATTGTTTGATCAGGGGAGCCAGTTGCGGCCAGATGTTGTTGAGGATGACGGGGTGGGCCGTGGCCAGCGGATGCATGCGGTCGGCCTGGAAATTCGTCGGCACCAGGTCCACGCCCTGCAGCATATAGGGCACCAGCGGTACCTTCAGCTGCGTCGACAGGTCCTTGTACATGCCGGTGAAGCGTTCGGTATAGGCGCGGCCGTAATTCGGCGGCATGTGGATGCCGACCAGCAGGACCTTGGCCTTGTTCTGCTGCGACAGCTTGATCATGCTGCGCAGATTGTCTTCGGCCGAAGCGATCGGCAGGCCGCGCAGGCCGTCGTTGGCGCCCAGCTCGAGCACCACCACGTTCGGCTTGTGCTGGGCCAGCAGGGTCGGCAGGCGGGTGCGTCCGCCGCTGGTGGTGTCGCCGCTGATGCTGGCGTTGACGATGCGGGCGTCCAGCTTCTCGGCCTTCAGTTTCTGTTCGAGCAGGGCGACCCAGCCGCTGCCGCGCGCCAGCCCGTACTCGGCGGACAGGCTGTCGCCCACCACCAGCACGGTTTTTGGTGCAGAATAGGCGCTCCCCGATGCGGCCAGCGCGAAGGCCGCAAGGACACCGACCGTCGTTTTCCTGGCATTGAGAGTGAGATGAGCAAGCATGCGTGATATTCCCGAGGCTACCAAAGATGGTGCAATCGTCCGGCATCCGGCAATCGAGGTCGCCGGCCTGTCGAAGCGGGTGGCGGACGCCAGCGGCGAACTCACCATCCTGCACAGTGTCGATTTTACCGTGCAACCGGCCGAGACGCTCGCTTTGGTCGGTGCTTCGGGGTCCGGCAAGTCGACCCTGCTGGGCCTGCTTGCCGGCCTCGACACGCCGTCGAGCGGCACCGTGAGGCTCGACGGCACCGACATCTTCGCCCTCGACGAGGATGGCCGCGCCGCCTTCCGCAAGGCCAAGCTGGGCTTCGTGTTCCAGTCCTTCCAGCTGCTGCCGCACCTGAGCGCCCTGGAAAACGTGATGCTGCCGCTGGAGCTGCGCGGCGACGCCGACGCCCGCGGCAAGGCGTCGGACATGCTGGGGCGGGTCGGCCTGGAGAGCCGCCTGCGCCACTATCCGAAATACCTGTCCGGCGGCGAGCAGCAGCGCGTGGCCCTGGCGCGCGCCTTCGTCACCGAGCCGCCGCTGCTGTTCGCCGACGAGCCGACCGGCAGTCTCGATGCCGCCACCGGGGAGTCGGTGATTCAGCTGATGTTCGAGCTGAACCGCGAACGCGGCTCGACCCTGGTGCTGGTCACGCATGATCCCGCGATGGCGGCGCGTTGCGGGCGTACCCTCACGATCGCCGCGGGCCGGCTCGTGTAGGGTGTGCACCCGGTGCCCACGCGTGCCCTAACACGGCGCGCACCTTACGCGTGGGCACGGAGTGCCCACCCTACCGGGCGTCCGGGTCGGCGACCAGGGCGTTGAATACGGCCCGAATCGCTTTCGGCAGCTCGCCCGCCGTCAGCCCGATCGGCCCGCTGCCATCCGCCACCAGCCAGTCGGCCGCCGAACCGTGCATCCACACCGCGCCCAGCGCCGCCTCCCAGGCCGGCCAGCCCTGGGCCAGCAGGGCGCCGCAGAAGCCCGCCAGCACGTCGCCGCTGCCGCCGGTCGCCAGCCCCGGATTGCCGCTGGTGTTCAGCGCCACGAAGCCGTCCGGCCGCGCGATCACGCTGCCCGCACCCTTCAGCACCACCACGCAGTTGAAGCGCATGGCCAGCTCGCGCGCATGCTCCAGGCGGTCGGCCTGGACGATGGACGCGGTCACACCCAGCAGGCGTGCCGCTTCCAGCGGATGCGGGGTCAGGACCAGCGGTCCGCCGTGCGCCGCCAGGCCTTCCTGCAGTTCCCGCCGCGCAGAGGTGAGGTTCAGCGCATCGGCATCCACCACCAGCGGCGCGCGCGCCGCCAGCACCTGGCCGAACAGGTGTATGGCCGCATCGGCATGGCCCATGCCGGGGCCGGCGACCACCGTGCGGCCGGCGTAATCGAGGCCGGCGGCGTCGCGGAACATGATCTCGGGCTGCAGCGGATCCATGCTCATGCCGGGGTCGAGCATGGCGGCGAAGACCCGTCCCGCGCCGCCGAATAAAGCCGCGCGCGCGGCCAGGACCGCCGCCCCGGCCATCCCGCGCGCACCGCCCAGCACGGCGACGTCGCCGAAGCTGCCCTTGTGTGAATTCTGGCGCCGCGGCTGCAAGGCATCTGCGAACAGGGCGGGGCCGTTCAGCACGGCCTGGGCCGACTCGCCATGCAGCCCCTCGGCGCCCAGCATGTCGACGCGCACCGCGCCGGCATGGTCGCAGCCGTCGCCTGTGTACAGGCCCGGTTTGTTGCCGAGGAAGGTGATGGTGTGGCTGGCCGTCACCGCGATGCCGTCCGGGCCATGCAGGCCGCCGGTGTCGGCATCGAGGCCGCTGGGCACGTCGAGGGCCAGGACGGGACAGTCGATACCCGCCGTCCACGCAGCCAGCTCGCGCGCCCGTCCGGCCAGCGGGCGCGCCAGGCCGATGCCGAACAGGGCGTCGACCACCAGCCGCCACGGCCGGCCCGCCGGGATTTCGTCGACGAAGCGTGCGCCGGCCTCGCGGGCCCGCTGCAGCGCGCGTCCCGCCTCGAAGGAGGGTTCGCGCTCGCCGGCCAGGTGCAGCACCTCGACCTCGGCGCCGGCGCGCGCGAGGTGGGCGGCCAGTTCGAGGCCGTCGCCGCCATTGTTGCCGGGACCGGCCAGCACCAGCACCGCGCCCGCGGCCTCGCGGTCCAGCAGTTCGCGCGCGTAGTCCGCCGCGGCGCGGCCGGCGCGCTCCATCAGTTCGCCCGGCGCGACATTAGCCTGGGCGGCGTGTTCGATGGCGCGGATCTGGGCGCAGCTGTAGAGCAGGGTATCCATATTGCCTCCTGGTGGGCGGGAATGCTGTCGATACCCGGCATTGTCGCCAAAATCGCGCCGGCGCGCGAGACGCGACTACAATAGGCTGGATTTTCCGGCAACGAATTGGAGACAGCATGGATTGGCAGTTCTGGATCGACCGCGGCGGCACTTTCACCGACATCGTGGCGCGCCGCCCCGATGGCGCCCTCGTCACCCACAAGCTGCTGTCCGAGAATCCCGAACAATACCGTGACGCCGCCGTGGCCGGGATCCGCCACCTGCTGGGCCTGAAACCCGGCGACGCGGTGCCGGAAGGCGCGATCGACGCCGTCAAGATGGGCACCACGGTCGCCACCAACGCGCTGCTGGAGCGCAAGGGCGAGCCGACCGCGCTCGCCATCACCCGCGGCTTCCGCGATGCGCTGCGCATCGCCTACCAGAACCGGCCGCGCCTGTTCGACCGCCACATCGTGCTGCCCGAGCTGTTGTACGGACGCGTGATCGAGATCGACGAACGCATCGGCGCCCACGGCGAGGTGGTGCTGCCGCTCGACGAGGCCGGTGCGCGCCGCGACCTCCAGCAGGCCTGGGCCGCCGGCCTGCGCAGCCTGGCCATCGTCTTCATGCACGGCTACCGCTACACCCGGCACGAAGCGGCGGTGGCGCGCATCGCCCGCGAGATCGGCTTCGGCCAGGTCTCGGTATCGCACCAGGTCAGTCCGCTGATGAAGCTGGTCGCGCGTGGCGACACCACCGTGGTCGATGCCTACCTGTCGCCGATCCTGCGCCGCTACGTCGACCAGGTCGCGGCCGAGCTGCCCGGCGTGAACCTGCAGTTCATGCAGTCGAGCGGCGGCCTGACCGATGCGCGCGCCTTCCAGGGCAAGGACAGCATCCTGTCCGGCCCGGCCGGCGGCATCGTCGGCATGGTGCGCTCCAGCCGCCTGGCCGGCTTCGAACGCGTGATCGGTTTCGACATGGGCGGCACCTCGACCGACGTCTCGCATTTCGCCGGCGACTTCGAAAGGGTATTCGAGACCCAGGTGGCCGGCGTGCGCATGCGCGCACCGATGATGAGCATCCACACGGTGGCGGCGGGCGGCGGCTCCATCCTGCACTTCGACGGCAGCCGCTATCGCGTGGGACCGGACAGCGCCGGCGCCAATCCCGGTCCGGCCAGCTACCGCCGCGGCGGCCCGCTGACCGTCACCGACTGCAACCTCATGCTCGGCAAGATCCAGCCGCGGCACTTCCCGCATCTGTTCGGTGCCGGCGGCGACCAGCCTCTCGACCTCGAGGCCGTGCGCGCGGGCTTTGGCGCGCTGGCGGACCGGATCGGCGCGGCCACCGGCAGCACGCCGGCGCCGGAAGCGGTGGCCGAAGGCTATATCCGGATCGCGGTCGGCAATATGGCGAACGCGATCAAGCAGATCTCGGTGCAGCGCGGCCACGACGTGACCGGCTACACGCTCACCAGCTTCGGCGGCGCCGGCGGCCAGCACGCCTGCCTGGTGGCGGACGCGCTGGGCATGAAGACGGTGTTCATCCACTCGCTGGCCGGTGTGCTGTCGGCCTATGGCATGGGCCTGGCCGACCAGAGCGCGATGCGCGAGCGCGCGGTCGAGCGTCGCCTGGCCGATATGCGCGGCGACGAACTGTCCGCCGAACTCGACGAATTGGCGGCGCGGGCACGCGAGGAACTGCTGGCCCAGGGCGTGCCGGGCGAGCGCATCGACATGCTGCGCCGCGTCCACCTGCGCTACGAAGGCACGGATTCGGCCATCGTCGTGAGCCTCGGCACACAGGCGGCCATGCAGCAGGCCTTCGAGGATGCCTACAAGCGGCGTTTTTCCTTCCTCATGCCGGGCAAGACGCTGGTGGTCGAGGCGGTGTCGGTGGAGGCCCTTGGCCGTTCCGATGCGCCGCCCGAGACGGCGCTCGACGTCGCTGCGGCCGGCGCCGAGCCGGCCGCGCACGAGCGCGTGAAGATGTTCGCCGGCGGCGAATGGCGCGACACCGCGGTCTACCTGCGCGCGGACGTCAAGCCCGGCGCCATCGTCAAGGGTCCGGCCATCATCGCCGAGGCGAATGCGACCACGGTGGTCGAGGCGGGCTGGCAGGCCGAGGTGACGGCCTACGACCACCTGGTGCTGCGCCGCGTCGAGGCGCTGCCCGAACGCCACGCGATCGGCACCAGCGCGGATCCGGTGATGCTGGAGGTCTTCAACAACCTGTTCATGTCGATCGCCGAGCAGATGGGCCTGCGCCTGCAGAACACGGCCTACTCGGTCAACATCAAGGAGCGCCTCGACTTCAGCTGCGCGATCTTCGACCACGAAGGCAACCTGGTCGCGAATGCGCCGCACATGCCGGTCCACCTCGGCTCGATGGGCGAGAGCATCAAGGCGGTGATGCGCAAGAATAGGGCCGACCTCGCGGGCGGGATGAAGGCGGGCGACGTCTACGTGCTGAACGACCCGTACAACGGCGGCACCCACCTGCCGGACGTGACGGTGATCTCGCCGGTGTTCGACGAGGCGGGCAAGCAGATCCTCTTCTACGTCGGCTCGCGCGGCCATCACGCGGACATCGGCGGCACCACGCCGGGCTCGATGCCGCCGGATTCCCGCCACATCGAGGAAGAGGGCGTCCTGATCGACAACTTCAAGCTGGTCGACGGTGCCGACGGCGTGCTGCGCGAGCAGGAGACCCGTGCGATGCTGGCCGCGGCGCGCTGGCCGGCCCGCAATCCCGACCAGAACCTGGCCGACCTGCGCGCCCAGGTCGCCGCCAACCAGAAGGGCGTCGAGGAATTGCGCAAGATGGTCGGCTACTACGGCCTGGACGTGGTGCG
Source organism: Massilia sp. 01N417 (assembly GCF_056399645.1). Taxonomy (NCBI): domain Bacteria; kingdom Pseudomonadati; phylum Pseudomonadota; class Betaproteobacteria; order Burkholderiales; family Oxalobacteraceae; genus Massilia; species Massilia sp. 01N417. The sequence continues at coordinate 59,767 of NZ_JBFTRS010000004.1, read as the reverse complement.
CGCCTATATGGGCCACGTGCAGGACAATGCCGAGGAAGCGGTGCGGCGCGTGATCGCGGTGCTGAAGGACGGCTCGTACAGCTATGAGCTCGACAACGGCGCGCGCATCGAGGTGGCGATCCGCGTCGACGCCGCCGAGCGCAGCGCGGAGATCGACTTCAGCGGCACCTCAAGCCAGCTGCCGAACAACTTCAATGCGCCGTCCGCCGTGTGCATGGCGGCCGTGCTCTATGTGTTCCGTACCCTGGTCGACGACGAGATTCCGCTGAACGCCGGCTGCCTGAAGCCGCTGAAGGTGATCATCCCGCCGGGCTCGATGCTCAATCCTCACTATCCTGCCTCGGTGGTGTCGGGGAATGTCGAGACCTCGACCTGCATCACCAACGCGCTCTACGGGGCGCTGGGCGTGATGGCAGCTGCGCAGGGAACGATGAACAACTTCACCTTCGGCAATGCGCGCTACCAGTACTACGAGACCATCTCCGGCGGCTCCGGCGCGGGAGAAGGCTTCGACGGTACCGACGTGGTGCAGACCAATATGACCAACTCGCGCCTGACCGATCCGGAGATCCTGGAGTTCCGCTTCCCGGTGCGGCTGGAGAGCTACGAGATCCGGCCCGGATCCGGCGGGGCGGGACGCTGGCATGGCGGCAACGGCGGGGTGCGCAAGGTCCGCTTCCTGGAGCCGATGACGGCGGCCATCCTGTCGAACAACCGGGTGTTCGCGCCTTTCGGAATGGCGGGCGGGGAGCCCGGGGAGAAGGGCAGGAACCTGGTGCTGCGGGCTGACGGGCGGGTGCAGGAGCTGGGGCATATCGGCAAGGTCGATATGCAGGTGGGGGATGTATTCGTTGTCGAAACGCCGGGCGGAGGTGGTTACGGTTTGCCCTGACCGGTGAGCAGCCACCAACCAGGAAATCAACCCGAAATACCGTACTTCCGCTTGGCGCCCGCAAACTCCTCATCCAGCGCCTGCAAGCGCGGATGTCCCGGATCCACCGCCCGGATATGCTCGAGCTGCTCGGCGCACAGGCCGGCCAGCGGATGGTCCCAGCCCATTTCCATGATCTGGCGGAGGATGCCGCCCACCACCGCGATCATTACCTGCAGGTTGCCCGGTGCCATATGCAGGGCTTCCAGCAGGGTCTGCACGGCGCCGCGGACGTCGCCCATATTGCGCTTCTCGTCGGCCACGCCGAGCAGGATCTGGGCCTGGGCGCGCAGCTGCTTGCCCATGCCGTCCGCCAGGTCGGGACGGCCGGCCTTCACGAACACGTTCATGGCCTGCTGCACGGTCACGCCGCCGTCCTGGCCGCTCATGGCGGTCATCATGACTTCCGAGGCTTCCTCGTCCATGCGGTGATCCAGCAGGGAGCGGGTCAGGCCGACTTTCAGGTTCGGCGACAGCGCACTGCCGGCCCGCACCGCCTTTACCGCGCCGCGCAGGTCGGCGATGGCGCCGGCCCTGTTGCCGTTCGCATCGTGGAGCAGGGCGCCGGAGATCGCCATGCAGGCGTCAAGCTCCGGGGTGCCGCGCAGCGAACGTTCGAGGTCGCGGATCACGCCGACCGCCCCCTGCTGGTCACCCTTGCGCACCAGGGCCTTGACCAGGTTGACGTGGTCCTCGGGATTGCGGAATTCGGAGTAGCGCGAGCGCGTGACGACCTGCTTGAAGGACTTTTCGGCGGCGGCGACGTCGCCCGTCTCCAGCGCCACCTCGCCCAGCTTGCGCAGGCGCCGCACCATGTGGGGCGAGATGCCGACCGCTTCCTCCAGCGTCTTCTGGGCATGCGCGTGGTCGCCGCGCTCCTCGTAGCAGCGCGCCAGCAGGTCGTAGGCGGCCATCAGGCGCGGGTTGTCGCGTACCAGCTGTTCGAGCAGCTCGACGCCTTCGTCGACGCGGTTCTGGAACACCAGGCTGCGCGCCAGTCCCAGCCTGGCCCAGCCCAGCGGCCGCGCGGCGATCAACTGGCGGTACACGCCCTCGGCCTGTTCGTATTCCTTGAGCGAGACGTGCAGCTCGGCGCGCAGGCGGGCGAAGTCGACTGCGTGGCGTGGCTGGGTCCTGGCGGCCTCGATGCAGGTGCGGATCGCCGCCTGCGGATTGCCCTGGGCGATCTGCTGGTAGGCCGGCAGCATGGCGGTGCGGCGGGCGAGGGCGCGCTGGATGCGCTGGTTCAGGACCTCGGCCGTGAAGGGCTTGAGGATGTATTCGGTGGGCGCGAGCTCGGCGGCGCTGACCACCTTGTCGTGGGCGGCTTCGGAGGTCAGCATGATGAAGATGGCCCAGGGCGGGATCAGCTTGTGGTGGCGCAGGTCTTCCAGCAGCTGCTGGCCGTCCTGGCCTTCGCTGCCGCTGCCGCTGCCACCGCCGAGATCGTACTCGCAGAGGATGACGTCGTAGCCGCGCCGGCTCAGCTGCTTGACGGCCGTACCGGCGTTGACGGCATACTCGACGCGCGAGATGCCGGACTGGTTGAGCATGTTCTGCAGGTTGGCGCGGATGCCGGGGTTCGGATCGACCACCAGCACCGTCAATTGGCTATTTTCTTGCATCGTTTTTCGCGTCCATGCTCATTGGGTCTCCCCCGCTAAGATACCTATTCCTTGCCGTTCCGGCAACCATACCAGGAAGACCAGAGCCGAGGCAGGGGCGACGCTGTATAATAGCGGGCTATCTTCCACCCGCAGCCACGCTGCATCAACCGACTACCAAGCCATGTTGATTCTGCCGGGTTCCAATGCCCTCTCCGCCTTCCGTAGCCAACGCCTCCTCGCCCAGCTGCAAGCCGTCGCCCCGACGATTGCCGCGGTCCAGGCCCGTTACTACCACTTCATCGACGCAAGCAGCCCCTTGTCCACCGAGGACACGGAGCGCCTGTCGGCCATGCTCACCTACGGCGAGCCTGTGCCGGAAACGCAGTACGAGGGCGTGACCGAGGAGTACTTCGTGATCCCGCGCCTGGGCACGATCTCGCCCTGGGCCTCGAAAGCGACCGACATCGCGCACAACTGCGGCATGGCCCACATCCACCGCATCGAACGCGGCGTGGCCTATACCGTGGTGCTCAAGAGCGGCATCCTCGGCACCGGATTCGGGGCGCCGAAGAAGCTGGGCGCCGACGAAGTCCAGGCCGTGGCAGCCCTGCTGCACGACCGCATGACCGAGACCGTGCTGCGCAGCGCCGACGAAGCGCAGGCCCTGTTCAGCGAACTCGAAGGCCGTCCGCTCGAAGCCATCGACGTGCTGGGCAAGGGCCGGCTGGCGCTGGAAGAAGCCAACCGCGACATGGGCCTGGCCCTGGCCGAAGACGAGATCGACTACCTGCTCGACGCCTTCACCAAGGCCCAGCGCAACCCGACCGACGTCGAGCTGATGATGTTCGCCCAGGCGAACAGCGAGCACTGCCGCCACAAGATCTTCAACGCCGAGTGGACCATCGACGGCGTCAAGCAGGACAAGTCGCTGTTCCAGATGATCAAGAACACCCACCAGCTGCAGCCCAAGGGCACGGTGGTGGCGTACAGCGACAACTCGGCCATCATGGAAGGCAGCGCAGCGATGCGCTTCTTCCCGCAGCAGGGTGAAGACGGCGTCCAGGAATACAAGCCCATGACCGAGCTGACCCACACGCTGATGAAGGTCGAGACCCACAACCACCCGACCGCGATCTCGCCGTTCCCGGGCGCCTCCACCGGTGCCGGCGGCGAGATCCGCGACGAAGGCGCGACCGGCCGCGGCGCCAAGCCGAAGGCCGGCCTGACCGGCTTCACCGTGTCGAACCTGGCGATCCCCGGTGCCGAACAGCCCTGGGAAGTGCCGGCCTACGGCAAGCCCGAGCGCATCGCCTCGCCGCTGCAGATCATGGTCGACGGCCCGCTGGGCGGCGCCGCTTTCTCGAACGAATTCGGCCGTCCGGTGCTGGGCGGTTACTTCCGCACCTACGAACAGAACGTCGGCAAGACGGCGATGGGCGAGAACACCGTGTTCGGCTACCACAAGCCGATCATGATCGCCGGCGGCATCGGCAACATCTCGGACGCCCATACCCACAAGAACGACATCCCGGTCGGCAGCCTGCTGCTGCAGCTGGGCGGTCCGGGCATGCGCATCGGCATGGCCGGCGCGGCGGCGTCCTCGATGGCGACCGGCACCAACACCGCCGACCTGGACTTCGACTCGGTCCAGCGCGGCAATCCGGAGATGGAGCGCCGCGCCCAGGAAGTGATCAACTCCTGCTGGCAGCTGGGCGAAGCCAACCCGATCATCTCGATCCACGACGTCGGCGCCGGCGGCATCTCGAACGCCTTCCCCGAGATCACCAACGACGCCAAGCGCGGCGCAACCTTCGACCTGCGCAAGGTGCCGCTGGAAGAGAGCGGCATGTCGCCGCGCGAAATCTGGAGCAACGAGTCGCAGGAGCGCTACGTGCTGGCGATCTCGCCCGACGACCTGGCGCGCTTCGCCGCCATCTGCGAACGCGAGCGCTGCCCCTTCGCGGCCGTCGGCGTCGCCACCGAAGAGCGCCAGCTGCGCCTGATCGACCCGATCACCAGCACCTCGCCGGTCGACATGCCGATGGACGTCCTGCTCGGCAAGCCGCCGAAGATGCAGCGCGACGTGACCCACGTGCAGAATACCTTCCAGCCGGTCGACGTGACCGGCCTGGAACTGGATGAAGTGGCGCGCCGCGTGCTGCTGCTGCCGACCGTGGCCGACAAATCCTTCCTGATCACCATCGGCGACCGCAGCGTCGGCGGCATGAGCGTGCGCGACCAGATGGTCGGTCCGTGGCAGGTGCCGGTCGCCGACTGCGCCGTCACCACCCTGAGCTTTGAAGGCTACAAGGGCGAGGCGATGGCGATGGGCGAGCGCACCCCGGTGGCCGTGATCGACGCCGCCGCCTCGGGCCGCATGGCCGTCGGCGAGGCGATCACCAACATCGCCGCCGCCCCGATCGCCAGTATCGAAGACATCAAGCTGTCGGCCAACTGGATGGCGGCCTGCGGCCAGCCGGGCCAGGACGCCGCCCTGTTCGATACCGTGAAGGCGGTTGGCATGGAACTGTGCCCGGCGCTGGGCATCTCGATCCCGGTCGGCAAGGATTCGCTGTCGATGCGCACCACCTGGAACGACAACGGCGAAGCCAAGGCCGTGATTTCGCCGGTGTCGCTGATCGTGTCCTCGTTCGCACCGGTCCATGACGTGCGCAAGACCCTCACGCCGCAGCTGCGCACCGACCTTGGCGACACTTCGCTGATCCTGGTCGACCTCGGCCGCGGCAAGAACCGCCTCGGCGCATCGAGCCTGGCCCAGGTCACGAACCAGGTCGGCAACGATACCCCGGACCTCGACAACCCGCAGGACCTGAAAGCCTTCTTCGCCGCGATCCAGCAGCTGAACGCGGACGGCAAGCTGCTGGCCTATCACGACCGTTCGGACGGCGGCCTGTACGCGACCCTGTGCGAGATGGCCTTCGCCGGCCGCGCCGGCGTGTCGGTCAACCTCGACATCCTGACCATGGAAGGCGAGCACGCTTCCGACCATGGCGACGCCAAGAACTGGACCGCGCAAGTCGGCGAACGCCGCAACGAGATGACCCTGCGCGCGCTGTTCAGCGAAGAGCTGGGCGCCGTCATCCAGGTGCGCCACGACGAGCGCAGCGAGGTGATGAACGTGCTGCGATCCTTCGACCTGGGCGCCTGCAGCCACATCATCGGCAAGGTCAACGACCGCGGCGTGATCGAATTCACGCGCGACACCAAGGTCATCTACAACAAGCGCCGCAGCGAGCTGCACCGCCTGTGGAGCGAGACCAGCTGGCGCATCGCCCGCCTGCGCGACAATCCGGAATGCGTCGACCAGGAATACGAGCGCCTGCTGGACGAGCAGGATCCGGGCTTCACGCCGAAGCTGGTGCACGACACGCAGGAAAACATCGCCGCGCCCTTCATCGCGACCGGCGCCCGCCCGAGCGTGGCGGTGCTGCGCGAGCAGGGCGTCAACTCGCACATCGAAACCGCCTGGGCGCTGCACCAGGCCGGCTTCAAGGCGGTCGACGTGCACATGAGCGACCTGATCGCCGGCCGCGCGAAGCTGGATGACTTCAAGGGCATCGTCGCCGTCGGCGGCTTCTCCTACGGCGACGTGCTGGGCGCCGGCGAAGGCTGGGCCAAGACCATCCTGTTCAACGCCGCGCTGAAGGAACAGTTCGCCGAATTCTTCGGCCGCGCCGATACCTTCGGCATGGGCGTCTGCAACGGCTGCCAGATGATGAGCAACCTGAAGTCGATCATTCCGGGCGCCGAAGCCTGGCCGAAGTTCACCCGCAACAAGTCGGAACAGTTCGAAGCCCGCTTCGGCATGGTCGAGGTGCTGGACTCGCCGTCGATCTTCTTCGCCGACCTGGCCGGCACCCACGCGCCGCTGGCGATCGCCCACGGCGAAGGCTTTGCGGACTTCTCGCAGACCGGCGACCTGTCGAAGGCAATCGGCGCGCTGCGCTATATCGACAACCGCGGCCAGGCGACCGAGCAGTATCCGTTCAACCCGAACGGTTCGCCGGGCGGCCTGACCGCGGTCACCACGCCGGACGGCCGCTTCACGGTGATGATGCCGCACGCCGAGCGCGTGGCGCGTACCGTGACGATGTCCTGGCATCCGGATGGCTGGGGTGAGAATTCGCCCTGGGCGCGCATGTTCCAGAATGCGCGGAAGTGGGTTGGTTGATTTGATGTGATTCGTCACGAAAAGCGCTCCTGCGGGGGCGCTTTTTTTTGGGCGCTGTTCGCGCCAGGTGTGGAATCTTTTCCGTAAGCCTGCGGTCCAATGTCGACCTGAACCGTTGACGGAGGCTCCATGCAAGCACGGCAGTTTGAACAGTTCCTGCAACGCCTGTCCAGCCTGACCCGGCGGCAACGCGACCGCCTGCGCGCACTGCTGCAATCGGCAGCCGGCCTCGACCGCGTGCTCGAGATCGTCGAGCAACCCGCCGCGCCGCTCTGTTGCCCGCACTGCGAAGCCAGCAAACCCTATCGCCACGGTCACGCCCATGGACTGCAGCGCTACCGCTGCCGCAGTTGCCGCCGCACTTTCAATCTGCTCAGCGGGACGCCGCTGGCCCGGTTGCGCTACAAGGCGCACTGGCTCGACTACCTCGGCGGCATGCTCGACTCCCGCAGCGTGCGCCGCGCGGCGCGCGAGATCGGCGTGGCCAGTGCGACCAGTTTTCGATGGCGTCACCGCTTCCTGGCCTTGAGCAAGGATGACCGCCCGCAGCGCTTGAGCGGTATCGCCGAAGCCGATGAGATGTATGTGCTCGAATCGCACAAGGGTTCCCGACATCTCACTCGTCCACCACGAAAGCGCGGCGGCAAGGCGACAAAGCGTGGGATCTCGAACGAGCAGGTGTGCATCCTGGTCGCACGCGATCGCAGCGGCCAGACCATCGATGCCGTGACCGGCAAGGGAAGCGTGAGCAAGCGGCAGCTAGTAGAGCACCTGGGGCCAAGGCTGGAGCGCGACGTGCTGCTGGTGACCGACAGCCATGCGGCCTATCCGGCATTCGCGCGGGAGCTCGGAATCTCACATGAGGCCATCAACGCGAGCGCCGGCGAACGAAGGCGCGGTGCGCTGCACATCCAAAATGTGAACGCGTATCACAGCCGGATGCGCGCCTGGCTGCTGCCATTTCGCGGCGTTGCCAGCCGTTATCTGGGCCATTACTTCGGCTGGCGCTGGGCGCTGGATGGGCAGCGCATTGCCAGCCCCGACGCCTTTTTGAGAGCGGCGCTGGGCAGGTTCAACACTTAGCGCGAACAGCGCCTTTTTTTTGCAGTCATGATCAGCTACTGTCGAGTAGTTTGACATCTGGTTAAATGAAGCCATGTACTGCCGCGCCAAGTAATTGAAAACAATGAGTTATCGATTCCTGGTATCAAATTTGCTATAGATCGTCTGCCACTAATCAATTCCGGTGTCGGCCCACGCTGCCGGTCGGCGTCTTGTCGCCTGTCGCGCGCGGCGATGCGGAACTGCTGACCCAGAAGCGCTGTCCAATCCGGTATCGACAAACCGGGAGGACGGCGCATGGCTACACGGGTAGGCGAGCTGGTCGAACGCTTCGGCGGACAACTCGAGGGCGATCCCGACGTCGAAGTGTCGACGATCGCCCCGCTGGAGCGTGCCGGCCCCGGCGACATCAGTTTCCTCAGTAACAGCAGGATGCGCCCGTTGGCGGCGCACAGTCGGGCGGCGGCGTTGATCCTTTCGCCGCGCGACGCGCCGGAAGTGGCGGCCACCTATGAGGGCGCCCGCATCGTCACCGCCAATCCCTATGCCTATTTCGCGCGCACCGCGCAGTTCCTGCTGCCGCGCGCCGCCCCTGAGCCGGGCATCCATCCGTCCGCGGCGGTGCACGCGAGCGCGCGCATCGATCCCGCGGCCCATGTCGGCGCCCAGGTCACGGTGGAAGCGAATGCGGTGGTCAAGGCCGGCGCCGTGATCGATGCCGGCTGCTATATCGGTCCCGAGGCCGTGGTGGGGGAGCAGACCCATTTCTTCGCCAACGTGACTTTTCACGCCCGCTGCGTGATCGGCGCGCGCGGCATCCTGCATTCCGGGGCGGTGATCGGCGGCGACGGGTTCGGCTTCGCAATGGAGGATGGGATCTACATCAAGATCCCGCAGATCGGGCGGGTGGTGATCGGGGACGACGTCGACATCGGCTGTAACACGAGCGTCGACCGCGGCGCCCTCGACGACACCATCATCGAGGATGGGGTCAAGCTCGACAACCAGATCCAGATCGGCCACAACTGCCGCATCGGCGCCCACACGGCAATGGCGGGCTGTGTCGGCGTGGCCGGCAGCGCGCATATCGGCAGGCATTGCACCTTCGGCGGCGCGGCCATGGTCAACGGCCATATCGAGATCGCCGACCACGTGCACATCACGGCCGGCACCCTGGTGGCGACTTCGATTTCCGAGCCGGGCCGCTACACGGGCTTCTATCCGATCGCGCCGCACGCCGAGTGGGAGCGCAGCGCGGCCCTGCTGCGCAAGCTGCCCGTCATGCGCGAGAAGGTCCGAGCGCTGGAGCGGGCGCTCAAGTCACTGTTGCAGGGCTAGGCGGCTGCAGCGCGCGGACCAGGTCCTCCAGCGTGGCCGGCTTGGTCAGGTGAAGGTCGAAGCCAGCGTCCCTGGCGTGCTCGATGTCGGCCTGCTGGCCATAGCCGGACAAGGCCACCAGGCGCAGCGCCTTGCCGTGCTCCTGGCGCAGGGCCGCGGCAAGCTGGTAGCCGTCCATGTCGGGCAGGCCGATGTCGAGGATGGCGACTTCGGGCGCCTGGACGCGCGCGGCGGCGAGGGCCTGCATGGCGTTGTGTGCGACGTCGACGCTGTGTCCCAGCTGCCGCAGCAGGGTGCCGGTACCGGCGGCGGCGTCTTCATTGTCGTCGACCAGCAGGATGCGGCAGGTTTTCCGTGCCGCGGCGGGCGCGCTTGGCGCCGGCTTGGCCGGGGCGGCGGCGAGCGGCAGCAGCACGTCGAAGCGGCTGCCCTGGTTCGGGCCCGGGCTGTTCGCGCTGACGCTGCCGCCATGCAGTTCGACGATCTTGCGGACGATGGCCAGGCCCAGGCCGAGGCCGCCCGTGTGGCGCGCCAAGGGTTGGGGCGCCTGGTAGAAGGGTTCGAAGACCCGCGACAGCAGCTTGGCGTCCATGCCGATGCCGTTGTCCTCCACCGTCAGCCGGGCCAGGCCGGCGTCGTGGTCGGCCACCAGGCTGACGTGGGTGGCGGTGCTGCCGAAGCGCGCCGCGTTCGACAGCAGGTTGTTCAGGACCTGCACCAGGCGGCTGTCGTCGCCTTCGATCCAGAGCGTGTCCGGCGCTTCGAGGGTGATGGACATGCCGGGCAGGGCGGCGACGGTGTGGCGCACGGTCTCGGCCAGGTCGAGGGGGCGCAGGTGCAGGTTCAGCTTGCCGGAGGCGATGCGCGAGACGTCGAGCAAGTCGTCGACCAGGCGCTTCAGGTGAGTGACCTGGCGCCGCATGATGGCGCGCTCGCGCTGCGCGCCGGGTTCGTCGCGCATGTCCATCAGGTCGAGCGAGGCGACGATGGGACTGAGTGGATTGCGCAGTTCGTGGCCCAGCACGGCCAGGAATTCGTCCTTGGCCTGGCCGGCGCGGCGCGCCTGCTCGAGCGCGTCTTCGAGCGAGGCCAGCAGGCGCGATCGTTCCAGTTCGTGGCGGGCGCGCTGGTGTCCCGCCGCTTCGAGGGCGCGGCCCATGCGGCCCAGTTCGCGGATGCGCGAATGCGGCACGCTGAAGGGGCGTCCGGCGCCGACCGCCGCCGCGGCCCGGCGCAAATGGTTGAAGGCGGCGACGATGCGCCACGACAGCCAGTAGGCGAGGGCGATGCAGATCGCCAGCGAGATGCCGACGCCGGCCGCGTAGGTGCCCACGCCCTGCAGGAAGGCGGTGCGCAGGCTAGTCACCGGGCTGTTCACGATCACCGTCCAACCGTAGCGCGACAGGCTGGTGTAGGCGGTGGCGACGGGGTCGCCTTCCTTGGTGTACGTGGGGCCGGTGCCCTCCTGGCCGTGCTTGTGCATCAGTTCGCGCATCGCGGGCGTGATCGGCTGGGCGACATAGCGTTCCTGGTTCTTGGAGCGCGCAACGATGTGGCCGGAGGCATCGATCACGGCGATCAGCGAGTCCGAGGGCGCTTGCTGGCGCTCGATGACGCGCAGGATGCGGTCCGGCTTGACGACGGCGCTCAGCACGTAGGCATGCGCGCGGCCGTCGGTAATCGGGATCCGGACCGCGGCGGCGGCACGCCCCCGCGGTCCAAGGATCATGCGCCCGACGACGGCCCGATGGAGAACCAGCGCTTGCTGGAGACTCTCCGGATCGACGGGCGGCGGCATGACGGAGCCGAACGCCGCGTTCGTGCGGAACAGGGTTGTTCCTTCATGGTCCGCCAGGAATACCCCCAGCCAGTTGGGCTGGCTTGCGGCCTGGTTGCGCGCCACCTCGTAAAACGAGCGGATATCGCCCGCGACCATGGCTGGGCTGCGCGCCAGGCCCGACAGGGCGGTGACCGTCGAATCGAGTTCGGCGTCGACGGCGCTGGACAGGGCGCGGGCCAGGTCCAGCATCGCGCGCTCCTGCTCGCGCTGGCGGTATTCGCTGGCCACGTGGATGCTCCAGATGCCGAGCAGCGCGAGGGGCAGCAGCCCGATCGCGGTCAAGAGGATCAGCAGGTGGCGGAGCGGCAGAGAGCGGCCGCGGTGAGCGTGCATGGTGGCCCGAGGCTTAGGCAGTGAATGAAGGAAGGGCTCAAAAAAAAGCGCTCCGGCCTGGAGCGCTTTTTGAGTCGCAAGACCGGATTACTGGATCTTGGCCTTCTTCATCAGCTCTTCGCGGAAGGCTGCCAGCTTACGCTGCTGCAGCTGTTCCGCGACCTGCTGCTTGACTTCTTCCAGCGGCGGGATCTTGGCCGCACGGGTGTCTTCCAGCTTGATCACGTGGTAGCCGAACTGGGTCTTGACCGGGGTCTCGGTGATCTGGCCTTTGTTCAGCGAGGTCATGGCCTTCGAGAACTCGGGCACGAAGTTGGCCGGGCTTGCCCAGTCCAGGTCGCCGCCGTTCTGTGCCGAACCCGGATCCTTCGACTGCTTGGCCAGGTCTTCGAACTTGGCGCCGCCCTTCAGCTTGGCGATAATGGCCTTGGCTTCGTCTTCGGTGCCGACCAGGATGTGGCGGGCGTGGTATTCCTTGTCGCCGACCTGGGACTTGAACTTGTCGTACTCTGCCTTGATTTCGGCGTCGGTGACCGGATGCTTCTTGACGTAGTCGGCCAGCATCGCGTTGATGATGATGCTCTGGCGGGCATTCTCGATCTGGTTCTTGACTTCCGGACGGGTGCCGATGCCTTGCTTGTCGGCTTCCTGGATCAGGACTTCGCGGCCGATCAGGTCGCGCTTGATCGCCTCGCGCAGTTGCGGCGAATCGGTGGCCTTGCCCTGGGCAACAACTTGCTTGACGACCTGGTCGACCTTGGCCGCAGGGATGGGCTTGCCATTGACGGTCGCGACGTTTTGTGCGAACGACGGCAGGGCTACCATCGCGGTCATGGCTAACAACAGGCGGGCTGGCTTGACAATCATTTATTCGATCCTATTCAAATACGAAAAGTCGCGAGGCGACGAAAACCGGCGGCACGGGGGCCGCCGGTGATGCTACATCTTACTGCACCTTTGCCTTTTTGACCATTTCCTCTTGGTACGAGGCCAGCTTCTGCTGGGTCAGGGCGTCGGCGATCTGCGGCTTGACTTCGTCCAGGGTCGGCAGCTTGGCCGGGCGGACGTCGTCCAGCTTGATCACGTGGTAGCCGACCTGGGTCTTGACCGGCTTCTCGGTGATCTGGCCTTTGCTCAGGCCGGTGAAGCCGGCGGCGAATTCAGGCGGGAAGGAGGACGGGCTGGCCCAATCCAGGTCGCCGCCGTTGCTGGCGGTGCCGGTGTCTTTCGACTGCTTGGCCAGGTCTTCGAACTTGGCGCCGCTCTTCAGCTTGGCGATGATGGCGTTGGCGTCGGCTTCGTTCTCCACCAGGATGTGGCGCACGTGGTATTCCTTGTCGCCGGTCTGCTTGGTGAAGCGGTCGTACTCGGCCTTGATCTCGGCGTCGGAGACCGGATGCTTGGCGATGTAGTCGCGGGCCAGGGCGGTGATCACGATGGTCTGGCGGGCGTTCTCCAGCGCCTGCTTCACATCCGCGTTCTTGTCGTAACCCTGCTTGACCGCTTCCTGCATCATCACTTCGCGGGCGATCAGGTCCTTCTTGATCGCTTCACGCAGTTGCGGCGAATCGGTTGCCTGGCCCTGGGCCACGACCTGCTTGACCATCTGGTCGGCGCGCGAGGACGGGATCGCCTTGCCGTTGACGACGGCGAGGTTCTGGGCGAACGAGGACGAGGTGGCAAACGATGCGGCGATAGCGATCAGGGCTAACAGCAGCCGTGCTGGCTTAAAAGTCATGGTGGTTCCTGTGAGGGGGTTGCTTGGACGAGATTGGATTAGTTCTTGTAATACGTAGCAGATTTTCGAACAGATTACTTAAGACTTCCTGAAGGGCTAAGGCTTACGACAATTCCGATGGTGCAAGGGCGGTGATCGCCAGCGCGTGAATGTCGGTATGCATCATTCCTTGCACGGCATCATACACCAGCCGATGGCGCATGACGAGCCTCTGGCCCTCGAAGCGATCGGAAACGATTCGGACGCTGTAATGGCCCCCGCCGGAGGCCGCGCCGGCGTGGCCGACGTGCAGGTGGGAGTCGTCGCCGACCTCGAGCTGGGAAGGCTGCAAGGCGGCTTGCAGCAGGGAGCGGATGCGCTCGAGGCGCTCGTTGTTTACGGTTGCCATGCTCACGCGTCTCCCTGTTCCTGTTCCTGGTCCTGGATGTGCTTCGACAGCATCAGGGTCTGGATGACGATGAAGGCGAAGAAGATGCCGGTCACGCCGAACAGCTTGAAGCTGACCCAGGCGCCGGTATTGTCCTTGAAGACGATGAAGGCCATGACCAGGTTCAGCACGCCCACCAGGGCGAAGAAGGTCATCCAGGCATAGCCGACCTTGGCCCAGACGTGTTCGGGCAGCTTGATCTGCGCTTCCATCACCTTGCGCATCAGGTTGTTGCGGAACCCGACCTGGGCCACGAACAGGGCCAGCGCGAATACCCAGTAGAGGATGGTCGGCTTCCACTTGATGAAGTTCTCGTCGTGGAAGTAGATGGTGGCGCCGCCGGTCACGGCGATCACGCCCAGCGACAGCCACAGCATGCCGTCGACCTTGCGGCCGCGCGCCAGCAGATACAGGATCTGCAGCACGGTGGCGACGATGCCGACCGCGGTGGCCAGCATGATCGGCGACTGCGCCGGGGTGAGGTTGCCGCCGGCGATCAGGCCGCCCATATACTGGACCGCCAGGGCGTGGGCCGCCTCCTGGTGGCCGTCGGCGAACTTGAAGACGACGAAGAAGAGAATGACCGGGAACAGGTCGAACAGGAATTTCATGCGTGTGCGCGTGCCTAGTGTGAAAACCGTGATTATGCCGGTTCGAAACGCAGAGCGGCCGAATTGATGCAGTAGCGCAGGCCGGTCGGCGGCGGACCGTCTTCGAACACGTGGCCCAGGTGGGCGTCGCAGACGGCGCAGATGATCTCGGTGCGCACCATGCCATGGCTGCGGTCGACCTTCTCGATCACGTTGTCCGGGTCGATGGCGCGGAAGTAGCTGGGCCAGCCGCAGCCGGACTCGAACTTGGCGTCGGACTCGAACAGCGGGGTATTGCAGCAGACGCAGTGGTAGATGCCGTGTTCGTGGTGGTCCCAGTACTTGCCCGTGAAGGCGCGCTCGGTGGCCGCGTGGCGGGTCACCTGGTATTCCATCGGGTCGAGCTGGGCGCGCCAGTCGGCGTCGGTCTTGGTCACTTTTTCGGTCATGATGTCGTCTTGAATCTCGATGATGGTATCAGGAGGAGCAGCTCACCTCGAGGTGGGATGCCCAGTCCGGCGGCAGCGCCGCATACTGTTCGTTCTCCGGCTGCTCGTCGAAGGGATGTTCCAGCACGGCGAGCAGCTTGCGGACTTCGGAAAAATCACCATTCTGCGCCTTTTCGATGGCGGTCTGGGCCAGATAGTTGCGCAGGATGTACTTGGGATTGACGCGCTGCATGGCTTCGCGGCGCACGGCATCGACGCTGCCTTCCTGGCGCAGGCGGGCGCGGTAATCCGCCGCCCAGGCATCGAAGCCGGGGCGGTCGAGGAAGAGGTCGCGTAGCGGCGGATCGGCTACCCGCATGTCGGCTACCCGCATGGCCGCCTCGGTCCCGGCGTCATCGAGGACGTCGACGCGCAGCTCGCCCAGCCGGCGGAAGAACAGGGTGAAGTCGACGCGGTTCTCGTGCATCAGCTTGAACATCGCATCGGCCAGCGCGCGGTCGTTGTCCTGCACGGTGGCCAGGCCCAGCTTGGCGTGCACCAGTTCGTCGAACTTGTCGCCGTAGGCGTCGACATAACCGTCCAGCGCAGCCTCGGCCGCCTCCTTGTCCTGGATCAGCGGCAGCAGGGCATTCGCCAGCGCATAGCAGTTCCAGTGGCCGACCGGCACCTGGTTCGAGTAGGAATAGCGGCCGCCCTGGTCGGTGTGGTTGCAGATGTGGTCGACGTCGAAGGCTTCCATGAAGCCGAAGGGACCGTAGTCCAGGGTGATGCCGAGGATGGACATATTGTCCGTGTTCATCACCCCGTGCATGAAGCCGACCGCCTGCCAGTGCGCGATCATGCGCGCGGTACGGCGCGTGACCTCGAGCAGCAGCTCCAGATAGGGGTTCTCCGCGTTCCGCAGTTCCGGATAGAAGTCGCGGATCACGTAGTCGGCCAGGATGCGCAGCTCTTCCTGCCTGCCGCGGTAGTGCCAATGCTCGAAGGAGCCGAAGCGCACGAAGCTCGGCGCCATGCGGGTGACGACGGCGGCGGTCTCGATGGTTTCGCGCACCACCTGCTGGTGCGAGCCGGTCAGCATCAGGGCGCGCGTGGTCGGGATGCCGAGTGCGGCCATGGCTTCCGAACAGAGGAATTCGCGGATCGAGGAACGCAGTACGGCGCGGCCGTCGCCCATGCGCGAGTAGGGCGTCATGCCGGCACCCTTCAGCTGCAGCTCCATCGGACCTTCGGGACCGTTCAGCTGGCCCAGCAGGATGGCGCGGCCGTCGCCCAGTTGTCCGGCCCAGTGGCCGAACTGGTGGCCGGAGTAGACGGCGGACAGGGGCTGGGAGCGCGGCGGCACGTGGTTGCCGCTGAAGACCGCGACAAGATCCTCCTGGCGCAAGGTCGCCGGGTCGAGCCCGGCCAGCGCCGCGGCCCTGCCGCTGGCCGCAACGAAGTAGGGCGCAGGCAGGGGCGTCGGCATCAGCCGCGTGTAGAACGCGGGCGGCAATTCAGCGAAGGAATTGTCGAATGGCAGGTCGTCAGCGGTAATGGCGTTTCCTTCTTGTTCGGACGTTCAAGTCGCAGTTGCCGGGATTCTAACCCAGACGGCGGGATCATATGAGCGCGCTTGTGTGCGGCCCATTACCGTTACATTCGGTAACGAATACCTTTGCCTCGTGATGCGGCGCAGCATCGAAAACCGTTGACGCTCTGCGCAGAGCCGTCCCACACTCGGCCGCAACAACCACAGGAGGCCCGATGCAGTCCTATCCGCAGAGCCCTGTCATGGGGCAGATGATGAGCCAGCCGCTCTCGATCTCCAGCATCATCCAGTTCGCCGCGCGGCATTACGGCGGCAGCGAAATCGTCTCGCGGCGGGTCGAGCCCGACCTCACGGACCTGCACCGCTACAGCTACCGCGACTGCGAACTGCGTGCCCGCCGCCTGGCGCGGGCGCTGGCGGAGCGCGGCATCGCGATGGGCGAGCGGGTCGGCACCCTGGCGTGGAATGGCTACCGCCACCTCGAACTCTATTACGCGGTGTCGGGCTCGGGCGCGGTCCTGCACACCATCAATCCGCGCCTGCATCCGGAGCAGATCGCCTACATCGTCAACCACGCGCAAGACCAGCTGCTGTTCTTCGACCTGACTTTCCTGCCGCTGGTCGAGGCGATCGCGCCGCACTGCGCGGGCGTGAAGGCGTTCGTGCTGATGAGCGACCGCGCCCACATGCCGCTCGAAACGCGTATCCCGAACCTGCTCTGCTACGAGGAACTGATCGAGGCCGCCGCGAGCGACTACAGCTGGCCGCTGTTCGACGAGAACGCCGCCGCAGCGCTGTGCTACACCTCGGGCACCACCGGCAATCCGAAGGGTGCGCTGTACTCGCACCGCTCGACCGTGCTGCACGCCTATGCCTCGGCGATGCCGAACGTGCTGAACGTGTCGGCCCGCGACACCGTGCTGCCGGTGGTGCCGATGTTCCATGTGAACGCCTGGGGCTTGCCGTATTCGGTGCTGCTGTCGGGCGCGAAGATGGTCTTCCCCGGCGCGCAGCTGGACGGCAAGTCGCTGTACGAGCTGTTCGAGCGGGAGGGCGTGACTTTCTCGGCCGGCGTGCCGACCGTCTGGCTGGGGCTGATCAACCACGCGCTGCAGAACGGCTTGCGCTTCTCGACCTTCCGCCGCACCGTGATCGGCGGCTCGGCCTGTCCGCCGGCGATGATGGATACCCTGATCGAACGCTTCGACGTGCAGGTCATCCACGGCTGGGGCATGACGGAGATGTCCCCGCTCGGCACCACCGGCGGCCTGTTGGTCAAGCACCTCGCGCTGCCGAAGGAAGAACAGCGCAAGATCCTGCAGAAGCAGGGCCACGCGATCTATGGCGTCGACATGAAGATCGTCGACGACGACGGCGTCGAGCTGCCCTGGGACGGCGTGAGCTTCGGCCACCTGCTGGTGAAGGGGCCGTGGATCGTCGCCAAATACTTCCGCGATGAAGGCGGCGACGTGCTGCAGGATGGCTGGTTCCCGACCGGCGACGTCGCCACCATCGACCCGGAAGGCTTCATGCAGATCACCGACCGCAGCAAGGACGTGATCAAGTCCGGCGGC
This sequence comes from Massilia sp. 01N417, assembly GCF_056399645.1. Lineage (NCBI taxonomy): Bacteria > Pseudomonadati > Pseudomonadota > Betaproteobacteria > Burkholderiales > Oxalobacteraceae > Massilia > Massilia sp. 01N417. The sequence continues at coordinate 42,155 of NZ_JBFTRS010000004.1, read as the reverse complement.
GAGTGGATCGGGTCGATCGACCTGGAGAACATCGCGATGGCCCATCCGGCCGTGATGCAGGCCGCCTGCATCGGCGTCCATCATCCGAAGTGGGACGAGCGCCCGCTGCTGGTAGTGGTGCGGCGGCCCGGCGCGGAAGTGACGCGCGAACAGCTGCTCGGCTTCTTCGAAGGGAAGATCGCGAAGTTCTGGATGCCGGACGACGTGGTGTTCACCGACAGCCTGCCGCTGGGCGGCACCGGCAAGATCCAGAAGAACCGCCTGCGCGAGCTGTACCGGGACCACCGCCTGCCCGGCACCTGAACGAAGCGCGCCTCAGGTGGGCGTGTCGGTGTCGTCCCAGCCGGCGTCTTCGAAGCAGGTCAGCCAGTTGAGGGCGTGGTGGCGTTCCGAGACCACGCCGGGATCGATCCCTGCCGGCAGCGGCTTGCCTTCCTTGCGGGCCTGGCGCACCAGCCAGTGCAGGCGGTAGTGGAGGTCGAGGGCATCCAGGATCTCGGCCGGCGGGCGCAGCGTGAGTGCATCCCTGGCGACGTCCTCGAGGCGCTCCAGCAGGCTGCGCGCGGTCAGCGCGGCGTCGCAGGGCTGGTCCGGCCAGGGAAGCTCGCCCAGGCCCAGCGCCCATTCCAGGGTCTGGAGGCTTTCGTAGCGCCATGAGAATCGGGCCAGTTCGGCGGCGTCCGGCTGTGCGGCGGCCAGGAAGGCGGCTTCGTCGGGACTCAGGACCTGGCTCAGGCCCGGCAGCTTGCGCTCCAGCTCCTCGGCCGGCAGCGGGTTCCCGCTCGCCAGCGATTCCGCCCTGAGCGCCACCGCCAGCAGGGCGACGGCGCGGCGTCCGGTTTCCGGGATCCCGCGCAGCCGCAGTTCCGGCTCGGCGACCAGCGGCGGCAGGTGGGGCGAGGACGGCAGGCCGCGGGCGGCGAGCAGGGCTTCGGTGGCGGTCTTGCGCTGGGTTGCGGCGGCCGGATAGGGCACGGCGGCATCCGCTTCGGCGGCGCCGTCCTTGCTCGACACCAGTACTTTCAGATGCGGGTCGCGCGGCTGGCCGTCCGGCAGTTGCAGCAGGGCGTTGGCGGCAAGCGCCCAGTCGGCGAGGGCGGCGATGGCGGCGGCATCGGTGCGCGCGACGCCGAAGCTGAGCTGGTGGCGGCTGCGCTGGATATGGCGCATGACGTGGTAGCGGGTGCTGCTCATCTTGCCGCCGCCGAGCGACTGCAGGTAGTGCAGGAAGCCGCCGAGTTCGTGGCGCAGCGCCGGATCGCCGCTGTCGCGGCGCCCGTGCAGCCGGTGCGGGAAGGGCAGCGGCGGCACCTCGTTCAGGGTGCAGTAGGCATTGACCAGCAGCTCGTCCTGGATGACGGCGGCCTGGCGCGGTGCGAAGAGTTGTTTCAGCTGTTTGAACATCGTTGGGCTTCGGTAAGGCATTCGGGACGCCGCATTGTGCTCCATTCTTTCCTGCTTGACCACAGCGCGGGCCGGTGCTACTGTACCATCTGTCCTAGTACAGTGAGGTTCATATGAATCGGCGTGCTCCCCTGATGCTGCAGATCGTCACCGGCGATCCGCGGCCCATCATCCGCCAGATCACCGACGGCATCAAACGCCTGGTGGCCGGCGGCGAGCTGCAGCCGGGCGACGCCCTGCCCAGCGTGCGCGGCCTGGCCCAGCAGCTCTCCATCAACCCGAACACGGTGGCCAAGGCCTATGCCGAGCTGAGCGCCGAGGGCTGGCTGCTGTCGCGCGCCGGCCTGGGCCTGTACGTGGCCGAGCAGCGCCAGCGCCTGTCGGACGCCGAGCGCGCGCGCCGTCTCGACGAGGCGGTCGACCGCTTCGTCGGCGACGTCATCGGCCTCGACTACCCGGCCGACACCATCCTCGACCGCGTGGCGGGCGAGCTTTTCCATTACGAAAACAAGAAATCGGCATGAACGAGCATCCAAGCGAATTCGTCATCGACACCGACGAGCTGTGCCTGCAATACAGGGGCAAGCTGGCGCTGAACCGTCTCAGCCTGCGGCTGCCGCGCGGCGGCATCCACGCCTTCGTCGGCGCCAACGGGGCCGGCAAATCCTCGCTGTTCCGGGTGCTGCTGGGCTTCGAGCCCCTGACGTCCGGTTCGGCGCGCGTGCTGGGCCACGAGTGCGGCCGGCTCACGCCGGAACTGCGCGGCCGCATCGGCTTCGTCAACGAGGAGCACACCTTGCCTGGCTGGATGCGGGTGCGCGACCTGATGCGCATGCAGCAGCGCCACTACGAACAGGATGGCCGCCAGCGCTGGAACGGCGCGCGCTTCGACGAGGTGCTGTCCCACTTCAACGTCCTGCCCGAGCAGCGGGTCGGCGAACTCTCGCGCGGCGAACGCGCCGGCCTGAACCTGGCGCTGGCGCTGGCCCAGAGCCCGGAACTGCTGATCCTCGACGAGCCGACCCTGGGCCTGGACGTGGTCGCCAAGCGCGCCTTTCTGGACGCCATGCTCGAGTCCAGCATCGACGACGGGTCGACCATCGTCTACTGCTCGCACCAGATGGACGAGATCGAGCGGGTGGCCGACAACCTGGTGATCCTCGAGCGCGGCAGCCTGCGCACCATGAGCGGTCCGGACGACTTCTGCGAACGGGTACAGCTGTGGGTGGCGGAGTTTCCCTTCAAGGCGCCCGAGGTGAACCAGCTGCCCGGGGTGCTTCAGGTGCAGCAGCTCGACGGCCTGACCCACATCGTCACCTTCGACCAGCAGGACGGCGCCGCCTTCGAGGCCCGTCTCAAGCTGCTGGGCGCGCGCCGCGTGCAGGCCATGGCGCTCGGCCTGGAGCGTGCCGTCAACGCCTTCCTCTCCCATGGACATGCCGGCGCCCGCCGTGCCGCTTAAGCCGAAGGAATTCAGCAAATGATCGAACTGTTCTTGTCCGAGCTGCGGCGCTTCCGCAATGCCGCCGCCATCTACTTTGCCGCCAGCCTGGTGCTGGTGACGGTGCTGAACCAGCCGGTCGACATCGCCAACGGCATGAAGGAGCTGCACGCCATCGTGCTCCTGCTGTATGCGCTGTCCGGGCTGGGCTTCGGCCTCTACCAGTTCGGCAGCTACCGCCAGCCGAGCCGCTGGATCTGGCTGCAGCACCGGCCGCTGCACCGCGGCCGCATCCTGGCCGGCATCGCGCTCGCCTCCGTGCTGCTGATCGCGCTGGCGGTGGCGCTGCCCCTGTTCATCGTGCTGGGGCTGCAGGACCGGCTTACCCAGCGCGTGGTCGACGTCCGCCATTATGCCGCCGTGCTCTACCTGGTCTCGTCGACGGTGTCGGCCTGGCTGGCCGGCGCCTACATCATGCTGCACCGCAGCCGCTGGGCTTTCGTGATCCTGGTGCTGCCGATCCTGCTGACCGTGCACCTGGCCAGCTACGGCACCGTGCTGGCGCTGGCGCTCGCCTGCAACGCGGTGCTGCTGTTCCTGGTCTACACCGTGTTCCGGCCGAACCGCTATACCGGCGACGATGCGCTCGCCACCGTCGCCTCGGCGGCGCCGCTGCAGCTGAGCTTCTACATCGCCCTGCTGTGGGGCGGTTCGATGCTGTTCCAGGTCGGCCAGATGATGGCGGGCGTGCATCCGCTGTCGGGCGGGCAGGCGATGGCCGGCGGCCTGGTGGAGGCGCAGCGCTTCACGCCGCGCGAGGCGGTGCAGGCGGGGCTGGCCGGAGCGCCGGACCCGCGTGCGGCCGGCTGGCGCGCAGGCGTGGCGGCGGGCGATGCCGCCAAGCTGGGTCCGGAAGTGCGCCAGTACGTGGTGAGGAACCTGGTCTCGAACCGCAACAGGCCCGAGTTCTATGACGATCACCAGCATGCCTGGACCTTCAGCCACGACCGCATGATCTACCGCGGCCGCCACGTCCGCCTCGGTACGCCGGTCGGCTGGTACGGCGCCGGCGGGATGGGCGACACCACGCCTTTCGATTCCCAGCCGGTGGTGATCGGGGACAACCAGCGCAACGGCTACCTGGTCAACGCCCACGACCTGTATCAAATCCAGCGAGGCACGCTGGGTCTGCGCCACCTGATGCATGTCGAGGGCGCCGAGCAGCTGGCCGGCGGCGTCGCCGTGCTGGGCCGCCGCACCGCCATCCTGACCAACCGCCGCGTGCTGCTCCTGCAGGACAGCAACGGCCAGCCGGCCCCGGTCGCGTCCGTCCCGCTGCCGCTGAATTTCGGCGACATCCACCGGGTCGACGCGGCGCCGGTGGCGGACGGCACCCTGGTCAGTTTCACCGCCGGCAACCGCCGCTACGACGGCGTCGGCGCGGCGCCCCAGGTGACGTATCTGGTGGATGCCGGCGGCCGGATAACGGAAGTGGCGCGGCGCGAGCTGGCCCACGACTTCCCGGCGCTGTTCGAGCACAAGGATTGGTGGATCTCGCCGCTGCTGCAGGCGGTGGTGAGCCTGCCGGACCTGGTGATCGACAAGGGCGCGGTGCCGGACTACGGCGCCAGCCGCTTCGCGCCGCTGCTGCTCGAGCGCCCGGCCGTGGCCTGGACGGCGGCCGGCGTGCTGGCCCTGCTGGCCGGCCTGGGCGCCATCTGGTGGACCCGCCGCGCCCCGCTCGGACCGCGGGCCCGCCTGGCCTGGTGCCTGGCCTGCCTGCTGCTGGGCGTCCCGGCGCTGCTGTCGCTGATGGTGCTGCAGCCGCGTGCGGCGCGCCGGGCGCCCGCGCGCGCAACGGAGCCGGCAGCGCCGGCGCCGGTGTGAAACTCAGGCGGCCTGCGCCGCCGCCATTGCCGCATCCATCTCGATGACCCGCTGCGCGCAGGGCCGCGCATTGAAGCGGGCGACGTAGTCCACGATCTCGGGCAGCGCCGGCACCAGTTCGAAGGCCGAGGTCCAGGCCAGCGCATAGCCCCACAGGACGTCGGCCGCCGAGAAGCGCTCGCCCAGCAGCCAGGGGCCGGCGCGCAGCTGCCGGGTGAGCGTGGACAGCATGGTGTCGTAGTCGCCGTAAGGGCAGGTCGAGGGCGGCGCCGGCTCGTGCTTCATCGCCCGGTCGACCACCGCGGGTTCGAAACAGGAACCGTAGAAGGCCAGCCAGCGTAAATACGATCCCCGCTGCAGCTCGTCGACGGCCGGCGCCAGGCCGGCCTGCGGGAACAGGTCCGCCAGGTAGATCATGATGGCGGCCTGTTCGGTCACCAGCACGTCGTCTCCTCCTTGCGCGACGCGCAGGGCCGGCACCTTGCCCATCGGGTTGATGGCCAGGTAGCGCGGTGTGTGGGTCTCGTTGGCCTTCAGGTTCACGGTTTCCAGCGCATAGGGTGCGCCCAGCTCCTCGAGCAGGATGCGGACGGCGCCGGAGCGCGAGTGCGGGGCGTGGAAGAGGGTGATGCTATGGTTCATGGCGTCCTCGTGGTGAGTAAGGACGCTCAGGATAGTCCTTCATAAAATTGCCGTCTTGTAAAAACGCGAATGCTAGAATCCCGGCAGACGATCCCATGAATGGCACCCGATGACACCGCTCGCAACCGTCCAGGACCGCCCGAAAGGCGTGGTCGCGCCCGCCCAGGCGCGCAAGATGTTCCGCATGGAGCGTTATCTGCCCGCGCCCGGGCTGGCGCCCTTTCTCGACCATTTCTGGATCGTCGAATGGGATCTCGGCGAGCAGCCGCCCTACGTCCAGCGCACCCTCCCGTATCCCTGCGTGCACCTGGTGTTCGACCGCGCCCGCAGCGGCATCTGGGGCGTGCCGACCGGCGCCTTCGACTACGAACTGAAAGGCAAGGGCAAGGTCTGCGGCCTGCGCTTCCGACCCGGCGCCTTCCGGGCCCTGCTCGGCAAGCCCCTGCATACCATCACCGACCAGGTGCTGGGCCTGTCCGAAGTCTTCCCCTGGGATGAAGCCGCGAGCCGCGACGCGGTGCTGGACTGCGTCGATGACGCCGGCATGGTCGAGGCCTGCACCCGTTTGCTGGCGCCGCTGCTGCCGGCGCCCGATCCCCAGGTCGAGCGCATCGCCGCCATCCTGCGGGTGGTCGAGACCACGCCCGGCCTGACCCAGGTCGAGCAGTTGGCCGAGGCCGCCGGCTTGAACCTGCGCAGCCTGCAGCAGCTGTTCAGCGACTACGTGGGCGTGAGCCCGAAGTGGACCATCCGGCGCTTCCGCCTGCACGAAGCCGCCGACCGCCTGGCCGGGGGCGAGACCGGCCTGGCCGCGCTGGCCCAGGAGCTCGGCTACTTCGACCAGGCCCATTTCAGCGCGGATTTCCGCAAGCTGGTCGGCCAGCCGCCATCCCACTACCTGAAACGCGAGCGCGACAGCGCACGCCCCGCCTGATCGGACCGGCATGCTATCCGCAATCGACAGCTTCCTGATGGACGACCGCCCCCGGCCTCTGGCCGGCCTGCGCCGCGGCCTCGTCGAGTTCCTCTACTTCGGCGTCAAGGAGGCCCGTGCCTGCCTCTTCGTCGGCCTGTTCTTCGCCGCCATCTTCCTGATGCCGCGCGCCGGCCTCTGGGGTGTCCCGCGCTACGACCTGCTGCTGGTGGTGGCGATCGCGATCCAGTTGTGGATGGTGAAGGTCAAGCTGGAGACCTGGGACGAGCTGAAGGCGGTCTGCCTGTTCCACGTGGTCGGCTTCGCGCTGGAAGCCTTCAAGGTGTCGGGCAGCGTCCAGTCCTGGAGCTATCCGGACTTCGGCTATACCAAGATCTTCGGCGTGCCGCTGTTCTCCGGCTTCATGTACGCGGCGGTCGGCAGCTATATCGTGCAGGCCTGGCGCCTGCTCGACCTGCGCATCCGCCACCATCCGCCTTACTGGATGGCGACCACGATCGCGGTCCTGATCTACGTGAACTTCTTTACCCACCATTACATCGGCGACTACCGCTGGTACCTGGCCGCCTGCGCCCTCGGCCTGTATTCGCGGACGACGGTGGTGTTCCGGCCCCTTGACCGCGACCGCCGCATGCCGCTGATGCTGGGCTTCGTGCTGACCGGCTTCTTCATCTGGCTGGCCGAGAACATCGGCACCTTCTGGGGCGTGTGGCGCTATCCGAACCAGCTGGGCGCCTGGTCGGTCGTCCACATCAGCAAATGGAGTTCGTGGTCGCTGCTGGTGATCATGACCTTCACCATCGTGGCCAGCCTGAAGCATGTGAAGGCCAGGATCCATATCGCCGAGGAGTGATTTATCGTGATGCGAACAACAATCGAAACCGAACGCCTGATACTGCGCCCCTTTACCCTCGACGACGCCGAAGCCTGGCTGCCCCTGATCACGCTGCCGGAGATCATCCGCTACACCGGCGACATCCCGGTCTCGACGCTCGACGAAGCGCGCGAGATCCTGCGCACCCGGCCGCTGCGCGACTATGCGGTGCATGGCTACGGCCGCATGGCCGTGATCGAAAAGTGCAGCGGCCGCCTGGTCGGCTTCAGCGGCCTGAAATACCTGGAAGACCTGGGCGAGGTCGACGTCGGCTACCGTTTCCTGCCCGATTGCTGGGGCAAGGGCTATGCGACCGAGAGCGCGCGGGCGCTGATGGCGCAGGGCGTTCGCGAGCACGGCGCCAAGCGCATCGTCGGCATGGTGCATCCGGAGAATGCGGCGTCCGGCCGGGTGCTGGAGAAGCTGGGGCTGGTCTACGAGCGCCCGCTGGAACTCGACGGCCACGGCGTGGCCTACAGGCTGTACGCGACGGCAGCTGCGGAATAACACGACCGTACTTTTATCGCTTATAGTGTCTGTTGTAGTTTCAACATACCTATACCAAGTCCAAGGAGACCCCATGAGCGCCGATTACCAGGTCCAGAACAACGTCGCCGTCATTACGCTGAACAACCCGCCGGTCAACGGCCTCGGGCTGGCGACGCGCACCGCCGCCGTCGAGGTGCTGCAGCTCGCCGAAGCCGATCCCCTGGTCAAGGCGATCGTCATCACCGGCGCCGGCAAGGCCTTCTCGGGCGGCGCCGACATCCGCGAATTCAATTCGCCGAAGGCGCTGACCGAGCCGACCCTGCATACCCTGATCCGCACCGCGGAGGGGTCGAGCAAGCCGGTGGTCGCCGCCATCCATAGCGTCTGCATGGGGGGCGGCCTGGAACTGGCGCTGGGCTGCAACTACCGCGTGGCCGTGCCGGGCGCCCAGATCGCGCTGCCGGAAGTGAAGCTCGGCCTGCTGCCGGGCGCCGGCGGCACCCAGCGCCTGCCGCGCGTGATCGGCCTCGAGGCCGCGCTGGACATGATCGTGTCCGGCAATCCGGTACCGTCCGAGAAGCTGGCCGGCAGTTTGTTCGACGAGGTGTTCCCGGCCGGGACCGAGCTCGTAGCCGCCGCCGTCGCCTTCGCCAACAAGGTCGCCGATGTGCGTCCTCTGCCGAAGGTCCGCGAGCGCCAGGTCGAACATGCCGACGCCCAGGCCTTCCTCGATGCCGCCCGCGCCAGGGTGAAGGCGCTTGCGGGCGCCTTCCCGGCGCCGCTGGAATGCGTCGAGACCATCGCCGCTTCGGTGAACATGCCCTTCGAAGAGGGCTGCAAGTTCGAGCGCTCGCGCTTCATCCACCTGACCCAGACCGTCGAATCGAAAGCCCTGCGCCACGCCTTCTTTGCCGAGCGCGCCGCCGGCAAGATCCCGGACGTGCCGTCCGATACGCCGGTGCGCGAGATCCGCTCCGCCGCCGTGATCGGCGCCGGCACCATGGGCGGCGGCATCGCGATGAACTTCGCGAACGCCGGCATCCCCGTCACCATCCTCGAGACCAGGCAGGAAGCCCTGGACAAGGGCCTGGCCACGATCCGCAAGAATTACGAGAACACCGTCAGGAAGGGCAAGCTGGCGCCCGAGAAATTCGAGCAGAGGATTGGCCTGGTGAAGGGCACCCTCGACTACGCCGACATCGCCCAGGCCGACATCGTGATCGAAGCGGTGTTCGAAGACATGGGCGTCAAGGAGAGCGTGTTCCGCCAGCTCGACCAGGTGATGCGCCCGGGCGCCATCCTGGCCTCGAACACCTCGACCCTGGACCTGAACAGGATCGCATCCTTCACCTCCCGCCCGCAGGACGTGATCGGCCTGCATTTCTTCAGCCCGGCCAACGTGATGAAGCTGCTCGAGATCGTGCGCGGCGAGCGGACCGGCAAGGACGTGCTGGCCACCGCGCTGGCGCTGTCGAAGAAGCTGAAGAAGACCGGCGTGGTAAGCGGGGTCTGCGACGGCTTCATCGGCAACCGCATGGTCGAGCAGTACATCCGCCAGGCCGGCTTCCTGCTGGACGAGGGCGCGCTGCCGCAGCAGGTGGACCGCGCGATCGAACAGTTCGGCTTCGCCATGGGGCCCTTCCGCATGGGCGACCTGGCCGGCAACGACATCGGCTGGGCCATCCGCAAGCGCCGCGCGCTCGAGACGCCGGAGGTGGCCTATTCGAAGACCGCCGACCTGCTGTGCGAAGCGGGCCGCTTCGGCCAGAAGACGGGCGGCGGCTGGTACGACTACCAGGCCGGCGACCGCACCCCGCATCCTTCGCAGTGGGTCGACGACATGATCGTCCGGCACGCGAAGGACCTGGGAATCCAGCGCCGCGAGATCGGCGACCAGGAAATCGTCGAGCGCCTGGTCTACGCCCTGGTCAACGAGGGCGCGAAGATCCTGGAAGAAGGCATCGCCTTGCGCGCCTCCGACATCGACATGGTCTACCTGACCGGCTACGGCTTCCCGCTCTACCGCGGCGGGCCGATGTTCCATGCCGATACCGTGGGCCTGGCGAATGTGCTGGCGGCGATCGAGAAGTACTCGCGCGGCTACCATGGGGAGGCCTGGAAGCCGGCGTCCTTGCTGCAGCGTTTGGCGGCTGAGGGGCGGGGGTTCAATAGCTGACGTTCGCACGTCGTTGCCGCACGCCCACCGTCGTTCCCGCGAAGGCGCCTCGCTGCGCGAGGCCCCAAGTTCTGCTTGCGTCACGTTAGATCATACAAACTTGGGTCCCCGCCTTCGCGGGGACGACGGGGAGAGGGAGCGGGAACGACGGTAGGTAATATTCGCCGGCGATGCCCCTGATGCGCGCATGGCCTCGCTCATGTTAGGCTCGACATCCTTACCGTACTCGAGCCCGCTGTGAAAAATGCCCTCCTGATCGCGACCGCCTGCCTGCTCGGCCTGCTGTCGACGACCGGCGCTTCGCTGCCTTACCCGATCCTGCCGCCGCTGTTCGCGGGTGTGGAAACTGCGGGCGCCGCCAATGGCCTCACCAACTTCCTGGGCCTGCCGCCCAAGCTGCTGTTCGCCATCGCCCTGATGGTCAATCCCATCGGGCTGCTGATCGGCACCGCCGTGCTCGGCTCCCTGTCCGACCGTTTCGGCCGCCGTCCGCTGCTGCTGTGGACCGCGGCCGGCGCGGCCGTCGGCCATGTGCTGACCGCCTGGGCGCTGGCGATGGGTTCCTATCCGCTGTTCCTGCTGGCGCGCTTCGGCACCGGCCTGCTGGAAGGCCAGGGCGCCATCGTCCGTGCCATGCTGGCCGACCGCCTGCAAGGCCCGGTGCGCAACCATGCGCTGTCCTGGCTGAACGGTTCCTTCACCCTGGGCTGGCTGTTCGGTCCCTTGCTGGCCGGGCTGACGATCGGCTTCGGCGTCACCGTGCCTTTCTATATCGCCGCCGGCGCGCTGCTGCTGGGGACGGTGCTGGTGGCGATCAGCCTCAAGCGCGAGCCGAGCGTCCACGGTCCCGGCTGGTGGGCGGTGGCGCGCGAGAAGCATGCCTTCAACCTGCTGCGCCACGACGGCCTGCGCATGCTGTTCGTGGTCCAGCTGGCCTATACCTGCGGCGTGACCGCCTTCTACGAGTTCTATCCGCTGTGGCTGGTCGAGGTCGGTCGCTACGATACGCGTGCGATCTCGCTTGTCAACGTCGGCATGTGCGCGCTGATGAGCTTTACGGCTGTTTTTGCCGGACGGCAAAATCGTGACGATCCCCTGCGCCGCGCGGCCTTCCTGGCGCTGGCGGTGGCGCTGGCGATCGCCTCGCTGGGCACCGGACAGCTATGGATCGGCCTGGCCGGCATCATGCTGTTCGGGCTGCCGCATGCCTGCTACAACGCGGTGATCCAGGTATGGGCGGCGGACCGCTTCGGCGGCCACGGCCAGGGCGCGGTGATGGGCCTGCTGTCGACGACCTTCTGCCTGGCGAACATCCTGATGGCGGCGGCGGGCGCGGTGCTGACCTTGGTCGATACGCGGCTGGTGCTGGTGGCGGGGGCCATGCTGACGGCCTGGGCGGCGTTCCGGATGCGGGCGTGGAGCCGGGTGCCGGCCTACCAATGAAAGAACGTGGGCACGGCGTGCCCACGCCCAACTAACTCAGTCTGCAGCGTAGATATTATTGTCCTTCGTCTCCCGCACGAACAGCATGCCGATCACGAAGGTAATCGCCGCAATGACGATCGGATACCACAGGCCGTAGTAGATGTCGCCTTTCGCCGCCACCATCGCGAAGGCGAAGGTCGGCAGCAGGCCGCCGAACCAGCCGTTGCCGATGTGGTAGGGCAGGGACATCGAGGTGTAGCGGATCCGGGTCGGGAACATCTCGACCAGCATCGCCGCCACCGGACCGTAGACCATGGTCACGTACAGCACCAGCACGAACAGCAGCAGCACCACCATCGGCTTGTTGATCGTGGCAGGATCGGCCTTGGCCGGGTAGCCGGCAGTCTTCAGGGCGGCGCCCAGGTCGGACTTCAGTGCGGTTTCGCGGGCCTTGCTGGCCTTGTCGAGGTCGAGGCCGTCGGGCGTCTTGGTGGCGGCGAAGGACGGGTAGACCTTGTCGCCGATGTGGACGCTGGCAACGGTGCCGGCCGGCGCATCCTGGCGGGTGTAGCTGACCGAGGCGGCGGTCAGCTGGGCGGTCGCGATGTCGCAGGACGAGGAGTAGATTTCCTTGCCGGTCGCCTTGAACTGGAAGTGGCAGTCGGCCGGATCGGCCACCACCACCACCGGCGAGTTCTGCAACGCGGTCGCCAGGGCCGGGTTGCCGTAGCTGGTCAGGCCCTTGAAGATCGGGAAGTAGGTCAGGGCCGCGATCAGGCAGCCTGCCATGATGATGGGCTTGCGGCCGATGCGGTCGGACAGCGAGCCGAACACGATGAAGAAGGGTGTGGCCAGGGCGAGGGCGACCGCGATCATGATGTTGGCGGTGGCCGCATCGATCTTCAGGGTCTGGGTCAGGAAGAACAGGGCGTAGAACTGGCCGGTGTACCAGACCACGGCCTGGCCCATCACCACGCCGACCAGCGCCAGCAGGGCGATCTTGGCATTGCTCCAGGTCAGGAAGGCTTCGGACAGCGGCGCCTTCGAGGTCTTGCCCTCGGCTTTCATCTTGGCGAAGGCCGGCGACTCGCTCATCGACATCCGGATCCACACCGAAATGCCCAGCAGCAGTACCGACACCAGGAAGGGAATGCGCCAGCCCCAGGCGTCGAAGGCCTTGGTGTCCATCGAGGTGCGCACGCCCAGGATCACCAGCAGCGACAGGAAGAGCCCGAGCGTGGCGGTGGTCTGGATCCAGGCGGTGAAATAGCCGCGGCGGCCTTCCGGCGCGTGCTCGGCCACGTAGGTGGCGGCGCCGCCATACTCGCCGCCCAGGGCCAGGCCCTGCAGGATGCGCAGCGAGACCAGGATGATGGGCGCGGCGATGCCGATCGAGGCGTAGGACGGCAGCAGGCCGACGATGAAGGTCGAGCCGCCCATGATCAGGATGGTGACCAGGAAGGTGTACTTGCGGCCGATCATGTCGCCGAGGCGGCCGAACACCAGCGCGCCGAAGGGGCGCACGAGGAAGCCGGCGGCAAAGGCCAGCAGGGCGAAGATGAAGGTGGTGGTGGGGTCGCCGACGAAGAACTGCTTGGCGATCACGGCCGCAAGAGAGCCGTAGAGGTAGAAGTCATACCACTCGAAAACCGTGCCGAGGGAAGACGCAAAGATGATCTTGCGTTCTTCCCGGGTGAGTCCGCCGGCGGAAGGCGATGCCTTGCCGCCGGCTGTCATGCCGGGGGTGATAGCCATTGTAGTCTCCGTATTGAGTTGTATTGTCAATGGGTAGCCGATATTTACGCCAGCTACGGCAGCGACTCTGCGCCGCGAAACTTACGCGGTGCTTGCTCCAAACTTACACGAAACTTACAGATGAACTGTTCGACTGCTTCCTTATGCGCGCTGGATGGAATCAGGCGTCCTTGTCCTTTGGACCGGCTTCCGGCGCCTGGGTTTCCGGATTGACTTTGGCGTACTTATAAGCCTCTGCCGATCGTTCGAGTGCGAGGCCCAGTGCGGTGGTGAGCTCGCTTTGCGGCGTGCCCTGGCGCAGTTGCTGCGAGGCGAAGGTATTGCGCAGGGTGCGTCCGCCGGCGCGCGGCACGGCCAGTCCGGCGCGCTCGAAGGTCGCCTTGACCTGGCGGTAGACGGTGGCCTTGTGCAGCGCTTCGCCCTCCAGGTTGGCGGGAAACACCAGCTCGCCTGGAATCTTGAGTGCCTGCCGCTCATCCAGCCAGGCCAGCAGTTCGGCCACGCCTTCCTTCGGCAGGGTGGTGGCGTGCTCGTAGCTGGTGCGGTGCTTGTGCTCGGGCGTGATGTCGAGCCGCAGGCCGCCTTCGACGTCGGGCTGGCGGCCGATCTCGTCCACCAGCAGGCCGATCGCTTCGGCCACGCGCAGGCCGGCCAATGCCATCGTCACCTGCATCGCGCGGTCGCGGCGGCGCTTCCAGCCCGAGGCCTTGCCCTCGTCATCGGCGCGGCGGCCGGGCAGGGCGGCCAGGAAGCGCGCCAGCTCGTCCGCGTTGAGGGCGGTCATCGGGGCGTCGCGGGTGATCTGGGCGCGGTCGATGCCGACGATGGCTTCGCGCGCCGGGTTCGGCGCACTCTGCAGGTAGTCGTAGCAGCGCTCCAGCAGGCGCAGGTAGCGGTAGGCGATCTTGCTGTTCAGGTCGCGGTGGCCGTCGTGGGCCAGCTGCACGAAGCGGTGCAGGTCGCGCGCCGTCACGGTCGACATCTTGAGGCGCTCCTCCAGCATCCAGGCGGCGAACTTCCCGAACATGAACTTGTAGATGGCGGCGGATTCCGGCGACACCGGCTTCGGATTGTCTTCGCGCTGGCGGCTCGAGGTCAGGACGAAGTCGGGCGAGGCGACGAAGGCGCTGAAGCGTTTGAGGGGATCGGCATCCCAGGCGGCGAGTTGGTCCATGCCATATTCTGCAACTAACCGAGCGCGGATGCAAATGGCCGGGCGTGCGCCGGCAAGCACCTCCCATCGCCGTCCACGCTGACATTTAAATGCAACTAACCGACAGGTGGAGCAAACCCAAACTAAAAACCCGGCCACCAGCACGAGAGGGCAGGCAAATCCACCCGCACTCGCCATCCAGCCGCCCAGGCGGTATGCTTGGCGCTATCCGTTCGATCACATTGGAAACAAGGAAGGAAACTCATGCTCAAGCACATCGTCATGTGGAAACTGAAGGAACACGCCGAAGGCGCCGACCGCGCGGCCAATGCCCGCGAAATGAAGCGCCGCCTGGACGAGTGCGCCGGCATCGTCCCCGGCATCCACAAGTTCGAGGTGACCCTGGCCCAGCCGGGCCTGGAAGCGACCTATGACGTGGTGCTGTACTCGGAGTTCGCCGACAAGGCCGCGCTCGAAGCCTATGCCAAGCACCCGACCCACCAGGCGCTGGTGCCCTTCATCGGCGCGATCCGTGAAGTGCGCCAGTGCATGGACTACGAAGTCTGAGCGGGAGGCCGCCATGCGCACGGTAAGGGAGCTGTTTTCGCTGGAAGGCAAGACCGCCGTGGTGACTGGCGGGTCGCGCGGCCTGGGCCTGCAGATGGCCGAGGCGCTGGGCGAGCAGGGCGCGCGCGTGCTGGTGTCGGCGCGCAAGCAGGACGAGCTCGATGACGCCTGCGCCCGCCTGGCGGCGCGTGGCATCGAAGCGCACAGCATCGCCACCGACCTGTCCGATGAAGCGGCGATCGGCGGCTTTGCCGGCGAGGCGATGCGGGTTCTCGGCCAGGTCGACATCCTGGTCAACAATGCCGGCGCGACCTGGGGCGCCCCGGCGGAGGCATTCCCGGTCGAGGCCTGGGACAAGGTGATGAACCTCAACGTGCGCAGCGTCTTCCTGCTATGCCAGGCCTTCGGCCGGCTGTCGATGATTCCGCGCGGCCGCGGCCGCATCGTGAACATCGCCTCGATCGCCGGCCTGGCCGGCAATCCGCCGGGCACGATGCAAACGATCGCCTATAACACCTCGAAGGCGGCGGTCATCAATTTCACCCGCACCCTGGCCGGCGAATGGGGCCGCCACGGCATCACGGTGAATGCGATCGCGCCGGGTTTCTTCCCCTCGAAGATGACCCGGGGCATACTGGCGGCGGTGGGCGCCGACAGGCTGGCGCAGCAGGCGCCGCTGGGCCGGCTCGGCGACGACGAAGACCTGAAGGGCGCGGTGGTCCTGTTCGCGTCCGATGCGGGCAAGCACATCACGGGACAGGTGCTGGCGGTCGACGGCGGCGTTTCGGCGGTCTGATCCGCGCACGGCGCGGGGAAGGAGTGCAATGAAGCAGTTCGCAGGACGGGTAGCCGTCATCACCGGCGCGGGCAGCGGCCTGGGCCGCGAATTCGCCAACACGGCGGCGGGGCTGGGCATGAAACTGGTGCTCGCCGACATCGACAAGGGAGCGCTGGAGCGCGCCACCGACGAGTTGCAGGCCGGCGGCGCCGAGGTGCTGTCGATGGTGGTCGACGTCAGCAAGGCCGAGCACGTCGAAGAGCTGGCCGATGCCGCGATGATCCGCTTCCATTGCGTGCACTTGGTGTTCAACAATGCCGGCGTCGGCGCGGGCGGCCTGATCTGGGAAAACAGCCAGGCCGACTGGGAATGGGTGCTGGGCGTGAACCTGTGGGGCGTGATCCACGGCGTGCGCGTGTTCACCCCGATCATGCTGGAATGCGCGCGCCGCGATCCCGCCTACGAAGGGCATATCGTCAACACGGCCTCGATGGCCGGGCTGCTGGCTCCGCCGGCGATGGGCGTCTACAACGTGTCCAAGCATGCCGTGGTGTCGCTGAGCGAAACCCTCTATCACGACCTGCGCCTGGTCGATGCCCCGGTCCAGGCCTCGGTCCTGTGCCCCTACTTCGTGCCGACCGGGATCGGGCGCTCGGAAGCCCACCGGCCGCACGAGCTGCAGAACGATGGCGGGCCGACGGCGAGCCAGCAGGCGGCCCGGGACCTGATCAACAAGGCGGTCGATGCCGGCAAGGTGACGGCCGCCGAGGTCGCCGCCATCACCTTCGACGCTGTGCGCGAAGGCCGCTTCTACATCTATTCGCATCCGCAGGCGCTGGGCGCGGTGGCCGAGCGCATGGACGCCATCGTCCACGGCAAGCCGCCGGCGGACGCCTATGCGGCGACGCCCCAGCTCACGCAACTGCTGAAGGCGCAGCTGAAGCGCTGACGGCCGGGGCGCTGATCTCGAGCAGCAGGCCGCGCAGCCAGCGGTGGGCCTGGTCGGCATCCATGCGCGGATGCCACAGCATCGACACCGATATGCCCGGGACCGCGAACGGAAGCGCGAAGCTGGCCATGCCTTCGCGCAGCCGGCCCGTATGCCGCTCGGGGACGGTGGCGACCAGGTCCGATCCGCGTGCGAGCGCGAGCGCGGCCGCGAAGCCGCCGACCGAAGCGGCGATGCGGCGCTGCAGTCCGAGTGCGTCGAGGGCCTCGTCAACGCTGCTCCGTTCGCGTCCGCGCCGACTCACCAGCACATGCCTGGCCGCCGCATAGGCCGCCGGCGTGATCGCCGTGCCGGCAAGCGGATGCGCCGCGCGAACCACGCCGACGAAACCGTCCTCGAACAGGATGCGGGTGCGCAGTTCGGGGCTGGCGGCGCCGCCCACCACGCCCGTTTCCAGGTCGACGCTGCCATCGCGCAGCGGTGTGCTGTCCTTGTCCGTCTTCTGCAGGAATCGCAGACGCACGCCCGGCGCCTCGGCGGCGGCGCGCGCCACCAGCAACGGTCCGAAGTTCTCGACGAAGCCGTCGCTGGTGCGCAGGGTGAAGCTGCGCTCCAGCCGGCCCAGGTCGAGCGGCACGGCGGGACGCAGCACCGCCTTCGCTTCCTCGACCAGCGGACCGATACGGGCGCGCAGCTCGAGTGCCCGCGGCGTCGGCACCAGGCCGCGTCCGGCGCGTACCAGCAGCGGGTCGCCGGTGGTCTCGCGCAGGCGGGCCAGCGCGCGGCTCATGGCGGACGCGCTCAGGCCCAGCCGGCGCGCGGCGCGCACGACATTGCCTTCGGCGAGCAGGACGTCGAGGGTGACGAGGAGATTCAGATCGGGCGTCGACATCGGGCCACGATAGCACGTCCGCTCGGGAGTGTGGCGTTCGATGCACTGATTGAATGCAAATGCTGCATCTTCCGCCATATCCCCGGTGCGGCTACGCTTTTCATATCCAACCACAGGGAGCCATGGGCATGAAACCGCATTCCGCCATCCTCGCCAGCCTGTCGCTGAGCGCCTTGCTGTCCTCGCTCGGAACCAGCATCGCCAACGTGGCCCTGCCGGCGCTGGCGCAGGCTTTCCGGGCGCCGCTTCCCGCCGTGCAATGGGTCGTGCTGGCCTACCTGCTGGGCGTTTCGGGACTGGTGGTGGCGGCCGGCCGGCTCGGCGACCTGGTGGGGAGAAAGCGGCTGCTGATGACGGGCATCGCCCTGTTCAGCCTTGGCGCCGGGCTCGGCGCCGCGGCGCCAATGCTGCCGGTGCTGGTCGCCGCCCGCCTGCTGCAGGGTGCCGGCGCGGCGGCGATGATGGCGCTGACCATGGCGGCGGTCAAGGACGTGTTGCCCGCGGCGCAGACCGGGCGCGCGATGGGCATGCTGGGCACGGTATCCGCGGCCGGCACCGCCCTCGGGCCTTCGCTCGGCGGCGTGCTGGTCGCGCGATTCGGCTGGCCGGCCGTGTTCCTGCTGCAGGCGGGCTGCGGCGTTGCGGCCTTCGCCTGCGCGGCGCGCTTCCTGCCCGCCGATCTTCCGCGGCAGGCGAAACCGCGCTTCGACCATGCCGGCACCTTGCTGCTTGCGTTCGCACTGACGGCCTTTGCCCTCGCAACGACGGGCGCTGCCGGGCCGCGCGGACTGTTCCTCGCGCTTGCCGCCGGCGCTGCGATCCTGTTTGTCCACGTCGAGCGGCGCAGCGTCGCGCCGCTGGTGGAGCCGGCCCTGGTCCGCGATCCCGTCATTTGTGCCGGGGTCCTCACGAGCATGCTGGCGACGGCGGTGGTGATGGCCACGCTGGTGGTCGGCCCCTTCTATCTGACCGGCGTCCTGGGCCTGGAAGCAGGGAAGATGGGCTTCGTGATGGCCGCCGGGCCGGTCGCCGCGGCGCTTGCGGGCTTGCCGGCCGGACGGGCCGTGGACCGCTTGGGGGCGCGCTGGAGCCTGCTCGCCGGCCTGGCGGGCATGGCCGCCGGCGCCTGCCTGTCGTGGATGCTGCCGCCGTCGAGCCCGGCTGCCTACGTGGTGTCGATCGCCGTGCTCACCGCCGGCTACGCGCTGTTCCAGGCAGCAAACAACACGGCGGTGATGTCGGCAGCGGCCCCCGAGCGGCGCGGACTCGTGTCCGGAGTGCTGAACCTGTCGCGCAATCTCGGCCTGATCGGCGGCGCTGCCGGGATGAGCGCCGTCTTCATGAACGCGGCGGCGGATGGCAGCCAGGCGGCGCTCGTGGCCGGTTTCCGCGCCTGCTTCGGCCTGGCTGCCGTCCTGCTCGGCCTGGGATGCGTGCTGGTGTTCGTCCTACAGTGGTCCGGGAAGTCATCCTATTCGCCCGGCGCTCGGGGGCGCTAGGATAGTTCCATCGGTAATCGCACCAGGAGGACATGATGGGCAACAAAAAAGACAAGGGAGGGCAAGGTACGCAGGACCAGCCCGCCCAGGGCGGCGGACAGAACGCACAGGGCGGCGCGGATGGCAGCCAGCAAAGCGGTTTCCTGCACAGTTCGCCGGAAGCGAACGTGTTCCCGGCCGGACATGCGCAGGCCGACAACCCGGGCAGGCCCGGCGGCGACTCGGCAGCCGGTACGCCGGACGAGGGCAGGCTGGGCGGCTCGGGCGGCACCTCGGCCCCGGGCACCACGGGCAACGATCCCGACCGCTGAGGGCGGCCTGAACGGCCGTGATGGATACCGCGGCGCCGGACGCCCGCGGTATGTTCACTTGTTCCTTGACCTGGCGTCTTGCGTGTCCTAATATGATGCACATCATATTGGAGCCGACGCCATGTCCACTACCCGATCTTCCCGCCATCTGCAGTCCCACGAGCGCATCCTCGATGCCGCTGCGCGCGCCGTACGCCGTGCTGGTGTAGCCGGGGTCGGTGTCGCGGAGGTGATGAAGGAGGCCGGCCTGACCCATGGCGGCTTCTATGCCCATTTCGAATCGCGCGAGGCGCTGCTGGCCGAAGCCCTGGAGCACGCCGGCCAGCAGAGCAACGCCCGGGTGCGTGAACGCATGCGCGCCCGCACGGATGCCGGCGAAAGTCCGCTGGCGGCACTGGTAGACGAATACCTGTCCGGTACGCACATGGCGGCGCTGGAACTCGGCTGCCCGGTCGCGGCCGTGGGCTCGGACATGCAGCGCGCCCAGGACGCCTTGCGCGAGGTGTCGCGCAACCGGGTACGGGGACTGGCCGCCCTGGTCGCCGAAACCCTGCCATCCGATGCGCCGCCCGGCAGTGCCTGGACGCTGGCCGCGACCCTGGTCGGCGCGATCCAGTTGGCCCGGGTGCTGGGGCCGGATGGTGGAGGTAACGAGGTCTTGCAGGCCTGCCGCGAGACCGTGCTGATGCAGTACGTCCGCCCGGACCCGAAGGTCTGAGGCGGAGGATGCCGTGCCCATGGGCGCGGCTTTTTTTGAAACTCGAATATGACGACTGTCATATAAAGGAATGCCATGAAACTCGATAACGCCATCGTCTTCGTCACCGGCGCCAACCGCGGCCTCGGCGCGGAGTTCGCCCGCCAGGCCCTCGCCCAAGGCGCGCGCAAGGTCTACGCCGCCGCCCGCGATCCCGCCACGGTCCGCCTGCCGGGTGTGGTGCCGGTGCGGCTGGACGTCAACGATCCGGTCCAGGTGAAGGAAGCGGCCGCCGCCTGCGGCGACGTCACGCTGGTCGTCAACAATGCCGGCATCGCCAGCCCCGGCAGCCTGCTCGACGACGACGCCGTCGCCGCCCTGCAGCGCATGATGGAGACCAACGTCTACGGGATGCTGCGCGTCAGCCAGGCCTTTGCGCCCGTGCTGGCGAAGCACCATGGCGGCGCCTTCGTGAACGTGCTGTCGGTGGCGAGCTGGATCAGCACGCCGGGCCTGGCCGCCTACGCCGCCACCAAGTCGGCCGCCTGGAGCGTGAACAATGGCTTGCGGATCGCGCTGAAGGAGCAGGGCACCCAGGTGCTGGGCCTGCACGTCGGTTTCGTCGACACCGAGCTGACGCGCGGGATCGACCTGCCGAAACTGGCGCCCGCGGAAGTGGTCGCGCGTGCCTACGAGGCGCTCGAGGCAGGCGCACAGGAAGCCCTGATCGACGAGCTGTCGCAGAACGTCAAGCGCGGACTCTCGTCGGATCCAGGCATCTACCTCGACGTCGTGCGGCGCCCGGAGTGAATCGCGGTCGTGGTAGCATCGGCCGATGGAACGACGCACCGACTACAAGACCGCACTCCTGATCGAAGCCGTGATTCATGAGGCCGGCGCCATCGGCATGCCGGCGGCGGCACGCCGGCTCGCCGAAATCGGCGTGGCGATGGA
Organism: Massilia sp. 01N417; assembly: GCF_056399645.1. NCBI lineage: Bacteria > Pseudomonadati > Pseudomonadota > Betaproteobacteria > Burkholderiales > Oxalobacteraceae > Massilia > Massilia sp. 01N417. The sequence goes on along the minus strand of NZ_JBFTRS010000004.1, from coordinate 21,328 downwards.
CGTGGCCTTGCGGGTGTTGACCCGGCCGGTGGAGCGGCGGCAGCAGTTCGATTCGCCGTTCATGCGTAGAGAGGCTTGAGGCGCCGTTGCCCGGCACAACGGCAGATCCTATGAGGTCTCCGCTTCCGGACAAGGCTGCAACACCCGCTCATGCAGCTCCGGCTCGCCGTCCTGGTACAGCCTGACCACGGTGGAGGTGCGGGTGCCGTAGCCCGGGATCTCGATGCAGACCGCGGACAACTGGCGCTCGACTTCGATCGGCACGCCGGTATCCGGCAGGCGCAGGTCGGGTGCGCGGGTGGTGTCGGCCAGCATTTCGAAATAGGCTTCCTCGGGTGCGCCCTGCAGCAGCAGGCTGGCGAAGCTGGCCTTGGTGCGCAGCACCTTCGGCCAGGGCGCATCCAGCAGGCCGTTCGAGACGCCGTAGATGCCGGGGTCGAGAGGCTTGCCGTTGCGCGGGTCGGCGCCGGCGCGGTTCGAGAACCAGTACAGGCCTTCGCGGTCGCCCAGGATCAGGTTGAAGCCGTTGTACTCGCCGGCGCCACGCGCGATGTGGTCCAGGTAGGCCGGGGCGGCTAGGTCGCCCTTGAGGAAGTCGGCCACCAGCGCGCCGCGCGTGGGGGCGTCGCTGCGCCGTTCGCCGGGAGCGCGGATATTCGTCAGCGCGGCGAACTTCGGGCCGTTCGGGCCCGAGCGCGTCACGCCCATCCAGCTGCCGCCGCCCTGCAGGTCGCGGCCGGCGATGATGTCCGGGTTTTCCGGCCAGGGGCCGGCCGGGGTGGCGGGACGGTCGTAGAACTCGTCGCGATTGGCGCAGGCGATCACCGGCACGCCGGGAATCACGCGCCAGGCAAATACGATCAGGCACATGGGTTCAGCTCCGGAGTCAGGTCGACGAATACCTCGGTGCGGCGCGGGCCGCTGATCAGGCCGGCGAGGCCGGCGCCGAGGGCGGCGCTGTCGACGGCATCGGCAAAGGTATCGGCGGCGCCGGGATAGACTTCCATCCAGGTCTGCATGCCGTCCTTGCTGTCGGGCCGGCGCTTGAGCTGGACGGCGACGCCGTGGCGCGAAGCGAGCGCCGCCTGCATCGCGCGTACCCGCGGCGCCAGCGCGGGCGCATCCGCCTCGCGCACCTTGTAATAGACGTACAGGTCGATCATGGGCGCGGGACGTCAGTCGGCCGGGGTGTCGATGGCATAGGGCAGCGGCAGGAAGGACAGCGGCGTGCCGCCGGCCGCGCCGTGGCGCACTTCCTGGTCCAGCGCGGCCAGCTTGATCTCGACCAGCGCATCGGCGCCGCCCTGGCCGTTCGGGGCCGCGTTGACGATCATGCCGCAAGGCTGGTCGGGGTCGTCGCTGGCGAACACTTCATCGCCGGCGCGCGCGGCCGCATTCGCCAGCGTGGCCAGCACCATGCGGCGTTTCAGCTTGCCCAGGTACTGGCTGCGGGCGACGATTTCCTGGCCCGGATAGCAGCCCTTCTTGAAGTTCACGCCGCCGATCAGTTCGAAGTTGATCATCTGCGGCACGAACTGTTCCTGGGTCGGCTGGGTCACCTGCGGCACGCCGGCGTGGATCCCGGCCAGGTGCCAGGCGGCGTTGCCGCCCAGCGCCAGCGTCTCGCGCAGCTGCGGCAGGGCGGCGATGGCGGTGCCGGCGCTGGTGATCCACAGGTAGCGCGGCGCATCGAAGGCGTCGGCCAGGCGGATCACGGTGCCGGACTCGCCCTCGGTTTTCGCATAGGGCGCCTGCGGCAGGGCACCGGCATGGCGGGCCAGCGCTTCCCGGGCCTTGGCGCCGGCCAGGCCGAGGACGGCGGTGGTCGGCGCTTCCTCGGTGGCGTCGCGCAGCTTGGCCTTGGCGCGCAGCACGAACATGGTCAGGCGCTTCTGCAGCGTGGCCTGGATGGCGCGCGGCAGTTGCAGGTAGATGTCCTCGGCGCCGCGCCACATCAGCAGGCTGGCCTGCATGCGGCCTTTCGGCGTGCAATAGGCGGCCAGGCGGGCTTCACCGGTGCCGAGGTGTTCGACGTCGTTGGTGAGCTGGTTGTGCAGGAAACTGGCGGCGTCGTCTCCGCTGACGGCGATGAGCCCGAGGTCGGTGACCGGCGCCACCATGCCGCCCGCCAGGTCGGCGGCCGAGAGGGTCTTTCCGAAGTCTTCGATCTGCGCCGCTTCGTCCTGATGGAAGCGGGCGCCGAGCGAGGCGAGGTGTTCGATCCAGTTATTCATACAATCCACGTATCAAATTCGATTTAATTCTCGTTTAGGCTTTATCATTACGGCCTCATTATAGGGTTGTCGACAAAATCGCGCCGGGCACGGCGCAAAACCTGATTTCATATGGCACTAATAAGAAAACTCATCGTCACGGGCGTGATCGTGTCAGTCGCGGCCGTCGGCGGCTTCCAGTGGTGGGCGGGTCGCCCGATCACCGCAGCGGACAGCCCCGTCATTCCTTTCGCCATTGCCCAGGGCAGCGGCGTGGTCGGAGCGACCCAGCAGATGGCGAGCGCCGGGGTGCCGGTCAACGGCTTCCTGTTCGGCGTGCTGGCCCGCGTGAGCGGCAAGGCCGGGCAGATCAAGGCCGGCAGCTACGAGCTCAAGCCGTCCACCACGCCGCGGCGCCTGCTCACCCAGCTGGTGCGCGGCGAATTCGCCCAGGAATCGCTGACCATCATCGAAGGCTGGACCTTCCGCCAGATGCGCCAGGCGGTCGACGCCGCCCCGAACCTGAAGCACGAGACGGCCAAGCTGTCGGACAAGGAATTGCTGGCCAAGGTGGTCGCGGACGATAAATACAAGGCGCCGGAAGGCCTGTTCTTCCCGGACACCTATCTGTTCGCGAAGAATTCGAGCGACCTGCAGATCTACAAGCAGGCCCACGAGATGATGATGAAGCGCCTGAAGGCGGCCTGGGAAAAGCGCGATCCGAACCTGCCTTACGTCGACCCTTACCAGGCCCTGATCATGGCCTCGCTGGTGGAAAAGGAAACGGGCCAGAAGAGCGAGCGGGCGATGATCGCCGGCGTGTTCGTGAACCGCCTCAAGACCGGCATGCTGCTGCAGACCGACCCCACCGTCATCTACGGCATGGGCGACAAGTACGACGGCAAGATCCGCAAGAAGGATCTCGAGACCGACACCCCGTACAACACCTACACGCGCGCCGGCCTGCCGCCGACGCCGATCGCGCTGCCGGGCGTGGAATCGCTGGCCGCCGCCCTGGCGCCGGCCAAGACCGAAGCCCTGTACTTCGTCTCGCGCGGCGACGGCACCAGCCATTTCTCGGTCAACCTGAACGAGCATAACAAGGCGGTCAACCAGTACCAGCGCCAGGGGTCGAAATGATGCCGGGACGCTTCATCACCTTCGAAGGCATCGACGGCGCCGGCAAATCGACGCATATCGGCTTCGTCACCGACCTCCTGAAGGACGCCGGCAAGACCGTGGTCTCGACCCGCGAACCGGGCGGAACGAAGCTCGGCGAAAAGCTGCGCGACCTGCTGCTGCACGAAAAGATGGACCTCGAGACCGAGGCCCTGCTGATGTTCGCCAGCCGCCGCGAACACATCGCCCAGGTGATCGATCCGGCGCTGGCGCGCGGCGACTGGGTGCTGTCCGACCGCTTCACGGATGCCAGCTTCGCCTACCAGGGCGGCGGGCGCGGCCTGGCGGTCGAGAAACTGGGCCGCCTGGAGCAATGGGTCCATCCCCACCTGCAGCCGGACCTGACCCTGCTGTTCGACGTGCCGCTGGCAGTGGCGCGCGAGCGGCTCGATGCGACCCGTCATCTCGACAAGTTCGAGTCCGAGGAAGCGGCGTTCTTCGAGCGCTGCCGGAATGAATACTTGCGACGCGCCACGGAAGATCCCGGGCGCATCGTGGTGATCGATTCGACCCGGACCATCGATGAAGTCCGCATCGCGCTGCGTGCGGCATTGGAGAAGTTGTTGTGACGAGCATTGCCCCGATCTACCCCTGGCAGGAGCAGGCCTGGACCCAGCTGCAGCAGATGCGCGTGCGCCTGCCCCATGCGATCCTGTTCTACGGCCCGGCCGGCATCGGCAAGGCCGACTTCATCGAAGCCTTCGCCCAGGCGCTGCTGTGCGAAGACGTGCGCCCCGACGGCCATGCCTGCGGCGAGTGCGCGTCCTGCGGCTGGTTCGTCCAGGGCAACCATCCGGACTACCGCCGCGTGCGTCCGGAAGCCCTGGAAGACGAAGCCCCGGCGGCCGAGGGCGAAGAAGCGGGCGATACGGACAAGAAGGCCAAGTCGAAGACCGCCTCGAAGGACATCAAGATCGAGCAGGTGCGCGCGCTGGCCGACTTCATGAACATCTCGACCCACCGCCAGGGCTTGCGGGTCGTGGTGCTGTACCCGGCCGAGGCCCTGAACATGCCGGCCTCGAACGCGCTGCTGAAGACGCTCGAGGAGCCGCCGCCGGGCACCGTGTTCCTGCTGGCATCGAACGGCCTGGACCGGCTACTGCCGACCATCCTGTCGCGCTGCCGCAAGTTTGCGCTGCCCATGCCGGACCACGCCCAGGCCCTGGCCTGGCTGGAAGCCCAGGGCGTGCAGGATGCCGACGGCTGGCTGCGCGAGCAGGGCGGGGCGCCGCTGGCGGCGCTCAACCAGGCCGAAACCGGCAGCCGCGAGGAGCTCGATGCCCTGTTGCAAATCCTGGCCCAGCCCAGCGTCGAGGCCGCGTTGCGCGCCGCCGACAAATTGAGCAAGGCGCCGCTCGCATCCCTCGTCGCATGGCAGCAACGATGGCTGTATGACGTATTTTCGTACAAGCTCTCCGGCACGATCCGCTATTATCCGCGTTACCGCCAGCAGCTCGCCAACCTGGCCGGGCGCGTGCATACGGCGAAGCTGATGCAGGCGATCAAGGCGACCAATGAGCGGCGCGCGGTGGCGGACCACCCCTTGTCGCCGAAATTGTTTGTCGAAGACATGTTGCTCGATTACGAAAAAGGATTCCGATGAACGGCTTGCCCACCGATCCGAACGCGCCGCCGGGCTTGCCGACGGCGCCGCAAGCGCCGCGGCCGTCCGTGCTCTCGCTCGCGATCAAGGAAAAAGCCGCGCTGTACGCGGCCTACATGCCTTTCCTGAAGAACGGCGGCATGTTCGTGCCGACCAATAAGCCCTACAAGATCGGCGACGAGATCTACCTGATCCTGTCCTTGATGGACGACCCGAACAAGTACCCGATCGCCGGCACGGTTGCCTGGATCACCCCGGCGGGCGCCAATAATAACAAGGCGCAAGGTATCGGCGTCCATTTCCCGGCCGACGAAACGGGCCAGCGCGCCAAGCTGCGCATCGAAGAAATCCTCGGCGCGGCGCTGCGATCCTCGCGCGCCACGCACACCCTGTAATCCCCATCACCGACTCCCGTATTTCCACCATGCCGTCGTACGTACACCGCCTCGCCCGCATCGAAGACCTGCCCGTCATCGTCGATATCTACAACTCCACCATCGCCTCGCGCGAAGTCACCGCCGACACCGAACCGGTCACGGTCCAGTCGCGCGAGCAATGGTTTGCCGACCACACGCCGGAACGCCGTCCGCTGTGGGTCATCCACGACGCCGGCGACAAGTCAGGGAACCCGGAAGTGATCGGCTGGTGCTCCTATTCGAACTTCTACGGCCGCCCGGCGTATTCCGGCACGGCCGAGGTGTCGATCTATATTGCCGAGGCATGGCGCGGCAAGGGCATCGGCCGCTATTGCCTGGAGCAGGCGATGGCCTTTGCGCCGAACATCAAGGTGCATACGCTGCTGGGCTTCATCTTCGGCCACAACGCGCCCAGCCTGGCCCTGTTCCGCAAGTACGGCTTCGAGACCTGGGCCAATTTCCCGCGCGTGGCGAACCTGGACGGGATCGAGCGCGACCTGATCATCCTCGGCAAGCGGGTGGCCTGAGCCGCCGTCAGGGCGTCATTCCCAGCTCTGGTGTGTCGAACGGGGAACCGCTCAGCGGTCGACGATCTGCTTCGGCACCAGCACAAGCAGGCAGGCGCCCACCAGCAGGACCGCCGAGGTCAACATCAGGCCTGCCCCCTGCTTGCCGGTGAAGTCGTTCAACCAGCCCACGAGCGAAGGCGAGACGAAGCCGGCCAGGTTGGCGATGCAATTGATGGTCGCGATGCCCGCCGCTGCCGTCATGCCGCCCAGGAAGGCTGTTGGCAGCGTCCAAAATTGCGAGGTGCAGCCGATTGCGCCCGCCGCCGCGGCGCTCAGGAGGATCAGCGCAATGCCGACGCCGTCAGTGAAGGGCAAGGCGAACAAGGCTGCAGCCGCAATCAGCATCGGTCCACCGCAGTGCAGGCGCCGGGCTCTGGTGCGATCGGAGCTGCGGCCAATGATCGGCAGGCAGGCCAGCGCCACCGCATACGGGATCGCCGCCAGCAGACCGACCATGGCGGCGCTGCTCACACCCGCATTCTTGACGATGGCCGGCAACCAGAAGGTAATGCCATATTGGCCCATTACGATGCAGAAGTAGATGGCGGTCAGCAGCCACAGGCGACGGTCGGACAGAAATGCGCGCGCCGAATGGTGGGCGACCTTGTCGCTGTTCTCGGCGGCGATATTACGCTGCAGGATGGCTTTCTCGTCGGGCGTTAGCCATTTGGCGGCCTCGATGCTGTCGTCCAGGTAGAGCAGGATGGCGACGCCGAGCAGCATGGACGGCAGCGCCTCCAGGACGAACAGCCACTGCCACCCCTTCAGGCCATGGAGGTTCGAGAAGGCTTCGAGGATCCAGCCCGACAGCGGAGCGCCGACGATGCTCGCCAGCGGGATCGCCATGAAAAACATGGCCATGACCTTGGCCCGCCGCGCTTGCGGGAACCAGTAGGTGATGTAGAGGATGACGCCGGGCGCGAAACCCGCTTCGGCAACGCCGAGCAGAAACCGCATGACGTAGAACAGCGTCGGCGACTGGACAAAGCTGAAGCTGGCGGAGACGATAGCCCAGGTGATCATGATGCGCGCGAGCCAGCGGCGGGCGCCGAAGCGGTGCAGAATCAGGTTGCTGGGTACTTCGAACAGGAAGTAGCCGATGAAAAATATGCCGGCGCCCAGTCCATACACCGTGTCGCTCCAGTGGAGGTCGCTGAGCATCTGCAGCTTGGCGAAGCCGACGTTGACGCGGTCCAGGTAGGCCGCCAGGTAGCACAGCATGAGGAAAGGAACCAGCCGGCGCGTGAGCTTGGCATAGGTACGCGATTCGACGTCGGTGGCGTCGGAAAGAGTGGCCCCGGCGCCAGCCGCCGAGGGTGTGACGGTAGGTGATTTCATCTGTGTCTCCTCATCGTTCTCGTTTTTTACGCGGCCCGCCAAAGGTCTTTGCCTTCTTGATGCGTACCTGCCGCGCGCTCGAACTGGCTGGCCGGTCAGACCAGCCAGGACTTGATGCTGGTGGCCATTGCCTCTGTCGAGATGCCATAGCGGTCGTGCAGCGTCGGCAATGCGCCGGCATCGAGGAAGGCGTCGGGCAGGGCAATCTGGCGGAAGGTCGGCGCCACGCCTGCCCGCAGCAGAGTGCCCGCGACCGCTTCGCCGAGGCCGCCCACCACCGAGTGGTTCTCGGCCACCACCACCAGTCGGCCACTGCGCCTGGCTTCCCGGATCACAGCTTCCTCGTCCAGCGGTTTGATGGTCGGCGTATGCAGCACCGCCACGCTCACGTTGTCCGCCTTCAGCGCCTCGGCCACTTCCAGCGCGCGCATCGTCATGATGCCACTGGAGATCATCAAGACATCGCGGCCATCGCGCAGCAGCTTCGCCTTGCCGAGTTCAAACGTGTAGTCATATTCGTCCAGCACCAGCGGGACTTTACCGCGCAGCAAGCGCATGTAGACCGGCCCCCGGTGGGCGGCGATGGCCGCCACCGCCTGTTCCGTGTCGAGCGCGTCGCAGGGGTCGACGATGGTCAGGCCTGGTACGCCGCGGAAGATGGCAATGTCTTCGGTGGCCTGGTGGCTGGGGCCGTAGCCCGTCGTCAGGCCCGGCAGGGCGCAGGCGATCTTGACGTTGAGGTTTTCCTCGGCGATCACCTGATGAATGAAGTCGTAAGCCCGGCGCGACGCAAACACCGCATAGGTGGTGACGAAGGGCATGTAGCCTTCTTTCGCCATGCCGCCGGCGGCGCCCATCAGCAACTGCTCGGCCATCCCCATCTGGAAGAAGCGCTCCGGGAATTCCTTGGCAAACAGGTGCAGGTCGGTATATTTGGCCAGGTCGGCGCTCATCCCTACGATGTCCCGGCGCTGGCTTGCCAACTCGACCAAGGCATTGCCGAACGGCGCGCTCTTGGTGCGCTGGCCTTCGGTGGCGATGGATGCGATCATCGCCGAGGTGGTCAGGCGGGGCTTGTTCTGGGTAGCGGTGCTCATTGGTTGTCTCCTGCCTGTTGCGCATCGAGGATGGCGATGGCCTGCTGCCATTCGTCGGCCTCGACGCGGATGAAATGGTTCTTGTCGCGCTGCTCGAGGAAGGGCACGCCGCTGCCCATCAGGGTGTCGCACAGGATAACGCGCGGCTGCGGGGCCGGATGGCTGCGCGCAGCGTCGAAGGCCTGCACCACGGCGCCGATATCGTTGCCCTTGACGCGCTGGACGAACCAGCCGAAGGCGTTCCACTTGTCGGCCAGCGGTTCGAAGCCGAGGATCCTGCTCGACGGGCCGTCGGCCTGCTGGTTGTTGATGTCGACCAGGCAGATCAGGTTGCCGAGACCGAAGTGAGCCGCGGACAGCGCCGCTTCCCAGGTCGAGCCTTCGTCGAGCTCGCCGTCGGACATCGAGTTGTAGACGAAAGCCGGGTTGTTCTTCTGGCGCAGGCCCAGCGCTATGCCGACCGCGATGCTCAGGCCCTGGCCAAGCGATCCGCCGGACATTTCCATGCCTGGCGTATAGGTCGCCATGCCGGACATCGGCAGGCGGCTATCGTCGCTGCCGTAGGTTTTCAGTTCGGATTCGGGCAGAATGCCGGCTTCGAGCAGGGCGGCGTAGAGTGCGATCGCATAATGGCCGTGCGACAGCAGAAAACGGTCGCGGCCTTCCCATTCCGGCTCATCCGGCCGATAATTCATCGCGTGCCGGTAGGCGACGGCGAGGATGTCGGCCATCCCGAGGGCCTGCCCGACGTAACCCTGGCCCTGGACCTCGCCCATGCGCAGCGCGTAGCGACGGATGCGGTAGGCCGCACTCGTCAAGGCGCGTAGGGAGGTGTGATACGGGGAGTGTTGCTGCTCCATGTGTGTGTCTCCAATCCGGTTTTTCGACTGATTCAAGCGTCTCGTGCAGCGGTTTTACGAGACCAGTGTATGAATTGACCGATGAACCGTATAGCGAGTAATTCTTGGCGATAGATGAAACCAGTTCAGCGATACCGCGCTCTTCGCAAGGCTTCACTCAAAGGATTGCAAGCCTTCGAGGCGGCCTACATGCACCGTTCGTTTGCCGCGGCGGCCCAGGAGCTGTCCATCACAGCCTCGGCGGTCAGCCATTCGATCCAGACGCTCGAGGAGGCGCTCGGGACCCTGCTGTTCGAGCGAGCGCGCCGCGGGGTCGTGCCGACCGCGGAAGGTGCCCGCCTGTACGAGGTGATTCGCCGCTCCTTTGGCGACATCGACGATGAGTTGCGCACCATCCTCGACCGCGGCGGCAAGCAGCATGTCGTGACGATCCAGAGCGCTCCCAGCTTCGCCGCGATCTGGATCATGCCGAGATTGCCCGCCTTCCTGCGCGCCCATCCGGAGGTCGACGTCCGGCTGTGGGCGGTGCACCAGCCACCGGATTTTTCCAACAGCGGCGTCGACGTCGCGGTGACCTATGGCAGGCCGCAAGCCTCCGCCGGCGTGCACGTCGAGCCGGTGTCCCGGCGCGAGCGCTACCTGCCGGTGTGCAGTCCGGACCTGGTCGATGGCTGGACCCTGCCGCTGCCCGTTGGCGATATCGAGCATTTTTACCTGATCCAGAACGACGTCTCGCTGACTTCCTGGGACGAATGGATCGCACGCTTCGCGCCCGGGTGCGGCAACCCGGTGCGCGGCCTACGCCTGGACCGCGCGTTCATGACGCTGGCCGCCGCCGAGAATGGGCTCGGAATGTGCATCGAAAGCACGGTCCTGGTCCACGACTACCTGCGGCAGGGCCGCCTGGTCTGCCCGTTCGGCGAGCTCGCCATCGAAGCGACTGCGCATCACCTGGCAGTCCCGAAAAGCAGAGAAGGGCTGCAGTCGGTGCGCATCGTGCTGGACTGGATCCGGGGATTCGCCGACTTCGACAGCGCGGCGACGGAAAGGATGGGGGCGGACACAGCGCCGTCCCGCGAACAGGCCTGAAGGGCCGGGTGGTGGCGGCCCGTTGCCAGGACTCAGTGGATCAGCATGCCACCGTTGACGTCCAGCGTGATGCCTGTGCAGTAGGCGGACAGCTCGCTGGCGAGGAATACGACCGCACCGGCGATGTCGCTGGCCCGGCCCAGGCGCGCCAGCGGAATCTGCTCGGCGATCTCGCCCTTGCGCTCTTCCGTCAGCTTGCCCTTGATGATGTCGGTGGCGATCAGGCCAGGCGTGATGGCGTTGACGCGAATGCCGTCCGGGCCGAACTCCCGCGCCATCGCGCGAGTCAGCCCTAGCACGCCAGCCTTTGCGGCAGAATAGTGCGGACCGCCCAGGATGCCGCCGCCGCGCTGCGCCGACACCGACGAGGTGCAGATGATGCTGCCTTGTTGTTGCCGCTGCATGGCCGGCAGGACTGCCTGGGACATCAGGAGCGTACCGCGCAGGCTGACGTCGAGCACGGCGTCGTAGTCCGCGGCAGAAATTTCCAGCGTCTTGCGCGGCTGGGTAATGCCGGCGTTGTTGAACAGAATGTCGATGCGACCGTAGCGCGCCAGCGCCGCCCGCGCGGCGGCTTCGCATTGGTCCTTATCGGTCACGTCGGCAACAAGGCCGAGGTGCTGTGGCCCGAGCTCGGCTGCGGCGCCAGCCGGGTTGCTTGCCGCCAGGTCCAGGATCACGACGTTGGCGCCCTGCGCAGCCAGCATCCGCGCCGTCGCAAAGCCCAGTCCATTGACGCCCGCTCCACCCGTGACGATGGCCACTCGCTCTTTCAGTAACATGATGTCTCCTTGGTATTCGATGGTGACGCCATGTTCGTGGATTGCCGACGCCTCGACAAACGAGGAAATCTCAATGCAAGGCGAAATCAATTCATGTCTGTACGACGGGCTGATCCGCGTATGCACCAGAGCTTTGGAAGTCCCACCGACCGTATTGACTTTGCGGCTCGCAATTCAACAATACCCTCTTGTTCGGCATTCCGATGCCTTTTGCGGCCGGCGCCTGAACGTCTGTTTTTGGCGGAACCCGGCCTTCCGTTCCACTACACCTCAGACCCCAGTTTCATCAGCACCAGTCCGCTGACGATGAGGGCGGCCGCGATCGCGCGCTGAACGGTGAATTGTTCGCCAAGCACGGCAACGCCGAGCACGAATGCGCCGACGGCGCCGATGCCGGTCCAGATGGTGTAGGCGGTGCCGAGCGGAATGGTGCGCATCGAAAAGGACAACAGGCCAAAGCTGGCTGTCATCAACACGAGCGTCAGAACTGCGGGAAGGGGGCGGGAAAAGCCATCCGATACCTTCATCGAATAAGCCCATGCAACTTCGAGAGCGCCGGCGATCACAAGCATTATCCAGGCCATGACTCACTCCTTGATAGAGCGGGTCGTCCCGAATTAGATGCCCCGAAATGCCGGGGGAGGTCGTCCTCCTGAGGAGGCTAAATTATAGGCAGCGATGTGCTGTGGGGTCAACGCTCGGGTGATTGCGCCGTCATTGCCGGATCAAACTTGGGTCCCCGCCTTCGCGGGGACGACGTAGGGTCGTTCTAATCGCCCGGTCCCTCGCCGGGCATGGTGTCCGCCATCAGGCGCAATTCTTCCGGCGTCAGCTCTTCCGGCTTCTTGTTCGCCAGCGCATCGAAGTCCGGATGGTTGTCGGCTTGCGCCTGCTGCTGGGACTGGCCGGACGGCTGGGCGGCTTGCTGGTTGCCGGGCGGGACCGGTTGCTCGTTCTGCTTCTGCTGTTCGTTGCTCATGACAGGGCTCCATGCTGAAAGGTCGTGCGAGCGAGTGTGGCACAGAGCCGATCGGGCCGGCGTTCCGTTCATTTGGGGCGACTCGCGTACAATGACGGGATGTACATCGATTCACACTGCCACATCAATTTCCCGGAGCTGGCCGCCCGCATGCCCGAGATCCTCGCCAAAATGGCCGAGAACAAGGTCGACAAGGCACTGTGCGTGTCCGTCAACCTGCCGGAATTCCCGAGCGTGCTCGCGCTGGCCGAGCAATATCCGCATATCTACGCATCGGTCGGCGTCCATCCCGACTACGAGGACACGCCCGAGCCCAGCGTCGAAGAGCTGGTGCGCCTGGCCGACCATCCGAAGATCGTCGCGATCGGCGAGACCGGCCTCGACTACTACCGCCTGGAGGGCGACCTGGAGTGGCAGCGCGAGCGCTTCCGCACCCATATCCGCGCCTCGCGCGAGACGCGCAAGCCGCTGATCATCCATACCCGTTCGGCCAGTCTTGATACCATCCGCATCCTGCAGGAAGAGGGCGCGGCGGTGGACAAGGGCGGCGTGGCCGGCGTCATGCACTGCTTTACTGAGACCCTGGAAGTGGCGCAGGCCGCGATCGAGATGGGTTTCTACATCTCCTTTTCCGGCATCGTCACCTTCAAGAGCGCGAAAGACCTGCAGGCGGTGGCCAAGGCGCTGCCGCTGGACCGTATCCTGATCGAAACCGATTCGCCGTATCTCGCACCCGTGCCCTACCGCGGGAAAGTGAACGAGCCGGGCTTCGTGCCGCATGTGGCCGAGTTCATCGCCACGCTCAAGGACGTGCCGCTGCGCGAAGTGGCTGAGCGCACGACCGACAATTTCTATAAACTCTTCAAGGTTCCGAACAATTAAGGAGGGAGTGCGCCATGATGCAGCGTCGCGGTTTTCTACGCCTGACCGGCAGGACGGTTCTTGCCGCCGTCTTCATGGCCGCCTTCCCGGGTACGGCAGCCTTCGCCGTCACCACCGGCCAGACGGCCGACTTCTACCGCGCCGTGCAGATGGATGACCTCAAGACCGTCAAATCCCTGCTGGCCGCGGGCGTCGATCCGAACCGGCAGAATCCGCTGGGCGGCGAGCCGGCGCTGGTGCTGGCGGTGCGCGAAGGGTCGATGCGGGTGTTGCAGGCGCTGCTCGACCAGCCCGGCATCCAGCTCGACGCTCCCGCTCTGAACGGTAACACGGCCCTCATGATGGCGGCCTTCAAGCGCAACCGGCCGGCCGCCGAGGCCCTGGTCGCACGCGGCGCCGCCGTCAACCGTCCGGGCTGGACCCCGCTGCATTACGCGGCCGCCAGCGGCGACGAGGACATCGCCCGTCTGCTGATCAAGCGCGGCGCCAGGGTGGACGCCGTCTCTCCGCCGGCCAGCGGCAGCTATACCCCGCTGATGATGGCGGCGCGCGAAGGGCATCCGGACATGGTGGACTTCCTGACCAGGCAGGGCGCGAATCCCGCTCTGCGCAACAGCGAAGGCTTGACCGCAGCCCAGCTCGCGGAACGGTCGGCCGGCGCCCGCTGAGGCCTGCGGGGCTGCGTCTCAACAGGCGGCCTTGGCAGGATCTGCCTTCCTGGCCTTTTTTTGGCGGTACATGTCGATGTCGGCGTGCTTCAGCAGCTCCTCGATCCGTTGGCCGTGGTCCGGGAATACCGCGCAGCCGATACTGGCCCCGACAGCCAGCTCGGCGCTGTCGATCCGCATCGGGATCGCCATCGCCGCGCCGATCTGATGGGCGATGCGGTCGGCGTCGTCCGCGCTGTTGAGGTCTTCCAGGATCAGTACGAATTCGTCGCCACCGATGCGCGCCACGGTATCCGAATCGCGGGCGCAGTTCGCCAGGCGGGCGGCGACACCGCGTAACAGTTCGTCGCCGGCCGCGTGACCATGGACGTCGTTGACCTGCTTGAAATCGTCGATGTCCACGTAGAGCAAGCCCATCCGTGCACCCGTGCGCCGTGCGCGCGCCAATGCGGTGCCGATCCGGTCGAAAAACAGATAGCGGTTCGGCAGGCCGGTCAGTTCATCATGGCAGGCGTGGCGCAGCAGGTCGTCGTGCAGGCGTTTGCGCTCCAGGGCCATGCCGATCTGTCCCGCGGTAAAACCCAGCAGTTCGCAGTCTTGCGCCGGATAGGCGGCGTCGCCGCGGGAGCGTAGCAGCAGGCCGCCGATGGCGCCGTCCGTGCCGCGCAGTTCCAGCGCCAGCCAACCCGGCGGCGGCATGCCGCGCCATTGCTCGAAATGGCGCGCCTCGGAAGAGTCGCCGGCCGTGCTCTTCAGGTAGATCGTCCTGCATCCGCCACAGGCGTCTTCGGTGACGACCGCCATCCCGGTGACGCCGACCAGGCCGTCCAGCACCGCATGGATTTCCGCGCACAGGCTCGCCAGGTCCGGCGCCCGGTGGGCAGCCTCGGAAATCGCATACAGCGCGGCCTGGCGGCGCTCCGCCTGCTTGCGCGCGGTAATGTCGCGGGCAACCCCGATCCGCAGGCCCAGCGCATCGATGCGCCGTGCGGACCACATGATGTCGACCAGGCCGCCGTCCTTGCGCCGATAGCGGTTTTCGAAGCCGATGCCTTCCTCGCCGGACTGTATGCGCGCCGCTTCCTCGAGGCTACGGGCGCGATCCTGCTCCGCGACGAAATCGAAGAGGTTCCGGCCGATCATTTCGTCGGGACGGTAGCCCAGCAGCCGCTCGCACCCGGCGCTCACATCGACGAGCTTTCCGGTGGCGTCGACAAGGAAGACGACATCGAGGAGAAGGTCGGCGACGTTCGCCGACAGCATACCGATGGTGCAGGACATGATCGATGGGGCAATGCGCCCGGGGCCGCTGACGCCTTCATACTAGCACTGCCATTTGCGGCTGCAAAAGAATTCTCTCGATTAACGAGGCCGGCGCCCAAACGGCGAAACTGGACGGGAATTCGCCATCAGCTCGGCGTATGGCAATAAGTGTTTCTTGAAGATAATTCAGCCGTAGACCAACCATGGCGCCGGCGGGACCGGGAGCTGACAACAAGGAACAACATGCTGAACGAACGCGAAATCGAGAGCTGCTACCTGGGACAATTCATTCCGGTCCATTACCACCACAACATGTTGATGGACCAGAATCGCATGCACGGCTTCAAGTCGGCGATCTTCCACGCCGTCAAGCCGGGCGCCAAGGTCCTGGAACTGGGTGGCGGCACCGGCGTGCTGTCCTTTTTTGCCGCCCAGGCCGCCAGCAAGGTCTACTGCGTCGAGTTCAACCCGGACATGGTGCGTGAAGCGCGCAAATTCCTGGCCATGAACGAGAACGGCCACAAGGTCGAGGTGATCCACGCCGACGCCTCCGAGTACCTGCCGCCCGAGCCGGTCGATGTCGTGATCTGCGAGATGATCCACGTCGGCATGGTGCGCGAGAAGCTGGTCGAGGTGATCGAGTCCTTCAAGCGCCGCTACCTGGCGCGTTTCGGCGGCCCGCTGCCCGTGTTCCTGCCGGAAGCCGTCATCATGGCGGCCCAGCCCCTGCAGCAGGAATACGATTTCGAAGGCTTCCAGGCCCCGATCGTGCAGTTCCAGGCGACCAATGCGGTCTATCCGGGCACGGTGGAGCTGGCCCAGCCGGCCGTCTACAGCATCCTCGATTTCAAGCAGCCGGTCGATTCCCTGATCGCCTGGGAAGGCCGCTTCCAGGTCGAAAAGACCGGCCGCCTGAACGCGCTGCGCTTCATCACCAAGAACGTGTTGTACATCATTGAAGAGCAGGGAACCACGGTCGACTGGCTGAACCATTACATGATGCTGCCGCTGGCGCGTCCGCTGGATGTGCGGGCGGGCGACGTGGTGCAAATCAGCTTTGCCTATCGCTGCGGTGGTTCGATTCCGTCGCTGGAGGCGTCGATCCGGGCTGAGCTGGTGGCGCGGTTCGAGGAAGACGGTGTTCGCGAACAGGCTGGCGCGGCGGTGTACGCCTAAGTCTTCGGTACTCGCGGTAAACCTGGATTCCCGCCTGCGCGGGAATGACACGCCCACACGTCGTTCCCGCGCAGGCCCCATTTACCCCCGCTTTTCTCCCGTTTATCCCGGCAGGCTGCCTTTCATCGCATCGGGATTGCCCTCGCGCCGTCTTGTCATTACAGTCACAGCATCGACGTCACTTCTCACTGAAGGAGCGAACAATGCTCGGATTCCTCGCCTGGTTGCTGCTGCTGTTCCTGTGCTGGCCCTTGGCCCTGCTGGCACTGTTCCTGTATCCGCTGGTCTGGCTGATCCTGCTGCCTTTCCGCCTGGTCGGCATCGGCGTCGAGGCCGTGTTCGAGTTGTTGCGTGCCGTCGTGATGCTGCCGGCGCGGGTGCTGGGGGCGTCGCCGGGCCGTTGAGCGGCAAAAAGTTTCTTGTCTTAAAGCCAGTGTGCGTCGATTAACAGACTGTGCTCCGCCCTTCGCCTATCGTGGGCATACTGATGGCTTGAGTCCATCAGCCATGCTTAGAAAGGAAACGACTATGCGCCTGGATATTTACCGCAGAGCCGAACAGGACGGCAAGTTCTCGTACCTGGCGGTGCCCGAAACCCGCAACATCCCCGAGGAAGCCACGAATACAGACTGGGAAGTCGAAGCCCGTGCGGTCGAGGTGGACGACAACGCCCAGCAGATCGACGACTACCATATCCAGAACCTCTCCGGCCAGCTGGCCGAGAAAGGTTACGCTGTCACCTCCGTCATGCACTGACCCTGTAGCACGTCCACGACAAGTCGCAGCCTGAAGCCGGCACCTCCACCGCATGCGGGGGAGGGCCGGCGAACGGCTGCGCGTCGCATATGGTATCCTTGCGCTCCGTGTAGACAGGTGCAAGTGGAGGCGTAATGAAGTGGGCAGTCGTGGGTTTTCTCATCCTTTCCGTCCTGCATATTCATTTCCGCGGTAAGGTCCGCCTCCCGTTCGGCCGCCAGCTGTTCGACCATTCGTCGTTCATGGCACCGATCAATATTTTTATGCACCTGTTTTCGCGTGTGCCGAGCACGCCCTACATTCCGGTGCGCGAATTCCCCGAACTCGACGTCCTGCAGCAGAACTGGCAGGTGATCCGCGAAGAAGCGCTGAACCTGGTCGCGCTCCAGAAGATCAAGGCCTCCGAAGAAAACAACGACGCCGGCTTCAATTCCTTCTTCAAGACCGGCTGGAAGCGCTTCTACCTGAAGTGGTACGACGCCAGCCACCCGTCGGCCGAGCGCCTGTGCCCGAAGACCTATGCGCTGCTGCAGGGGATCCCGTCGGTGAAGGCCGCCATGTTCGCCGAACTGCCGCCCGGCGCCAAACTGAACCCGCACCGCGACCCCTTCGCCGGTTCGATGCGCTACCACCTTGGCCTGGCCACGCCGAACGACGACCGCTGCTTCATCGAAGTCGACGGCCAGCGCTACAGCTGGCGCGACGGCCAGGGCGTGATCTTCGACGAAACCTTCATCCACTGGGCCGAGAACACCAGCGGCCAGGATCGCGTGATCCTGTTCTGCGACGTCGAGCGCCCGCTGCGCTTCGGCATGGGCGCCGTCAACCGCTGGCTGGGCCGCACCATGATGACGGCCGCCGCCTCGCCCAACGAAAGCGGCGACCAGACCGGCCTGGTGAGCAAGCTGTTCCGCATCTCCCACGTGATGGGCCAGTACCGCCGCCGCTACAAGGCCTGGAACAAGAATGCGTACAAGGCCACCAAGGTGCTGCTGATCGTCGGCCTGGCCGCGCTGGTCTACTACGTCTGATTCCGGCTCTGGATAAAAAACGGCGCGCCAGCCCGTGAGGGCGGCGCGCCGTTGCCGTTCCAGGAGCGCTTCAGAACGAAAATGGAACCCTGACCATCAGGGTGACGTCCGGGGTGTCGCGGGTCAGGCCGGCGCCGACCGAGACGTTGAGGGTGCGTTTGTCGCTCAGACGGTAGGAATAGCCCAGCAGCAGGGTGCCGAGCTGGATGCGGACCGAACCCGGCACCACCTGGCCGCCCTGGCGGGTGCGGGCCACCGAGCTGTGGTCGTAGCCGATGCTGAACGAGGCCTTTTCGTTGAGCGCCAGGCCCATACCGAAGTTGAAGCCGAACACATCGCCCGGTTTTACATCTCCCAGGAATTCCTTCACGCCGTTCTGGACAGTGCGGTAGACGTTGCCGCGTTTGAAGTTATGGGTGTAGCTGAAGCTGCCGAAGAAGATCGCCGGGTCGGACGGCATCAGCCAGGTCAGGCTCGGCTGCAGCGAATAGAAGCCGGAGCCGGTCGGCAGGTCGAGCGGCAGGCCGGTGCCGGTGACGTTGTCGCCCACGCAGCGGGTCTGGCAGTCGGTCACGACCTGGAAGGGATCGCGGCCGGTACGGGTCTTGAAGCGCAGGCCGGCGATATAGTACGGCTTCTCGATGCCACCGTCGTTCAGCTGGTAGCGCCAGCCCAGTTCGATGTCGCCGATCGCCTTGCCGCTGGTTTCGAAGGCGCGTTCGGCCGCGGTGCCGGTGAACAGCTCGCGGCTGACGGTGGAATCGCTGCGGTAGACGTAGGGAATCTTGGCTTCCAGCTCGAGGCGGTTGTCGAAGCCGTAGCGGAAGGTGGCGGCGGCGGTGGTGGTGTTGCGCTTGACCTCGCGCACGTCCAGCAGGCCGATCAGCAGCGCGGGAATCACCGTGTAGCCCACCAGGGCCACGCGGTTGCTGGACGAATAACCGTACTGCACCGAGGGCTCGAACACCATCTGGCCGCGCGGCGTCAGCACGCCCGGGCTTTCGAAGATCGGCGCCACCTGCGGTGCGCGCGCGGCTTCGCTCGGCGGACGGCCGACCGCGTTGCCGCCGTTGACCGGCTGCGGCGACGGCGGCGGCGCACCGCCGTTGTCCGTCTGCTGGCCGGTGTCGGCCACCGCGGCCGCGCCGGTGCCGCGCAGCTTGTCAAGCTGGGTCGGCTGAGCGACCCCGCTCGCGCGCAGTTGACGCTCCAGCTCGTCCACCCGGACACGTTGTTCTTCCAGCTGTTGCCGCATGATCTTCAGCTGTTCCAATAGATCAGGCGATTGGGCGCCTGCAGGGAAGGCCGCAAGGATGAGACTCACCCCAATCGCAGTGGACAGTGCTGGAAACTTTTGCATATTTTTTTTCTCCGGGTTGGACCGTCACCTTCCTGTGACGGCGGTGTTTAAGGCGTTCGCGAGCGTGGACTGGAAATTCATGGTTTGCATTAGTCCGCGCGCGTCTACGCTGGCGTTGATGATGGTCTGGCTGTTGATCAGCTGGTTGTTCAAGTTATTCTGGATAAAAGTCCCGCCCAGCACGTCCTTCCCGAGCTGGAGGTTGGCGGTGCCGACGCCGTTCTGGATCAGGTTGACCTGGCCGGCGGTCTCGGCCGAGACGCGCGACATGCCGCTGGTCAGGGTGCCGAGGTTGCCCAGGTTGAGCTGGCTGCGTTCGGCGACGTTGCCGTTGATGCTGACGATGCGCTCGATGCCCAGCGAGACGATGAGGCCGCCAGGCATCTCGAAGCCGCCGCGCAGCTCGTCGAGGGCGGCCGGGTCGACCGCCTGCGCGGGGTCGAAGCCGCGCTCCGGTGCGCCTGCCAGGCCCTGGCCGGCGATTGCGGCGCTGGCCAGCAGCAGGCAGATCTTGACGGTGAGGCGCATGGTATCTCCTCTTAAAAATCGGTCGGACCGAACTTCGGCAGACTCGTATTGTCGATGCCGGTCCGGTTCACCGCGTCGCTCAGCGGCGCGCGCGGTGCGGCACGCCAGTCGGCGGTGAGATTGAATTGGGGCCGGGACGGCGCGTCGTGGATCACGAACAGCAGCCGGCTCGGCCAGATGGATTCGAAGTGCTCGCGCGTGATCGCGCGGGTGCCGCTGGACGGGTCGCCCAGCAGGATGCGGCCATCCTCGGCGCCCTTGACGACGACAAAGTGGTTGTAACCCCTCTCGGAGATCAGCACGATGGCCGGCACCTTGGCCTGGATCAGCTTGTCGATCGGCTGGCGGAAGCCGTCCGCCTTGAAGCCGATCGAGGCCAGGTAGCGCTGCATGTCGAGCAGCGAAAAGCCTTCGCGCCGGATCTTCTGCTGGTCGCCTTGCTCCCACATGGCCTGGAAGGCCGTGGTCTCGCTGATCGGGTAGCCGTAATGGTGGGTCAGCAGGGTCGCCAGCGCCGCCGAGCCGCAGCTGAAATCGAATTGCTGGCGGGTGGTGGAGATGAACTTCAGTTCCTTCAGGCTATGCACGGGAATGTTAAAACGGGCGCCACCCGCGATCGGCAGCTCGGCTGCGTTCACGCAGGTGACGCCCATCAGCGCGCACAGCAGGGGCATTGCGCTAAGTTTCATTTGAATTGCACATTGATGACGGTGGAACTCTGGATCAGCACGTTGGCTCCGCTGTTCTGGATCACGACCGGGATACCGGACATGTTCGAAAACGCGCCGGAATCGATCACGTTACCCCCGGTGGAGACGTTGATGGCGCTGTTGCCCGTCACGACACCATCGAGCTTGACGTCGTTCTTGGTTTCCGCACCGCCGCGCGACTGCTCGAGCTTGCCGAGGTCGGCGGCCGGGCCGAAATCGAGGCTCAGGCCGGACCGGGCCGGGGCCGCCGTTTCCGGCTTGGTCTCCTGCCTGGCCGGCGGCTGAGCCCCGTCTTGGCCGGCCTGGGGCTCGCCGGCCCAGGCCGGAGACGCCAGCAACGCGAGCGCAGCGATGCCGCACAAGCGCCTGACGACCCCCTGGTTGAATGATTGCTGCATTCTGTACCCCCGTTTGCTCTGCTCTTGGCTCGGCAACCGCCGCGCCCGGAGGCGCGGCGGCCGCTTCGCCAGGCCCGGTTACTGGCCGCCGACTTTCAGGTTGGCCTGGACGTTGACGCTTTGCTGGACCAGGGAGGAGATGCCGGTGTTCTGGCTGATGACCATGATGCCTGCCGCGTTCTGGCCGGCGCCGCTCATGTTGTTCGACATGTTGAAGGTGCCGGCATTGACGGTGTTCGTGCCGCCGTTGCCGCCTGCACCCGCACCGCCCGCACCGTTGGCGCCATAGCCGGTGGTGATGGCAGCCAGGTCGCCGCCACGGCCGCCGGTGCTGGTGCCGCCCGCACCGCCTGCGCCGCCGGCACCGCCGGTCGAGCCGCCGTTGGTGGCTGCGCCGCCGGTTGCCGCGCCGGTGGCCGACGAGCCGCCTG